>JAYXUK010000001.1:0-390000 GCA_036663675.1 Streptococcus sp. 2A/TPW/M5 | reverse complement strand
ACGGCAGAGTCTGATGAGTGATACGCTGAGTCACGTCTCTCTTGCGGGTGTCGCTTTGGGCTTTTCCTTGGGATCTCTCCGACGCTCTCGACTATGATCATTGTAATTATTGCTGCGGTATTTCTTGAGTATTTGCGGACCTTATTTAAGGACTTTATGGAGATCGGGACGGCAATTTTAATGTCCACTGGTCTTGCCCTAGCTTTAGTACTGATGCGTGGTGGTGGGAAAAGCTCGATGAGCTTGGATCAGTATTTGTTTGGTTCTACCCTAACCATTACGGATGAACAGGTGATCGCCTTGTTTGTGATTGCTTTCGTTGTATTAGTGCTGACGGCCTTATTCTTGCGTCCTATGTATATTTTGACCTTTGATGAAGATACGGCCTTTGTTGATGGGCTTCCGGTCCGGACCATGTCTATCTTATTTAATGTGGTGACAGGGGTTGCTATCGCCTTGATGATTCCTGCAGCAGGATCGTTATTGGTTTCAACCATCATGGTTTTACCGGCGAGTATTGCGCTGAAATTAGGGAAGAACTTCCGTGGGGTCATGCTGATTGCAGTCATCATTGGCTTTATCGGGATGTTTAGTGGGTTGATTTTGTCTTATATTGCAGATACACCAGCGAGTGCCAGCATCACGCTTTTATTTGTGGGACTGTTCTTGCTTGTGAATCTTGGATCACGTTTGAGGAAGTAGATATGAACTTTAAAAAATTTGGTTGGTTATTGTTAGTGGCTTTAACACTTGTTTTGACAGCTTGTGGCAAAAGTCAGAGTCAAAATGGGAAATTAAAAGTGATGACCACTTTCTATCCTGTTTATGATTTTACAAAAAATATTGTCGGAGATGAAGGAACGGTAGACCTGCTCATTGGAGCGGGATCAGAGCCTCATGAATATGAATTGTCTGCTAAGGGGCGGGCTATGATTCAAGATTCGGATGTTTTCGTCTATGAAAATGAAAACATGGAAACCTGGGTTCCAAATCTTTTGAAATCAATGAAGGATAAGAAAACTAAAGTGATCGATGCTACCAAGGGCATGGTCTTGCTTCCTGGATTGGAAGAGGAACATGAACACGAAGGGGCGAAGAACACCATCATGAATATGATCCTCACCTTTGGCTCTCTCCACATCGTGCCATGAAGATGGTAGAGTCGATTCGTGATCAGTTGGTGGCAGCTTATCCAGATAAGAAAAAAACGTTTGAGAAAAATGCCCAAGCCTATCTAAAGAAATTACAGGCTTTGGATCAAGCTTATCAGGATGGGTTGAAAGATGCGAAACAAAAGAATTTCGTGACCCAACACGCGGCTTTCCGTTACTTGGCCTTAGATTATGGCTTAAATCAGGTAGCCATTTCAGGGATTTCACCTGATAGCGAGCCTTCTGCTGCACGATTGCGTGAATTGACAGAGTATATCAAGAAAAATGAGATCAAGGTCATTTACTTTGAGGAAAATGCTTCTAAGTCCTTGGCGAAAACCTTGTCTTCTGAAGCTGGTGTTGAGTTGGCTGTCTTAAATCCTTTGGAAAGCTTGACGGATCAAGAAATGAAAGATGGCGAAGACTACGTGTCTGTCATGAAGGAGAATCTGAAGGCGCTAGAGAAAACAACGTCACAAGCTGGTAAGGATATTCAACCGGAACATGAGGAAGATTCTAAGACGGTTCAAAAGGGCTATTTCGAGGATAGTCAAGTGAAGGATCGTAGCTTAGCAAATTATGCAGGTGATTGGAAATCGGTTTATCCATACTTGCAAGATGGAACGTTGGATCAGGTCTTTGATTATAAGGCAAAATTAAATCCAACTATGACGGCTGCTGAGTATAAGGAATATTATACCAAGGGTTACCAAACAGATATTGATCGGATTAAGATTGATAAGGATTCAATGGAGTTTTATCAAAAGGATCTTCTAAGAAATACACCTATAAATACGTAGGTAAGCACATTTTGACTTATAAGAAGGGGAATCGTGGTGTTCGTTATCTCTTTGAAGCCCAGGAGAGCGATGCGGGAGACTTCAAATATGTTCAATTTAGTGACCATGAAATTACTCCGGTAAAAGCAGCTCACTTCCACATTTTCCATGGAGGAAAGAGTCAAGAGGCGCTTTATGATGAGTTGGAAAATTGGCCAACGTATTATCCTTCGAACTTATCTGGTTTAGAAGTGGCACAGGAAATGCTGGCTCATTAAGAGCTATATCAAAAGAGAGACTAGGACTGATTATCCTGGTCTCTTTTTGATTAAAAATGAGGAGTGAAGCTTGTCAAATGCTTGAAAATACGTTACAATGAGAGGGCTTTAAACTAAAAAAATGTATGGGGAATTTTAAATGAAAAAGTTGGTGCAATTCTTGTGAGTCTTCTCAGTGTGGTCCTGTTGATAGCTTGTTCGCAACAGGGAGCGAGCAAAAATCAACCGCCTCCTCTAGTCAAACGACGACCTCTTCTGAGGTCAAAAAGACGGATGCGTCTAGTTCGGAAGTGAAGGAGAAAGAAAAAAGAAGAGAAAAAGAAGTGAAGAAAATGGATCTTGAGGCTATTGCCAATGGAGATTACAGCAGTATTGCTGGTGTCTGGCAAGATGATAAAGGAAACAAGCTGGTCTTTAACGACAAAGGTTTGGTCTCGCAAGAGTTAGAGGGCTATGGAGCTTCTTTGACGGATTATGGAACCGCCTCAGAAGGCATTTATGGTGGTCGTGATGGGGCTTCTTGTTGGAGTATATTCCTGCTGGAGTAACTATTGGTGATCAGGTCGATGATCAAGGACAAGTCGTCTTTAAGGATACATCAGATGCCTCTAAAAACCGTTTGTGGTCTGGTGTTGGTATCGCTAGTTTTGGGAACAAGGCTCGATCTACTATCATGTAGGAGATGAATAATGGAAAAAGAGGCTGGGACAAAAGTCCTAGCCTCTCAATTATTTTTGGATTGTCAAGCAAGACGCAGTGGTTGAGTGGGCTCTACTACGCTGATTTCATCAGCTTTACAGCTCTACTCAACTGTGCGGAGGTGGGACGACGAAATCGAATTCTAACGAATTACCGATTTCTGTCCCACTCTCTTTTCTTATGCATGTGGTGGGAGCCAAGAAAGCTCAAATTGGAGCAATTGGGCTTCAAGGAGATCTTGATGGGAAACCTCTTGTTTCTCTTTGCCATCTAATAGGGCTTTTTGGATGAAATAGGCGCCTGCAGTATGTGAGTTGGCGCAAATTTTGAGCTCTTGCTTGGGAAGATGGAGAAGGACTTCTTTAAAGAGAGGGAGGCCCAGATCATAGATTGGTTTTCCTGGACAGGTTGGATAGAGCCCAAGGGCTGACCAGAGGTACCAAGCAGATAGACTACCATTGTCCTCATCACCTGGATAGGCTTGGAAATCTTGATGGAAAGCTTGGGAACGGATCTGGTGGATCAGGAGATTGGTGTATTCGGGATGAAGGGTGTGACGGAAGAGGTAGGGAATGTGAAAGCTGGGTTGATTGGAGATGGCAATCTGCCCAAATGGGGCTTGGGCCATTTCACTCATTTCGTGGATTTCATAGCCATATCCTCTTACATCAAATTGAGGTTTTTGATTGGCCAGATCCAGCAGTCGTTGGGTGAAGGCTTTTTACCGCCCATTAGCTCTATCAGGCCGGAGAGATCGTGTAAGGCTCCAAAAGTAGCCTGTGTTGCAGAGCATTCTGCATAATCTCCTCCCCAGCTGGTAGGAGAGAAGGGCTCTTTAAAGTTTCCATTGGTGGATCGCGCTCTCATGAAGCCCGTTTGGGCATCGTACAATGTTCGGTAGGAGAGGCTGGAAGCGGCATAGCGAGCGGCTGTTTCTGCATGACTCAATTGCTTGGCAACGGTAGCAATGCAAAAATCACTATAGGCATAATCTAGGCTATGGCTTACACTTTCGTGAAAATCATCGGGTAGGTAGCCAAGGGTCTTGTAGATTTCATTGCCATGGCGACCAAAATGTTGAGTGGGGTCTGTTTTTGGGCCGTCTGGAGCATAGCTGTGAGCATGTTTTCATGTAGGTCTGGTGCGATCCCTTTTGTGACAGCATCCGCAAAGATCCCATCGATGAGAGTACCTGGCATCATCCCTCGTTCATCTGGGGCCAACCATTTTGGTAGAAAACCAGTATCCTTGTAAGTATTTAAAAATCCTTCGAGAAAGTGACGGTAATAATCGGGGTAGACAAGGCTAAAGAGCGGAAAAGAGGTCCGAAAGAGGTCCCAAAATCCGATATTGGTATAAGCTTTTCCTGGTTTGATTTCATTATGAGTGACATCCAGGTGCCAGTCATTTCCTCGGTATCTGTTTCATAAAAGGTTTGAGGGAAAAGGAGGAGTCGGTAAAGGCAATGGTCGAAAAAGGCTTGATCACACCCTCCGTTATCTTTCACTTCAATTCGTTTTAGTAGCTGATTCCATTGATCGGCTGCTTCTTTTAGCTTCCTCTAGGGAAGGTGGGGAAGATGGCTGTGAGCCATGTCTTGGGACAGATAAGAAGTTCCTAATTGGACGGTCACTTCATTGCTAGCAAAGGTCAGAAAAAGATCTTGATCGATGTGAGTGACGCTCTCAATCGGCTGGCTAAATTGCCACTGGAGATAGAAAGAGTATGAAGTATCTGCGGTATGGGCCTGATCCAGAATGTGAAAGTGGCAGGTTTGGTCTGTCAGAGTCAAGTCCTCTAGTTCCTTTGCTGCATGAAAGCAGAGTGTTAGCTTTTCTGGTGCTCGAAAGCGCATGACAGCCCTGTAGCGGCTTGGAACCAGCTCGCTTTGAATCTGATAACGTTCCGAAAAAAACGGAGGTAGTGAGGCTGGAAAACGGCTTCTTTCATCGAATAACTGCTTTGGCGACGGAAGAGGTCGGAACTTGCAATATCTCCTGTGATGGGCGTGATGAGGCACCAAGCGTAGTCTCCTATCCAAGGACTAGGCTGGTGGGTGAGACGAAATCCCTGAAAAATAGGGAGATTGGGGTTGAAAAACCAAGCCCCTTGTTCGTGTGTCGTCTGGGGAAGGAAGTAGTTCATTCCAAAAGGGACACCGGTATAAGGGAGGGTATTTCCGTGGGAATAGTGGGGATGATTATCGCTTCCCAGCGGGTATCGATGGTCTGGCAATGTGTGCGCATCTTGTCTCCTTTTTCTTCATCAACCTTAAATGATCTGTGTTTTTCTTGGAACACGCAGTGGTATTTTCTTCAATTGTATCAAAGCGTTGTCAAATATGATAGCGTTTTTATCAAATGGAAAATTTTGTAGAAAAAGGGCTATAGTTTGCGTATGTATTTCCCTTTTGAAATCTTTTATACTGAATAGGAAAGAATCGATACGTGTGAGGAAAATAAATGACCTATTCAAAAGAAATTGTGCGAGAATGGTTGGATCAAGTGGCTGAGCGAGCTAAGGAGTACCCGGAGTGGGTGGATGTCTTTGAACGTTGTTATACAGACACTTTGGACAATACAGTTGAAATTTTAGAAGACGGTTCAACCTTTGTGTTAACAGGGGACATCCCAGCTATGTGGTTGCGTGACTCGACGGCTCAATTGAGGCCCTATCTTCATGTGGCAAAAGAGACCCTCGTTTGCGTCAGACCATTGCTGGTTTGGTCAAACGCCAGATGACCTTGATTCTCAAAGATCCCTATGCCAACTCTTTTAATATTGAGGAGAACTGGAAAGGCCATCACGAGACTGACCATACAGATCTCAATGGCTGGATTTGGGAGCGCAAGTATGAGGTGGATTCGCTGTGCTATCCCTTGCAGCTGGCTTATCTTCTTTGGAAGGAAACTGGTGAGACTAGCCAATTTGATGAAACCTTTGTCACTGCGACCAAGGAAATCCTTCATCTCTGGACAGTGGAACAAGACCACAAGAACTCCCCTTATCGCTTCGTTCGGGATACAGATCGTAAGGAAGACACGCTGGTGAATGATGGCTTTGGGCCAGATTTCGCCGTGACAGGGATGACCTGGTCAGCCTTTCGTCCAAGTGATGACTGCTGTCAGTATAGCTACTTGATTCCGTCTAATATGTTTGCAGTGGTTGTCTTGGGCTATGTGCAAGAAATCTTCGCAGACTTGAATCTAGCCGATAGCGAAAGTATTATTGCTGATGCCAAGCGTCTCCAAACTGAGATTCAAGAAGGGATCGAAAACTACGCCTACACGACTAACAGCAAGGGTGAAAAGATTTATGCTTTTGAAGTAGACGGTTTGGGAAATGCTAGCATCATGGATGATCCAAACGTGCCAAGCTTGTTGGCAGCTCCTTATCTGGGCTACTGCGAGATTGACGACGAGGTCTACCAAGCTACTCGTCGGACGATTTTGAGCCCTGAAAATCCCTACTTCTATGAAGGGAAGTACGCAAGTGGACTCGGAAGTTCTCATACCTTTTATCGCTATATCTGGCCGATCGCCCTGTCCATCCAAGGATTGACAACGACAGATAAAGCTGAGAAAAACATTTGCTGGATCAGCTGGTTGCCTGCGATGGAGGCACGGGCGTCATGCACGAAAGTTTCCATGTAGATGATCCAAGCAAGTACTCGCGCGAATGGTTCTCTTGGGCCAACATGATGTTCTGCGAATTAGTCTTGGATTACTTGGATATTCGCTAATACTCTTCGAAAATCTCTTCAAACCACGTCAGCTTCGCCTTGCCGTATATATGTTACTGACTTCGTCAGTTCTATCTACAACCTCAAAGCAGTGCTTTGAGCAACCTGCAGCTAGCTTCCTAGTTTGCTCTTTGATTTTCATTGAGTATAAGGAGCACGCTTTAGCTTCACTGATTCTTGTTAGAATCACAAGTTTATATTTAAAACATTAAAAATTTAAGTTAGAATGAGGTTTTACTCATGGAAAATGTTGTTGTACATATTATCTCTCACAGCCACTGGGATCGTGAGTGGTATCTACCTTTTGAAAGCCACCGCATGCAATTGGTGGAACTGTTTGACAATCTCTTTGATCTTTTGAAAATGATCCGGAGTTCAAAAGTTTCCACTTAGATGGACAAACCATTGTCCTTGACGACTATTTAGAAATTCGCCCTGAAAACCGCGACAAGGTGCAACGTTATATCGACGAGGGCAAGCTCAAGATTGGTCCTTTCTATATCTTGCAGGATGATTACCTGATCTCCAGTGAGGCCAACGTCCGCAATACCTTGATTGGACAGGCTGAATGTGCCAAATGGGGCAAATCTACTCAAATTGGTTATTTCCCAGATACTTTTGGAAATATGGGGCAGGCTCCTCAAATCCTTCAAAAATCAGGTATTCACGTAGCAGCCTTTGGTCGCGGTGTCAAGCCAATCGGATTTGACAATCAAGTCCTTGAAGATGAACAGTTTACCTCTCAATTTTCTGAGATGTACTGGCAAGGGGCGGATGGTAGCCGTGTGCTAGGTATTCTCTTTGCCAACTGGTACAGTAACGGGAACGAAATTCCAGTGGATAAAGACGAAGCTTTGGCTTTCTGGAAACAAAAATTGGCAGATGTTCGCGACTATGCCTCAACCAACCAATGGTTGATGATGAACGGATGCGACCACCAACCGGTTCAACGAAACTTGAGTGAAGCTATTCGCGTGGCCAACGAACTCTTCCCTGACGTGACCTTTATTCATAGCTCCTTTGATGAATATGTGCAAGCAGTGGAAAGTGCACTTCCCGAACAATTATCAACGGTTACGGGAGAATTGACCAGTCAGGAAACCGATGGTTGGTACACTCTTGCTAATACCTCTTCTTCACGTATTTACCTCAAACAAGCCTTCCAAGAAAACAGCAACTTGCTCGAGCAAGTGGTGGAACCTTTGACCATCATTACTGGTGGGCACAACCATAAGGATCAATTGACCTATGCTTGGAAGACACTCTTACAAAATGCGCCACACGATAGTATTTGTGGATGTAGCGTAGATGATGTTCACCGTGAAATGGAAGTTCGTTTTGCCAAGGTCAACCAAGTCGGAAACTTTGTCAAGACCAACCTTCTGAACGAATGGAAGGGTAAACTAGCGACTCAAAAAGCCCAGAGTGAGCACCTCTTTACGGTCATCAACACTGGCTTGCATAATAAGGTGGACACCGTCAGCACGATTGTCGATGTTGCGGTTTGTCCATTTAAGGAATTGCATCCGACAGAAGGCTTCAAGAAAATGGCTGCTTTGAGCTTGCCAGACTACCATGTAGAGGATTTAGATGGACATCTTGTAGAAGCAGAGATTGAGGACTTGGGAGCAAGCTTTGGCTATACCCTGCCTAAGGATAAATTCCGTCAACCTTATATTGCACGTCAAGTGCGCGTGACGGTTCCGGTTCACCTAGCGCCTCTTTCTTGGACGACCTTCCAGCTCTTGGAAGGCAAAGCACCTCATCATGATGGTCTTTTCCAAAATGGGGTGATTGATACGCCATTTGTAACCCTTAGTATCGATGATGGCTTGACTCTTTACGACAAGACGACCAATGAGGCTTATGAGGATTTCCTTCGTTTTGAAGATCGTGGTGATATCGGAAATGAATATATCTACTTCCAACCAAAAGGAACAGAGCCGATCTATGCGGAGTTAACAGCTTATGAGGTCTTGGAAAACAATGCTCGCTATGCCAAAATCTTGCTCAAGCATGACTTGACGATCCCGGTCAGCGCGGATGAACAATTGGATGCGGAGCAAAGAGGCATTATCGAGTTTATGAACCGCAAGGCAAGTCGCTCAGAAGAGCTGACAACCATCCCTCTTGAAACGGAGATGACCATCTTTGTAGATGATCCGCAAATTCGCTTCAAGACGCGCTTCACCAACACAGCCAAGGATCACCGTATCCGTCTCTTGGTCAAGACTCACAATACACGTCCGAGCAACGATTCTGAAAGTATCTATGAGGTTGTCACACGGCCAAATAAACCAGCTGCTTCTTGGGAAAATCCTGAAAATCCCCAACACCAACAAGCCTTCGTCAGCTTGTATGATGACGTCAAAGGGTAACAGTGGCCAATAAAGGATTGCATGAATACGAAATCCTTGGAGACGATACGATAGCTGTAACCCTTCTCCGTGCTTCCGGTGAACTTGGTGACTGGGGTTATTTCCCAACACCAGAAGCACAATGCTTGCGGGACTTTGAGGTTGAATATGCAGTAGAATGCCATCAAGCTCAGGGACGCTTCTCCGCTTATCGCCGAGCGAAAGCTTTGCAGACACCGATGACCAGCCTTCAAGTTGAAAAACAAGAAGGAAGTGTAGCAGCATCTGGTAGCTTACTTAAGCATACAGCCTTGACACATCCTCAGGTTTGTCCAACAGCCTTTAAGGTAGCAGAAAATGAAGAAGGTTACATCCTTCGCTATTACAACATGAGCCAAGAAAATGTGCGCGTGTCAGAAGGACAACAAACGGTTGTCGATCTTCTGGAACAACCGTATCCGGTCCATACAGGTTTATTAGCACCGCAAGAAATCCGGACAGAATGGATTAAAAAGAAGAAGTATAGCTGGTTGCAGCTGAAGAAACAATAAAAGGAAAGGAGGAGCGAAAAGAGTAAGAACCGACTGCTGACTCGCTCCTTTTACAGGTAAAAGCCATGACCCTTGCAACGATTGATATTGGAGGGACTGGGATTAAGTTTGCTAGTCTCACTCCGGATGGAAAGATTTTAGATAAGGCCAGTACCCCAACGCCAGAAACTCTAGAAGAGTTGTTGGCTTGGTTGGACCAACGCTTGTCAGAACGTGACTACCGTGGGATTGCCATGAGTGTCCCAGGGCTGTTCATCAAGAAACTGGGGTGATTGAGGGATCAGTGCCATTCCTTACATCCATGGTTTTTCATGGTATGAGGCCCTTTCTCATCACAAGCTACCTGTCCATCTAGAAAATGATGCCAACTGTGTTGGACTGAGTGAATTGCTGGCGCATCCTGAGATTGAAAATGCAGCCTGTGTCGTGATTGGTACCGGAATCGGTGGAGCCATGATTGTCAATGGTAAGCTTCACCGTGGACGTCATGGCTTGGGAGGAGAGTTTGGCTATATGACCACCATTGAACCCGCAGAAAAGCTCAACAACTGGTCACAACTCGCTTCTACAGGAAACATGGTTCGCTATGTGATTGAAAAATCAGGTCAGTCTGACTGGGATGGACGTAAGGTCTACCAAGAGGCTGCAGCCGGCAATGCCCTTTGCCAGGAAGCCATTGAGCGCATGAATCGTAATCTTGCTCAAGGACTGCTCAATATCCAGTATCTCATTGACCCAGATGTGATTAGCCTAGGTGGCTCTATCAGTCAAAACCCAGATTTTATCAAAGGGGTTCAAAAAGCAGTGGACGCCTTTGTGGACAGATATGAAGAATATACCATCGCTCCAGTGATTCAAGCCTGCACCTATCAGGCAGATGCCAATCTCTACGGTGCCCTTGTCAACTGGTTACAGGAGGAAAACCAATGGTAACTTTTACAGGACTTAGTCCCAAACAAGCCCAATCTATCGAAGTATTAAAAATCACATTTCTCTACCAGATGTAGAAGTGGCAGTCGCTCAGTCTGACCAAGCTTCTATCTCTATCAAGGGGAGAAGGGGCAGTATCAACTGACCTACCGTAAACCTCATCAACTCTACCGTGCTTTATCTGTGCTCGCAACAGCTTTAGCAGAAGGGGACAAGGTAGAGATTGAAGAGCAGGCGGCCTATGAAGATTTAGCCTATATGGCGGACTGTTCGCGTAATGCCGTGCTCAATGTCGCATCTGCCAAGCAGATGATTGAGGTCTTAGCTCTCATGGGTTATTCAACTTTTGAGCTCTACATGGAAGACACCTATCAGATTGAAGGGCAACCTTATTTTGGTTATTTCCGTGGAGCTTATTCTGCTGAAGAGTTACAGGAAATTGAAGCCTACGCCCAACAGTTCGATATGACTTTTGTCCCATGCATCCAAACCTTGGCTCACTTATCAGCCTTTGTCAAATGGGGATTAAAGAAGTCCAGCAACTCCGCGATGTAGAAGATATTCTCCTCATTGGCGAAGAAAAAGTCTATGACTTGATTGACGGTATGTTTGCGACGTTGTCTAAGCTACAAACTCGCAAGGTCAATATTGGGATGGACGAAGCTCACCTGGTTGGTTTGGGACGCTACCTCATCTTGAACGGTATTGTGGACCGTAGTCTCCTTATGTGCCAACACTTGGAGCGCGTGCTGGATATTGCAGACAAGTATGGTTTCCACTGCCAGATGTGGAGCGATATGTTCTTCAAGCTCATGTCAGCAGATGGCCAGTATGACCGTGACGTGGAAATTCCAGAGGAAACTCGTGTTTACCTTGACCGTCTCAAAGACCGTGTGACCTTGGTTTACTGGGATTACTATCAGGATAGCGAAGAAAAATACAATCGTAACTTCCGGAATCACCACAAGATTAGCCAGGATATCGCCTTTGCTGGTGGTGCTTGGAAGTGGATTGGTTTTACGCCACACAACCATTTCAGTCGTCTCATTGCTCTTGAAGCCAATAAAGCCTGCCGTGCCAATCAGATCAAAGAAGTCATCGTGACGGGTTGGGGAGATAATGGTGGTGAAACAGCCCAGTTCTCTATTCTGCCAAGCTTGCAAATCTGGGCAGAACTTAGCTACCGCAATGATTTAGAACGTCTGTCAGCTCACTTCAAGACTAATACAGGTCTATCTGTTGAGGACTTCATGCAGCTGGATCTAGCCAACCTCTTGCCAGACCTACCAGGTAATATACATGGTATCAACCCCAACCGCTATGTCTTCTATCAAGATATTCTCTGTCCGATTCTGGACAAACACATGACACCTGAACAGGACAAGCCACACTTTGCCCAGGCAGCTGAGATTCTTTCTGACATTAAAGAAAAAGCTGGTGTTTACGCCTATCTCTTTGAGACCCAGGCTCAGTTGAATGCTATTTTAAGTAGTAAAGTGGATGTAGGTCGACGCATCCGTGAGGCCTATCACGCAGGTGATAAAGAGAGTTTGCGACAAATTGCTAGAGAAGAATTGCCAAAACTCAGAAGCGAGATAGAAGCCTTCCATTCTCTCTTTAGCCACCAATGGTTGAAAGAAAACAAGGTCTTTGGTTTGGATACAGTGGACATTCGTATGGGTGGACTCTTGCAACGAATTAAGCGCGCAGAAAGCCGTATTGAAAACTACCTAGCAGGCGAAATCACTCGTATCGATGAACTAGAAGTAGAGATCTTACCATTCAACGATTTCTACGGGGATCAGGACTTCGCAGCCACAACAGCTAATCAATGGCACACCATTGCGACAGCTTCGACCATTTATACAACGTAAAATGCCAAGTTGGATGACAGGTATCTCATCCACGGTGGGATAGGAGTAGAAGAGGAACTGTCTTTACGACCACCCTTTTCTACTCCTTTTTAAAGCCATGTCATAAATTTGTAGAATTTTTTCTATAATTAGGAGTTTGAAAATATAAATGGGCTATCTTATAATAGGTGATGTAAACGCTACCAAAGCAAATAAACACGCTCAAGGCTCAAAGGGGAGTTAAATGAAAAAGTTTGTAAGGACTCTGAGAGAAAATTTCATTTTTCTTTTAATGGTCTTACCTGGTGCAGCGTGGTTAATCTTATTCTTCTATATTCCGGTTTTTGGGAATATCGTAGCATTTAAGGACTATCATATTACGGGAGAGGGCTTCATTGACAGTGTCATGAAGAGTAAGTGGGTTGGCTTTGACAACTTCAAGTTCCTCTTTAGTTCCAAAGATGCCTACATTATTACAAGAAACACGGTATTGTACAACTTAGGATTCATCTTCTTAGGATTGATTGTTTCCGTTGGGATTGCCATCATCTTTAGTGAGTTGAGATCAAAAGAGTGGTCAAGGTGCTTCAAACCTCCATGCTCTTCCCATACTTCCTATCATGGGTTATCATCAGCTTCTTCACCGATGCCTTCCTTAACGTGGACAAAGGATTGATCAACCACATCTTAGCTTCATTTGGCATGAAAGCCATCAATTTCTATTCGGAATTGTGGATCTGGCCAGCGCTTCTCCTCTTCTTAGGAATCTGGAAAGGCTTTGGTTATAGCAGTGTCATGTACTATGCAACCATCATGGGAATTGACCCAACCTACTATGAAGCAGCGACCGTGGATGGTGCGTCTAAGTGGCAACGCATTCGCAACATCACCCTTCCTCAGTTGTCTTCCTTGATTACGGTTTTGACCATTCTTGCAGTCGGAAATATCTTCCGCGCAGACTTCGGTCTTTTCTACCAAATCCCGCATAATGCTGGAGCGCTCTATAGTGTGACCAACGTTATTGATGTTTATGTCTACAACGGTTTGACCAAGTCAGGGATATCGGGATGACAGCAGCAGCCGGTCTTTACCAATCGGTTGTCGGTCTGATCCTTGTCTTGATCTCAAATATCTTTGCCCGCCGCATTGATAAGAATTCCGCTCTCTTCTAGAAAGGAGGATCGTATGAAAAAATCAACCATTCAAAAAGAAAAAATTGATAATGTCGGGATCCATTCTTTCAGTAAGAAGAGCAACTTCTTCTTCACCTTGTTGATGACCTTGGTTGGCTTGACCTGTGTGCTTCCCTTCATCTTCGTTGTCATGATCTCTTTGACAGACGAACAAAGTTTGGCAGTCCATGGATTCCAATTCTGGCCGGCAAAATTTGGATTTGATGGTTACCTCTTCTTGGTACAGTTCAAAGACAAAATCTTGCAAGCCCTCTTCATTACCTTGTTTGTGACCATTGTGGGAACAGCATGTAATGTCTTTATCACCACAACCTATGCTTACGCTATCTCACGGAGTACCTTTAAATACCGCAAGTTCTTTACCGTATTTTCACTCCTTAGTATGCTCTTTAGCGCAGGGTTGATTCCAAGCTACATTGTCACCACTCAACTCTTGCAGTTAGGTGATACCATTGGGGCTTTGATTATCCCAATGTTGCTCAGTCCATTTAACATCATCTTGATGCGGACCTTCTTTAAACGGACCATTCCAGAAGCTATCCTTGAATCCGCTCGGATCGACGGGGCAAGCGAAACACGGATTTTCTTCCAAATCTGTTTGCCACTCTCTCTACCAGGGATTGCGACCATTAGCTTGTTCACTGCTTTAGGATTCTGGAACGACTGGTTCAACGCCCTCCTCTATATTAAGAGTGACAACCTTTACCCATTGCAATACCTCTTGATGCAAATCCAAAACAATATGGATTACATCGCTAAAAACGTCGGGGTATCTGGCCAATTGGCAGGAGCTGTACAATCCATCCCACGGGAAACAGGACGTATGGCCATGGTGGTTGTGGCAACAGTGCCAATCGCCATTCTCTATCCATTCTTCCAACGCTACTTTGTAAAAGGCTTGACCATCGGTGGTGTGAAAGAATAACATCGTTCATTGAAAATCAGCAGGATTTTCAACTTATAACTTAGTCTAAAAGAAAATAACATAAAGGAGATTTTTCTTATGAAAAATTGGAAAAAATATGCGTTAGCATCTGCTAGTGTCATTGCTCTTGGAGCTACTCTTGCTGCTTGTGGAAGCCTTACAGGTAACAGCAAGAAATCTGCAACAACTGAAGACGGTAAACCAATCATCAAGATGTACCAAATCGGTGATAAACCAGATAACTTGGATGTTCTTCTTAAAAATGCCAACAAGATCATTGAAAAGAAAGTCGGCGCAAAATTGGATATCCAATATCTTGGTTGGGGTGACTACGCACAAAAATGAACGTTATCATCTCATCTGGTGATAACTACGATATTGCCTTTGCTAATAACTATGTTATCAACGCTCAAAAAGGTGCCTATGCTGACTTGACAGAATTGTACAAGAAAGAAGGGAAAGACCTTTACAAAGCACTTGACCCAGCTTACATCAAAGGGAACACTGTAAACGGTAAGATCTATGCTGTTCCAGTAGCAGCTAACGTTGCATCTTCTCAAAACTTTGCGTTTAACGGACCACTTCTTGAAAAATATGGTATCGACGTTTCAAACGTGAAAGACTATGCTTCTCTTGAACCAGTCTTGAAAGCCATCAAAGAAAAAGATCCAAACGTTGTTCCATTTGCAATGAACAAGAGCTACGGCGGACCTTCAGATGACTTCGACTACGTGGCTGTTGATGGACTTCCATTCGTTGTTGACTTGAAAGGTGATACTACTAAGATCGTTGACCGTTACACCATTCCTCGTTATGTAGAAAACTTGAAGACTCTTCACAAATACTACGAAGCAGGATACATTCCAAAAGACGTAGCAACGAGCGACACTGGTTATGATCTTTCTCAAGATACATGGTTGGTTCGTGAAGAAACAGTAGGACCAGCTGACTACGGTAACAGCTTGCTTTCTCGTGTAGCAAACCGTAAGATCGACATCAAACCATTTACTGAACTGTACAAGAAAAACAACACCACTCAAGTAGCTAACTTTGTTATCTCAAACAACTCTAAGAACAAAGAAAAAGCTATGGAAGTGTTGAATCTCTTGAATACTAACCCAGAACTCTTAAACGGTCTTGTTTATGGACCAGAAGGCAAGAACTGGGAAAAAGTTGCCGGCAAAGAAAACCGTGTCAAAGTCTTGGATGGCTACAACGGAAACACTCACATGTCTGGATGGAACACTGGTAACAACTGGATTCTTTACATCAACGAAAACGTAACAGATGAACAAATTGCACAATCTAAGAAAGACTTGGAAACTGCAAAAGAATCTCCAGCACTTGGCTTCATCTTTAACACAGATAAAGTGAAATCAGAAATCACTGCTCTTACAAATACTTTGAACCAATTCGCGGGTGCTATCAATACTGGTACTGTGGATCCTGAAGTAGAAGTTCCTAAGATGCTTGAAAAATTGAAATCAGAAGGTGCTTACCAAAAAGTGCTTGACGAAATGCAAAAACAATACGACGAATTCCTTGCTTCTAAAAAATAAGAACAGGTAGTGCGAAAAGGCTTTGGAGGGATCTCCAGAGCCTTTTGTGTCTTTATGAAAATGAATCTTGTAAATGAAAATCAATATTTCAATTTACCAATGCAAATAGGGGAAAGCGTTTTATTTTTATGGTATAATAGAATCACTAATTGGAAAAGAGGCTGAATGATGGGAAAAATCATCGAGTTCATTTTTACGAGAGTCTATGTGGCCATGCTGGTAACAGGGATTTTTTGGGTCTTGACGATCTGTGGGGTGTTCTGCTAGGAGTAGGACCGGCTAGTGCCACTATTATGAGCCTCTATGCGGAAAATGGCATGACCTACAAGGACTATCATTGGTCACGCGCTTGGGAACTCTTCAAAGAAAATCTACGCCCAGCCAATCAAGTCTTTTACACCTTCTTTGCCATTGAAGGAGTTCTCCTTTATGGCATGTACCTCATGATCCAGATCCCTCACTTGAATTTCTTCCAAATTTTGGTTCTCTTGTTTAATCTGGTTTTCCTCTTGGTTGCGCCTCTAGCTTACGCCGTTTATTTGAAATTACAAGTTTATTTCGATCTCTCTTATGCCAACAGTATCAAGCTCAGTTTGATCGGAATGTTGCTGGACATTCGTCCGGTTCTCAAGCTCATCCTTGGAACTGCGCTACTTGGCGTCATTAGCTACTATATGCCAGCCCTTCTCTTTTCGTCTTGATCGGTGTATGGCATTTCTTTGTCAATGATATCTTTGACCCTGTCTATCAAAACATCCACGAAAAATTGGTATCCTAACGATGAAAAAAATCTGGTTAAGTACGCTTTTAAAATTCTACGCCTATGTCATGGTAGTCATTTTGACCATCATGGGCCTAGTTGTCGCGGGGATCTCTTGGAAAAACCAGCAAGCTGAAGCCGACCGGATCGCCCAACGGGTCTTGACCGAAGTGGTGACGGATCTTGAGACCTCTTATCAACGGGTCACACAAGAAGGTCGTAGCCTCGTTGAAAACCCTGCAAAATTAGAAGGAGTTTATCGCTATTTTACCTTGTCACCATCGGAGTATGAGACTTGGCGATTGAATGCCCAATTCCTTCTTATATCCAATTGTCCCTACATAAGAATATTGACAGCCTCTATTTGAGCAATAAAAACATCGAGG
This sequence comes from Streptococcus sp. 2A/TPW/M5, assembly GCA_036663675.1. GTDB lineage: Bacteria > Bacillota > Bacilli > Lactobacillales > Streptococcaceae > Streptococcus. The sequence goes on along the minus strand of JAYXUK010000001.1, from coordinate 372,838 downwards.
GTATCGATGTCACCTTGTCTGATTACAAGACGGTATTTGTCTCTACCCGGCAATCACAGGGAGGCAAGCAAGTCTCAGCGGACCATTACAAGGCTCCTGCGACAGCTATTCCAGTTCCTTTGACAGATCCGACTACGGGTGCTGGAGTTGGGATCGCTTATATGACGCTGGACCAAGAAATTTTGACGGCAGCGATTGATAATGCCAGAGGCGATCTTCCGATCTCCGTGCGAATCTTCACTCCCTTTGGGAAAGAGATGTACCATGAAGGGGATAAGGGCAATCAAAAGATGTTAAATGGCAAACCCGTAGCACGATCTATGGCTACAAGGTGGATGTAGCTGTTTCTGAAAGTTATCTGGTCAAAAAGGGTCTAGCTAATCTGACCACTTTTCTCTCCATTGCTTTCCTGATTTTCTTGATCCTTTACTTATTAATGCGGCAAATTTTCAAAATTACCGTCGCCAAGTCCTTGATTTGGTCGATACCATGGAGCAGATCAGTCAAGGCGATAGCGAACGACGGATTGATACGTCCACGAAGGACCAAGAACTCTTGGTTATCGGGGATATGATCAATACCATGTTAGACAATATGGATAAGAACATTCGGGATATCTACCAGCTGCAGCTCAGCCAAAAGATGCCAATATGCGGGCCCTACAAGCCCAGATCAATCCCCACTTCATGTACAATACACTGGAATTTATCCGGATGTATGCCGTCATGCAAGAGCAGGATGAATTGGGTGATATTATCTATGAGTTTAGTAGTCTCTTGCGCAATAATATCTCAGACGAGCGAGTAACGACAGTTGAAAATGAGCTCGAATTTTGTCGCAAATACAGCTACCTTTGTATGGTGCGTTATCCAAAATCGATTGCCTATGGCTTTAAGATCGATCCAGGTTTGGAAAAGATGAAGATTCCCAAATTCACCATCCAGCCTTTGGTCGAGAACTATTTTGCGCATGGAGTGGATCACAAACGCAAGGACAATGTGATTAGTGTCAAAGTCTTGCAAGGAGAAGGGCAAGTCATGATCCTAGTTACTGATAATGGGCGTGGGATGGAAGAAGAACAGCTAGAAAAATTCAAGAGATACTGGCCAATCGCCATCCTCACTCAGAAATCGAAGAAAAGAGTGGTCGGCAGTCTATCGGAATTGTCAATGTCCATGAACGCATGCTACTCTATTTTGGAGATCGCTACCATATCCAAGTCTTCTCCCAACCTCACCATGGAGTGACCTATACAATAACCATTCAAGATGAATAAAGGAGACAGAATGTACAAAGTCTTATTAGTAGACGATGAGTATATGATTACAGAAGGGTTAAAAAATTAATCCCCTTTGACCACTGGAATATGGAAGTGGTCGCAACTGCAGAAGATGCCGACCAGGCCCTTGATTATGTGCGAGAGCATCCGGTGGATGTGGTGATCACGGATGTCAATATGCCTGGAAAGACCGGACTTCAGATGATTGCAGAGATGAAGGATTTGATGCCAGATGCTGCTTTTATCATTATGTCAGGCTATCAGGATTTTGAATATGTCAAGACAGCCCTCAATTTGCGCGTGGCAGACTACCTGCTCAAACCGGTCAATAAGGTGGAAATGGGCAATATCCTAGAAAAATCCAGCACCAAATCCAGCAACCAAGCCAAGAGTTGGCCAACCGCTTGATTCACGATGATATCTCTGAGGAAGAGTTTTGTCGGTATATTGCAGGACGAAACTCACTGTGGATTGGGGTTGCTAAGGAGAAAAAGGTTTTATCAGCTCGTCGTATCAAGTTCTTGGGCAAAATCTTCAACTCTTTATCTCAGATCAAGAAGAAGAAGCCATGATTGAGAAGGCCTTTGAGCCACCTTATAAGGAGCACTTTCATCAATTTAAGGACCTAGTGGAGCGGAGTCTCTTTATGGAGCGACCCCTCTCAATCAAGATGAAGAGGTCTTCCATTACTACGAGCCGGCCTACCGGGTGATCATGCAAGGAAATATCCAACAGATCTTAGAAGAACTGGATTGGTTGGAAAAAATGATCCTTGAGAAGACGCCCAAGGTTTCACTGACCAAGCAGCTCTTTATCCAATTTTTGATGGATGTCTTTCATTTGTTTGAATACTTGCAAGGAGATGATTTGGCCGATGTGGTCAAGAAAGTCCATGATGCTGCCACCTTTAGCGAGATGATTAGCTTCATCCAGGAAGAGTTGTCCCGTTTCTTATCCCATTATCGAATGAACGAAAATGTAGCGAGTGTCCTCCAAGTGATTAGCCGTGATTACCAAAAGAGCTGTCGCTCAAGGACATCAGTCAGGCTCTCTTTATCAATCCAGTCTATTTAGGCCAATTGATTAAACGAGAAACCAATGCAACGTTCGCAGAACTCCTCAACAAACAGCGGATTAAGGCTGCCCAGCAGCTCCTCTTATCGACCAATGACAGCATTGAAGATATCTGCTATAAAGTTGGTTACAGTAATGTAGGCTATTTCTACAAGGTTTTCCGTAAACTCTGTGGGAAATCGCCTAAAACCTATCGCTTACAAGTCATGACAGAGCATACAGAAGATGAGTAAAAGGCTGAGACGATTTGTCTCAGCTTTTTAATTGAAGATAAAGTCTTCTTAGAAACTTTCCTTAGGTGAGTAGATAACAGAAGGTCAGAGACTCTGAAGCTAAGTTTTGAGTATTTTTAATTTGACAAATATAAGTAGACAGTGTATACTTTATAAAAAGTAGACGGCGTATACTTTGATAGGGAAAGGTGGTCAAATGAAACGGAATACGGAAGAACTGAAAGAAAAGTTAATTTCGGTCGGCATTGAAGAAATTAGAACTAACGGGATTGACCGGATGTCTATGCGTACAATAGCTCAAAAATGTGGGGTGACTCATGGAGCTCCCTATAAGCATTTTGGAAGTAAAGATAGATATATTCAAGTGGTTATGGAACACTTATCAATGTTCTTTTGACAAATATGATACAAGGGATTGATACTTCCATAGATGCAAGAACTCAACTAATTCTGATGGGCTGTAACTTTGTAAGGTTTGCCCAAGAGGAAACCTATCTATTTGAAGCATTATTTATCAAATTTCCATATAACTATTTGGAGCTATCCCAGGAAACTATTTCAGTCAACTCCTCTTTACCAGGATTTGAACATTTTAAGTCGGTAGCGTTAAGACTTAAAGATGAGGAAAATCTTTCTAGTAGTGACGCAGAAATTTTGATCCATTTTTGGAGTTTTATTGCTGGTTTGGCTCTATTGGTAAGGAGTCCCGTTGGAGAAAGCTTTAAAGAAAATGATGTTCAAAAGACCGTCAGAACGATGCTTGATATTTATATAAAAGGAGATAGCTGATGAATGTTTTAATAATCTATTCACATCCGAATGAAACAAGTTATAATGCATCAATCCTTCAAACTGTGCAAAAGCATTTAGCACCAGAGCATAGGGTTAAAATAGTAGACTTATATAAAGAAAACTTTGATCCGGTTTTACGTTTTGATGAAAGGCATAAAAGGAGAGATTTACAGCATAATGAAGACATGAAACCGTATAGAGATTTATTGAGTTGGGCGGATCAGTTGATTTTTATTTTCCCTACTTGGTGGAGTGGAATGCCAGCTATTTTAAAAGGTTTTATTGATCGTGTTTTTGTTGCAGGTTTTGCTTATCAGAATGGACCTCGAGGTCCGGTGGGGCAACTAGATGGAAAAGCATGGATCATTACGACGCATAATACGCCAAAAATTTTTCTTCCTTTTTCTCAAGACTACGCAAAGGTTCTAAAATCCCAAATCTTGAAACCCTGTGGTATTAAACCGGTTAAAGTGACACAAGTTACACGAGTGGAATATATGAGTGATCGTCAACGGAAAGAAGAACTCGAAAAAATCGCACAAATAGCAAAAAGAATTTAAAAAGTGCTTTACAAGTCATGACAGAGCATGAAGAAGATGAGTAAAGGCTGAGACGATTTGTCTCAGCCTTTTACTTTAAGTCCTTTGTATCTTGATTTTCCCAACTAGCAGCTCCGCTTCAACGGTGATTTCTGTGAGTTGATTCCAGTCGATTTTTTCTTGGTCTACGTGAAATAGAAGAGGGGTCATGGCGAGGAGCGCCTGGCGTTCTTCAGGAGTTAAACTCTTGGTGAGGCTGACCGTTTCGGATGAGAGGATTTGGCAGTGGTCTTCAAAGTGCTCCAAAATTTCCTGGTTGGAGTAGGACTGCTTGGTCAATTGATCTTGGGCCAACTGACGAATTTCTTTTAGATGAGAAGAGGTTGGGACAACCTTAATGATCACCCCTTCAGCCTTTAAGACACGCTCAAATTCAGCGTAATTAGCCGGGGAGAAGATGTCCAAAATGACCTCCATACTCTTGGATTGAATGGGTAAATGAGCCAAGTCTCCTACAAACCAATTGACCTTCCAGCTAGTGTCACTCTTGGCAGCTAGTTGCACAGATTCCTTGGAAAGATCAAAGGCGTAGCAAGTAGCCTTGGGATAGGCTTCTTGTAGTTTTCGGGAGTAATAGCCTTCTCCGCAACCGATATCTAGAATTCTGGCATCACTGGTCGGAATTTTTTGACCGATCGCTGTTAGAATCGGCTCATAAAAACCTGCTTCTAAGATCAGCTGGCGATTCTGGAAATTTTCTTTGTCATAGTCCTTCGATTGTTTGATCTGAGGTGCCAGGTTGACATAGCCGAATTTCGCTAAATCAAAAGAATGACCCTTGGGACATTTAAAACTGGTCCCCACAAGTTCTAGGTCCAATTGACAAATGGGACAGGCAAAAGCAGTGGCTGTTTGAAATCGTTGTAATTTTGGTTTGATCGGTGTATTCATATTAGTAGTGTAACAAAAGAGCCTCTAGATAGCAACCGATGCTTTAATGAGGCTCCAATTGGTTGAGAAATATGATTTTGAGTCTATGCCACTCCATACAGAATATGAGCTGACAGAAAAAGGCAAATCACTGATGCCGATTTTAAAGGACTTGAATCAATGGGGAAAAGAATGGTTGCAATAAATTTTTTACTCATTTTAATCTCTTCTATCTCGCCACTCATCTCTTCATTTTAACCACTTATCCCCAAAAGCCGTTTTTAAATGGCTTTTTGCTAGACTGGTTCTATCAAAAGGAGAGAGAACATGATATTACAAGCTAAAAACATCAGTAAACGGTATGGAAATCATTTAGCCGTAAACAATATTCACTTACAGTTTGAAAAGGGAACGTTTAATGCGATTCTAGGACCAAATGGGGCGGGGAAATCAACGACGATTTCCATGTTGATTGGTTTGAAACAACCAACGCAAGGTGAAATCATCTATAAACCAGGTACTAAAATTGGTGTGGTCTTCCAAACCAGTGTTTTAGATGAGATGCTAACGGTTAGAGAAAATCTGACCATTCGTGCGAGACAGTACAAAGACCTAAAACCAAATCGTGTGTCTGATCTTATTGATCGGCTAGGTCTATCAGCTTTCCAAAAGCAGAAATACGGGACGCTTTCAGGTGGCCAAAAGCGTCGGGTTGACATTGCGCGTGCCCTGCTCTCACAACCAGATATTCTGTTCTTAGACGAACCAACGACAGGTTTGGATATCCAAACCCGAAAGTCTATTTGGGATTTGCTCTATCAATTGCAGAAAGAAGAGGGAATGACTGTTGTTTTGACCACGCATTATCTTGACGAGGCAGATGAAGCTGATCAGATTTATATTGTGGACCATGGGAAAGTGATTGCTCAGGGATCAGCACTAGATATTAAGAGTCAGTATGCAAAAACATCTTGAAGATTCGTTTCAAGGAGATGCAGCAGATAGAAAGTCTTAAAAATTCAGGAATGTCAGTAGAACAACAGGGATCATTAGAATATGTTTTTCAACCCAAGAGTGAAAGGGAAGCCATTGATTACCTGGCGCAAGTTAGAGATAATCTAGCCCATTTTGAGTTTCGTCCAGGGACCATGGATGATGCCTTTATTGCACTTACAGGAAGGGAGGTTCGCTAATGCTAGCCTTACTAAAGCGAAATTTTTATTGTACTTCAGAAATCGTTCAGGAGTTTTCTTCTCTCTGTTGGGAGCCTTGATTTCCTTTATTCTTTATATTATTTTTCTTCAAAAAAATCTAACAGATGCTTGGGCTCAGCTCCCCAATAGTGGTCCTGTGTTAAATAATTGGTTAATGAGTGGGACGCTGGCTGTGACAGGGATTACGACAAGTCTGGCTGCCCTGACTCAGCTAGTAAAGGATCGTGAACATCAAGTAGATCAGGATCTTTATTTATCGGATCAAGGAAAGTGGCGGTTACCATTTTCGTATCTAACGAGCGCAATCATCATCTCTTTTTCATGCAGGCCCTTATGTATGTGCTGATGTGTGGTTATTTTAGAGAAGTTCCAACCCTTTCTCTATTACCTGAAGTACTCCACATCATGCTGCTTAGTAGCCTGCTTTCTAGTTTGGTGAATGCCATTTTTGTTTATTTTTTCCATTCCGTAGACAGTCTTGGGAAGTTTTCGACCATAGTGGGTACAGCTTCTGGTTTTTTGGTAGGGACTTATGTACCTTTAGGTGTTCTACCTGATTTTGCACAACTACTAATGAAATGTACTCCAGCAACTTATATTGCTGCACTTTATCGGCAAGTACTCATGAAAGAAGCATTAAATGAGACCTTTAAAGGTCAAGATAATCTTCTTCAAGAGTTTCAAGAAAAAATGGGCGTTCAGCTCAAATGGCAAGCCTTATTGACAAAGGAACAAACATACCTTATAGTGTTAGGTGGTATTCTTTTAGCTTTGGGGATTTGGGTTTCCTTAGCAAAAGATCGAATAAAAGAAAGTAAGTGAGAATTGGAGTAGGAATGAAGATTCGTTTTGAGGAAAAACAGGATATCCCAGAAAACGACCCCTGTGTGGTCATTCAAGCCAAGCAATTATCCGATCAAGCACGAGAGGTGATGGACTATCTCGAACAATTTTCGACAGTGAATCAAGTAGTGATCCCTATCAAAACAGATGATCATTTGATCATGGTGAAAATTGATGACATTATTCTAGCCGAGATTGATAAGAATCAGCTAACCATTTATACGACAGACAAAACGTTCATCGTCAGAGATACTTTGACAAATTTTCAACATCGGATTAATCGTCGTAATTTTTTACAGATATCCCGCCACGCGGTGATGAATATCGACCATTTGGAATCGCTATCGGATAGTTTTTCAGGCAATATGATGGCTAAACTGACACGCGGAGTAAAATCAAGTGTCAGTCGGAAATATGTCAAATCCTTGATGGATTATTTAGGGGTGTAGGAGAAAGTGATGAAACGAGTTATAGCTTATTTTGTATCTGGTATGAGGACAGGATCCTTCTTTTATTTGTGTTTGGTGTTATTATCCCATGTCTATCCCAACATCGTCTATCCCGCTGTAAATGTCCGCAATATCCTGGCGATCTTTTTGATGAGTGGGACAATGGGAGTCTTGACATTCATTCTTGAGGAAGAAGAGTTTTTGACCTATAGTTTGCGTGTGGCCTTGCATTTAGTTGTGACAGCTGCCATCTTAGCATTAACCTACTTGTTTTTGGCTGGGGACAGCCTTACGGAGCCCGATTCCTTGGTTGATCTTTCTAGCCATTTACGGCCTGATCTGGCTGTACCAGATTTGGCAGCTCCATAAAAAACTCAACGAATTAACCAAGCTTTGTTGCATCGCAGAAAAGGAAATAGTCCCAGAAAAAGTATATAAGAAAACCACGAAGTTTCGTATTAACTTCGTGGTTTTGCTTTCTTAATATGTCAAAACAAAGTATTTTTTCTTACCGCGACGGATAACGGTCAATTCATTTTCTAATTTATCGCTATCGCTCAAGACATAGTCAAGGTCTTGGATGCGTTCGCCGTTGACGTAGATAGCTCCGTTTTGAACATCTTCGCGGGCTTGGCGTTTAGAATTGACCACACCAGCTGTGACCAAGAGTTCAACGATGTTGAGGTTGTCTTCTGCTTGGACCTGGTAGTTTGGCACACCACGAAGGCCTTGTTTGAGTTCTTTGACAGAAAGGTTTTTGATGTTTCCTGCAAAGAGTTGTTCTGTGATGTTGAGGGCTTCCTTGTAGGCTTCTTCACCGTGGACAAGGGTGACCACTTCACGCGCCAAGATCTTTTGAGCCAAGCGTTCATGAGGAGCAGCCTCAAACTGTTTGCGGATCTCTTCAATCTCATCAAGTGACAAGAAAGTGAAGATCTTCAAGAAGCGCACAGCATCCGCATCCATCACATTCATCCAGAATTGGTACATTTCGTATGGAGATGTTTTGTCTGCATTGAGCCAGACCGCATTGCCTTCTGATTTACCGAATTTCTTACCAGTTGCATCTGTGATCAAAGGCACAGTCATAACATGACCAGTTTTATCTGCTTTACGACGCATCAACTCAGTACCGGCTGTCATGTTTCCCCATTGGTCAGATCCACCGATTTGAAGGGTTACATTGTGTTCTTGGTTGAGGACGTAGAAGTCATAGCCTTGCATGATTTGGTAGGCAAACTCTGTGTAAGAAATCCCTGTTTCAATCCGTTTTTAACAGATTCTTTACTCATCATAGCATTGACTGTAAAGTATTTTCCGACATCATGAAGGAAGTCAATAAAGCTAATGCTTCCGAACCAATCGTAGTTGTTGACCATTTCGGCTTTATTGTCACCATTTTCAAAATCGAGGAAACGAGACAATTGCCCTTGAATGGAGCGAACCCATTCTTGTACAGTTTCTTTTGTTTGGAGACTACGTTCAGCATCTTTGAAGGACGGATCACCAATGAGACCAGTCGCACCGCCAACGAGCGCATAAGGTTTGTGGCCTGCTAATTGAAGGCGACGGCTCGTCAAGATGGCAACCAAGTGACCAAGGTGAAGGCTGTCAGCGGTTGGATCATAACCAGTATAATAAGAAACCTGACCTTCTTCCAGTGCTTTGCGCAAGGCTTCTTCATCCGTCGTTTGAAATACCAAACCACGCTCTTTTAGCTCATCAAAAATGTGCATGTGTCTTTTCTCCTTTATAAGTTTATTCATTTCTCTATTCTACCATAAACCACGGAAATGGCAATGGTTTCCATTATTTTCTTGTCCTTATCTAAGAAGAATGAGTGACGATTTCTACGCTCTTGTGATTGAAAACAAAGGGCCTAATCTGCTATAATATAGGGAACAAGGAGAAAGAATCAGTGAATCAATTAAAGAGAAGCTGCAAGAGTTTTGGAAGAAAGTCCAAAAATTCTTTGCAAATATGTATACAGAAACTCCGAATAAGGAAAAAAATGAGGAAAGTAGCTGGTCTGTCGGTGATATTTTTGCGACTTTTTGCGAACCCTCAAACTCTTGTGGGATGTCATGATTGCTCTGTTCGTGTGCCTCTTTTTATTTGGGGCTGGGATTGGGATTGGTTATGCGGCGAGCCTCTTTAGCAACGTCAAGGTTCCAAAGACAGAAGAATTGGTCCAGCAGGTCCGCAATGTCAGCAGTGTTTCAAAACTGACCTATTCCGATAAGAGCTTGATTGCAGAAGTGGATAGTGATTTGATCCGCACGCCCGTAGCTGGAGATGCCATTTCCGATAATGTCAAGAAGGCTGTGATCGCTACTGAGGATGAGAATTTTGAAAGCCACAAGGGGTTGTCCCTAAAGCCGTTCTTCGGGCAACACTTGGATCTGTAGCCGGTGTGGGCTCCTCTAGTGGGGATCAACCCTGACCCAGCAGTTGATCAAACAGCAAGTCGTGGGAGACGCTCCAACCTTTACTCGTAAGGCGACAGAGATTGTCGATGCCTTGGCTTTAGAGCGGGGAATGGATAAAAATGAAATCCTAACCACCTACTTAAATGTTTCGCCTTTTGGACGAAACAATCGGGGACAAAATATTGCGGGTGTGGAAGCAGCGGCTCAAGGGATCTTTGGTGTCTCTGCAAAAGACTTGTCCGTTCCACAAGCGGCCTTTATCGCTGGCTTGCCACAAAGTCCGATTGTCTACTCTCCTTATGCTGCAGACGGTAGCCTAAAGAGTAAGGAGAACCTCGAGTTAGGTCTGGCCCGTGCCAAAGACGTTTTGTTCAATATGTACCGGACGGGAGCCTTGTCGAAAAAGACTACGAGACCTATGCTCAGTACGACTTGACCAAAGACTTCATGGCTCCAGATGGTATCGAGAAAACACCGCATGACTACCTCTACTTCCAAGCCATGGAAGAAGCAAAAGAAGCCATGTATGATTACTTGATCAAGCGAGACAATGTCACCAAGCAAGACTTGAAAAATAATGAAACCGTCAAGGCTTACCAAGAATTAGCTGAGAGTGAGTTGCGCGAAGGTGGCTACACCATTCAAACCACGATTAACAAACCGGTTCACAATGCGATGCAGGCCGCAGTAGCAAACTTTGGAAGTGTCTTGGATGATGGGACGGGTCTTGTAGAAGTTGGGAATGTCCTTATGGACAACCGAACGGGTGCCGTTTTAGGATTTATCGGTGGACGGAATTTTGACGGCAACCAAAACAACCATGCCTTTGATACAGAGCGTTCCCCAGGGTCTACTATCAAGCCGCTGTTGGCCTATGGGATTGCCATCGACCAAGGCTTGATGGGAAGCAATAGCATCCTTTCTAACTATCCGACTAATTTCTCAAGTGGTGAGCCGATCATGCACGTGGATAGCCGAGGAACAGCGATGATGGATCTCCGTGAGGCCCTCAATACCTCATGGAATATTCCAGCTTACTGGACTTACCGGACCCTTCGTGAAAAGGGTGTGGATGTCCCATCCTACATGAAGAAAATGGGCTATGATATCCCTGAATATGGCATTGAAAGCCTGCCAATGGGGAGGAATTGAGGTCACTGTTGCCCAACATACCAATGGTTTCCAAACCATTGCTAACAATGGGAACTACCTCAAACGCTACATGGTAGAGCAAATCATTGATCGAGATGGAGATGTAGTTTACAAGCACGAGGCAGATCCTGTTCGTGTTTACTCTCCAGCAACGGCAACGATTATGCAGGATCTCTTGCGCGGGGTTATTACGTCTGGTGCAACAACGACCTTTAAGTCACGGATTAGCCAAGTCAACCCAACGCTGGCAGGTGCAGACTGGATTGGAAAAACCGGTACCACTAACTCAAATGGAGATATGTGGCTCATGTTGTCCACCCTAATGTTTCTTTAGGAGGTTGGATTGGCCATGACAACAATGCTTCCATGCAGACCTTGACTGGATACAACAACAATGCCCAATACATGGCGCAGTTGGCGAATGCGATCTACCAAGCAGATCCAAGTCTCTTCGGAATTCAGGATAAATTCACTCTCGATAAGAGTGTGATCCGTTCTGAAGTGCTCAAATCGACGGGTGAAAGACCGGGTCGCGTCAATGTCAATGGCCGGGATATCGATGTGAGCGGTCAAACGGTGACGAGTCTTTGGGCCAAAAACGGAGCGCCAACCACTCAATACCGCTTTGCCATCGGGGATCGGATAGCGATTATCAAAGTGCTTGGGCGGCCATTCTCGGCAATAGCAGTGGAAATCAGTCGAATAATAAGAACAATTCGACAACCAATAGTTCATCAAGCAATAGTTCAAATCGAAACAGCTCAAATCGTGGCAATCGACGCTAGTCTGATCCAGTAGAAAACCTGGAGAAAGCCTTGATTTTTGGAGCAAAAAACGGTATAATAGTGATAACTAATTTGTCGTGTGCTTTATTTGAAATATTGTCCAAATAAGAGCTTACAGCAGTTAAATCTTACTTGAATAAGTCGATTTAGCTGCTCTTTTGTGCCTATTTTTCAGGAAAATCCTAGTTTGTTACACAAATTTAATTTTTCTAAAAATTACAAAAAGCGACGAATGAGGTGAAGAGACGGCTCTTCACGTGATGCAAATCACACAATTGTAGTTAAAACCGGATAGGTGGTGAAAGTCATTTTACCAAGCTATCCTAGTATGGAAAAAGGAGCTAAAAACTTTGGCAGGACATGACGTTCAATACGGGAAACATCGGACCCGTCGTAGTTTTTCAAGAATCAAAGAGGTTCTTGATTTACCAAACTTGATTGAAATCCAGACAGACTCATTCAAAGATTTCTTGGATCATGGCTTGAAGGAAGTATTTGAAGATGTGCTTCCCATCTCAAACTTCACGGATACAATGGAATTGGAATTTGTGGGTTATGAAATCCGCGAACCTAAGTATTCGCTTGAAGAAGCGCGCATCCACGATGCCAGCTACTCAGCACCAATCTTTGTGACCTTCCGTTTGGTCAACAAAGAAACAGGTGAAATCAAGACCCAAGAAGTTTTCTTTGGTGATTTCCCAATCATGACTGAAATGGGAACTTTCATCATCAATGGTGGAGAACGGATTATCGTATCTCAGTTGGTCCGCTCACCAGGTGTCTACTTCAATGATAAGGTGGACAAGAATGGTAAGGTTGGTTATGGATCAACTGTTATCCCTAACCGTGGGGCTTGGTTAGAGCTTGAAACTGACTCAAAAGACATTGCTTACACACGTATCGACCGCACACGTAAGATTCCATTTACAACGCTTGTGCGTGCTCTTGGATTCTCTGGAGATGATGAAATCATCGATATCTTTGGGGACAGCGAATTGGTTCGCAATACCATTGAAAAAGATATCCACAAAAATCCAATGGATTCACGGACAGATGAAGCCCTCAAAGAAATCTACGAGCGTCTTCGTCCAGGTGAACCAAAAACAGCGGAAAGCTCACGTAGCTTGTTGGTAGCTCGTTTCTTTGATCCACGTCGTTATGACTTGGCACCAGTTGGTCGCTACAAGATCAACAAGAAACTCAATATCAAGAATCGCTTGTTGAACCAAACAATCGCAGAACCATTGGTAGATGCTGAAACAGGGGAAATCCTTGTAGAAGCTGGTACTGTCATGACGCGCGATGTGATCGACAGCATCTCAGAACAATTGGATAACGGTTTGAACAAAATCACCTACATTCCAAATGATGCTGCTGTTTTGACAGAGCCAGTAGAATTGCAAAAATTCAAAGTTGTCGCTCCGACAGATCCAGACCGTGTTGTCACCATCATCGGAAATGCTAACCCATCTGACAAAGTACGGATTGTGACTCCAGCTGACATCTTGGCAGAAATGAGCTATTTCTTGAACCTTGCAGAAGGTATTGGCCGCGTGGATGATATCGACCACCTTGGAAACCGTCGGATTCGTGCCGTTGGTGAATTGCTTGCCAACCAAGTGCGTCTTGGACTTTCACGGATGGAACGAAACGTTCGCGAACGGATGTCTGTACAAGATAACGATGTCTTGACACCACAACAAATCATCAACATCCGCCCAGTAACTGCAGCAATTAAAGAATTCTTTGGATCTTCCCAATTATCACAGTTCATGGACCAACACAACCCACTTTCTGAGTTGTCTCACAAACGTCGTTTGTCTGCTTTAGGGCCTGGTGGTTTGACACGTGACCGTGCCGGATATGAAGTGCGTGACGTGCACTATACCCACTATGGTCGTATGTGTCCAATCGAAACACCTGAAGGACCAAACATCGGTTTGATCAACAACTTGTCATCTTATGGACACTTGAACAAATATGGTTTCATCCAAACACCATACCGTAAAGTGGACCGTGAAAAAGGTGTAGTGACCAACGAAATCGTTTGGTTGACAGCCGATGAAGAAGATGAGTATATCGTTGCTCAGGCCAACTCTAAGTTGAATGAAAAGGGTGGCTTTGCTGAGCCAATCGTTATGGGACGTCACCGTGGTAACAACCAAGAATTCCCATCTGATCAAGTCGACTACATGGACGTGTCTCCAAAACAAGTAGTTGCCGTTGCGACAGCATGTATTCCTTTCTTGGAAAACGATGACTCCAACCGTGCCCTCATGGGTGCCAACATGCAACGTCAGGCTGTGCCATTGATTGATCCAAAAGCCCCTTATGTGGGTACTGGTATGGAATACCAAGCAGCCCATGACTCAGGAGCTGCAGTCATTGCTCAACACGATGGTAAAGTTACTTATGCGGATGCGGACAAGGTAGAAGTTCGTCGGGAAGATGGATCTCTTGATGTCTATCACGTCCAAAAATTCCGTCGTTCAAACTCAGGTACTGCTTACAACCAACGTACCCTTGTAAAAGTTGGCGATGTCGTTGAAAAAGGCGACTTTATCGCTGACGGTCCATCTATGGAAAAAGGGAAATGGCCCTTGGTCAAAACCCAATCGTCGCTTACATGACTTGGGAAGGGTATAACTTCGAGGATGCCGTTATCATGAGCGAACGCTTGGTGAAAGAAGATGTCTACACATCTGTTCACTTGGAAGAATTCGAATCAGAAACACGCGATACCAAGTTAGGCCCTGAAGAAATTACCCGTGAAATTCCAAACGTTGGGGAAGATGCTCTTCGTGACTTGGATGAAACAGGTATTATCCGTATTGGTGCGGAAGTAAAAGAAGGCGATATCCTTGTCGGTAAGGTAACACCGAAGGGTGAGAAAGACCTTTCTGCTGAAGAACGTCTCCTTCACGCGATCTTTGGAGATAAATCTCGTGAAGTGCGGGATACTTCTCTTCGTGTACCTCACGGTGGAGATGGAGTCGTTCGCGACGTTAAGATCTTTACACGTGCAAACGGAGATGAATTGCAATCTGGTGTCAACATGTTGGTTCGTGTTTACATCGCACAAAAACGCAAGATCCGCGTCGGAGATAAGATGGCCGGTCGTCACGGAAACAAAGGGGTTGTGTCTCGTATTGTTCCAGTTGAAGACATGCCTTACCTTCCAGACGGTACACCGGTTGATATCATGTTGAACCCTCTTGGGGTACCATCACGTATGAATATCGGTCAGGTTATGGAACTTCACCTTGGTATGGCCGCTCGTAACTTGGGTATTCACATCGCAACACCAGTCTTTGACGGAGCAAGCTCAGAAGACCTCTGGGATACTGTGAAAGAAGCTGGTATGGATAGTGATGCCAAGACGATTCTTTACGATGGACGTACAGGTGAGCCATTTGACAACCGTGTCTCTGTCGGTGTCATGTACATGATCAAGCTTCACCACATGGTTGATGATAAACTCCATGCCCGTTCAGTCGGACCATACTCAATGGTTACTCAACAACCACTCGGAGGAAAGCTCAGTTTGGTGGACAACGTTTCGGGAAATGGAAGTGTGGGCCCTTGAGGCTTATGGTGCATCAAATGTCCTTCAAGAAATCTTGACCTACAAGTCAGATGATGTCAACGGACGTTTGAAAGCTTATGAAGCGATTACCAAAGGTAAACCGATTCCAAAACCAGGTGTACCAGAATCCTTCCGCGTTCTTGTCAAAGAATTGCAATCTCTTGGTCTTGACATGCGTGTCTTGGACGAAGATGATCAAGAAGTGGAACTTCGTGACCTCGATGAAGGGGAAGACGATGATGTGATTCATGTGGATGACCTTGAAAAAGCACGTGAAAAAGCAGCCAAGGAAGCAAAAGCAGCCTTTGATGCTGAAGAATCAGAAAAATAATCAGTAAAAATGATTGTCTTGTGAGAAACCAATGCTTCTAGCAGGATGATTCGATAACAAGATACAGACACAAGGAGGTGGCAAGAAAGTTTCCTTTCTTCCCCCACCTAGCTGTATCCAAATGAAACAAGTATGAAAACAAGGAAAGGTAAGAAATAGTGGTTGATGTAAATCGTTTTAAAAGTATGCAAATCACCCTAGCTTCTCCAAGCAAGGTCCGTTCATGGTCTTATGGAGAGGTCAAGAAACCTGAAACAATCAACTACCGTACATTGAAACCAGAACGTGAAGGTCTCTTTGATGAAGTCATCTTTGGACCTACAAAAGACTGGGAATGTGCGTGTGGGAAATACAAACGGATCCGTTACAAAGGGATCGTTTGTGACCGCTGTGGGGTTGAAGTAACACGTGCGAAAGTTCGTCGTGAACGCATGGGGCACATCGAGTTGAAAGCACCTGTATCACACATCTGGTACTTCAAAGGCATCCCTTCTCGTATGGGATTGACCTTGGATATGAGCCCTCGTGCCCTTGAAGAAGTCATCTACTTCGCAGCTTACGTGGTGATCGATCCAAAAGATACACCACTTGAGCACAAATCCATCATGACAGAACGTGAATACCGTGAACGCTTGCGTGAATACGGACCAGGTTCCTTTGTAGCTAAGATGGGTGCAGAAGCGATCCAAGACCTCTTGAAACAAGTGGATTTGGAAGCTGAAATTGCTCTCTTGAAAGAAGAATTGAAGACTGCAACTGGTCAAAAACGTGTGAAGGCTGTTCGTCGTTTGGATGTCTTGGATGCCTTCTACAAATCTGGTAATAAACCAGAATGGATGGTTCTCAACATCCTTCCAGTTATTCCACCAGATCTTCGTCCGATGGTCCAATTGGATGGTGGCCGTTTTGCTGCCTCTGACTTGAACGATCTTTACCGCCGTGTGATCAACCGGAACAACCGTTTGGCACGTTTGCTTGAGTTGAATGCCCCTGGTATCATCGTGCAAAACGAAAAACGGATGCTCCAAGAAGCCGTTGATGCTTTGATCGATAATGGCCGTCGTGGTCGTCCGATTACAGGACCAGGTAGCCGTCCATTGAAATCATTGAGCCACATGCTCAAAGGGAAACAAGGACGCTTCCGTCAAAACTTGCTCGGTAAACGGGTTGACTTCTCAGGACGTTCTGTTATCGCCGTTGGTCCAACTCTTAAGATGTACCAATGTGGTGTGCCACGTGAAATGGCTATCGAGCTCTTCAAACCATTCGTGATGCGTGAAATCGTTGCGCGTGATATCGTGCAAAACGTTAAAGCTGCAAAACGCTTGGTCGAACGTGGAGATGAACGCATCTGGGATATCCTAGAAGAAGTGATCAAAGAACACCCAGTTCTCTTGAACCGCGCACCGACCCTTCACCGTTTGGGGATCCAAGCCTTTGAACCTGTCTTGATTGACGGGAAAGCCCTTCGCTTGCACCCACTTGTCTGTGAAGCCTACAATGCCGACTTTGACGGGGACCAAATGGCCATCCACGTACCACTTTCAGAAGAAGCTCAAGCAGAAGCTCGTATCTTGATGTTGGCTGCTGAGCACATCTTGAATCCAAAAGACGGTAAACCAGTTGTTACTCCATCTCAGGATATGGTATTGGGGAACTATTACCTCACTATGGAAGAAGCTGGTCGTGAAGGCGAAGGCATGGTCTTTAAAGACCGTGATGAAGCGGTCATGGCCCTTCGCAATGGCTATGTTCACTTGCATACCCGTGTCGGAATTGCGACAGATAGCTTGAACAAACCATGGACAGAAGCGCAACAACACAAGATTCTCTTGACAACTGTTGGTAAGATCCTCTTTAACGATATCATGCCTGCAGAACTTCCATACCTTCAAGAGCCAAATAATGCTAACTTGACAGAAGGCGTTCCAGCTAAGTACTTCTTGGAGCCTGGTCAAGATGTCAAAGCAGCGATTGAAAAATTGGAATTAAACGTTCCATTCAAGAAGAAAAATCTTGGAAATATCATCGCAGAAATCTTCAAACGCTTCCGTACAACTGAAACGTCTGCTTTCTTGGACCGCTTGAAAGACTTGGGTTACCATCACTCAACCCTTGCTGGTTTGACAGTGGGGATTGCCGATATCCCGGTCGTTGAAGACAAGGCAGAAATCATTGAAGAATCTCACAAACGTGTGGAACAAATCACCAAACAATTCCGTCGTGGTTTGATCACAGATGACGAACGCTACAATGCCGTTACAGCTGAATGGCGTGCAGCCCGTGAAAAATTGGAAAAACGCTTGGTGGATAACCAAGATCCGAAGAACCCAATCGTTATGATGATGGACTCTGGAGCCCGTGGTAACATTTCAAACTTCTCGCAACTTGCCGGTATGCGTGGTTTGATGGCCGCTCCAAACGGACGGATCATGGAATTGCCAATCCTGTCAAACTTCCGCGAAGGTTTGTCAGTACTCGAAATGTTCTTCTCAACTCACGGTGCCCGTAAAGGGATGACCGATACGGCCTTGAAGACAGCCGACTCAGGTTACTTGACGCGTCGTTTGGTTGACGTGGCCCAAGACGTCATTATCCGTGAAGACGACTGTGGAACAGACCGTGGACTTGTGATCCGTGCCATTACTGATGGTAAGGAAATGATCGAGCCACTCGAAGAACGTTTGACTGGTCGTTATACCAAGAAATCTGTTAAACATCCTGAAACAGGTGAAGTCATCGTTGGTCCAGATACCTTAATTTCAGAAGACCTAGCACGTGAAATTGTCAAAGCTGGTGTGGAAGAAGTCACTATCCGCTCTGTCTTTACATGTAACACCCGCCATGGTGTCTGCCGTCACTGTTATGGTATCAACTTGGCGACTGGTGATGCGGTTGAAGTGGGTGAAGCAGTCGGAACTATCGCTGCCCAATCTATCGGGGAACCTGGTACACAGTTGACCATGCGTACCTTCCACACGGGTGGGGTTGCCTCAAATACTGATATCACTCAGGGTCTTCCTCGTGTCCAAGAAATTTTGAAGCCCGCAATCCAAAAGGGAAGCGGTCATCACTGAGGTCAAAGGGAAGTCACAGCCATCGAAGAAGATGCTTCTACACGGACCAAGAAAGTCTTTGTTAGCGGAGCAACTGGTGAGGGCGAATACGTTGTCCCTTACACTGCCCGCATGAAAGTCGAAGTGGGAGATCAAGTTTCTCGTGGTGATGCTCTGACAGAAGGATCTATTCAACCAAAACGTCTCCTTGCCGTTCGTGATGTCTTGTCAGTTGAAACATACCTCCTTGCGGAAGTACAAAAAGTATACCGTAGCCAAGGGGTAGAAATCGGCGACAAACACATCGAGGTAATGGTGCGTCAAATGATCCGTAAAGTACGTGTCATGGATCCAGGAGATACAGACCTTCTCATGGGTACTCTGATGGACATTACAGACTTTACAGATGCCAATAAGGATGTCCTTATCTCTGGTGGAGTTCCTGCAACTGCTCGTCCAGTCCTTATGGGAATTACCAAAGCCTCTCTTGAAACCAACAGTTTCTTGTCAGCGGCTTCCTTCCAGGAAACAACTCGTGTCCTTACTGACGCAGCGATCCGTGGTAAGAAAGACCATCTCCTTGGACTTAAGGAAAATGTTATCATTGGTAAGATTATTCCTGCAGGTACAGGTATGGCTCGTTACCGTAACTTGGAACCACAAGCAGTCAATGAAGTTGAAATCATCGAAGAAGTGCCATTAACAGATGGAACAGTCGATGAAGTTCAAACAGCTGAAGTCGTAGAAAAATAAGAAAATAAGTCGGAACTACAAGTTCCGGCTTTTTGAAAAAATTATAAAAATTTATTATTTAAAAAATAATTGTATAATTATTGAATTGTTTTTTACCAAAAATATTAGCCCGGTAAAACTCGTGCTGTAAATACTTACAATTAGTGATTATATGGATATGTATTCTAAACACCAAAATAATAAAATGACTAACTATTAGTAATTTCTTTATAAAACCCAAAATCGGTTTGACATTTAAAGTCATTGGCGGTAGAATGAAAAAAGATGTACACAAATTAAAAAATGTCGAATTACATGCATGTCGACGGGGAAGTTTATGGAAAAATTGAAAATTATGGTTGTGTTTGGGACGCGACCGGAGGCCATTAAAATGGCCCCATTGGTGTTGGAGTTGCAAAAACAAAAGGAGGTTATTGAGACCATCACAGTGGTTACTGCCCAGCATCGTCAAATGCTGGACCAGGTCTTAGAAACCTTTAACATCGTACCTGATTACGATTTGGATATTATGGGGAAAAGCCAGACCTTATTGGACATTACTTCTAAAATCTTGAATCAATTAGATCCAGTTATCAAAAAGAAAAGCCGGATATGGTGCTCGTCCATGGAGATACAACAACCACCTTTGCGGCGAGTCTGGTTGCCTTTACAATCAAGTCCGCATTGGTCACGTCGAAGCTGGTTTGAGAACCTTTGATAAATATTCTCCATATCCAGAAGAGATGAACCGTCAAATGACGGATGATTTAGCGGATCTGTATTTTGCGCCGACGGGCGAAAGTAAGGCCAATCTCTTAAAAGAAAATCATCCGGAATCCTCTATTGTGGTGACAGGAAATACTGCCATTGATGCGCTGAAACTCACGGTTCAAGAGGACTATCACCACGAAGTGTTAGATCAATTAGATCCAGCTAAAAAGTCATCCTGGTCACCATGCATCGAAGAGAAAATCAAGGCCAACCCATGCGAGCGGTCTTTGGGGCTCTGAGAGAAATGGTGGATCAAGAACCGACGATTGAAGTGGTTTACCCAGTGCATCTTAGTCCAGCGGTCCAAGAGGCGGCAAACGATCTATTAGGAGATCATGATCGGATCCACCTCATTGAGCCTCTAGATGTGCTAGATTTCCACAACTTAGCTTCGAGAAGTTACTTTATCATGTCGGATTCAGGTGGGGTGCAAGAGGAGGCACCATCATTAGGAAAACCGGTATTGGTATTGCGCGATACAACGGAACGCCCAGAAGGGGTCAAAGCGGGGACTTTGAAATTAGTTGGTACGGATCCTACCGTTGTCAAAACGACGATGACAGAGCTCTTAACCAACGAAAGCCTGTATCTTCAAATGGCAAATGCCCGAAATCCTTATGGGGATGGAAGAGCTTCTGAGCGAATCGTACAAGCCATTAAACATTACTTTGGCCAAGGAGAGGCTGCCGAAGAATTTCATGAGGGAGAGAAAGAATAAATGAAAAAACGGAAAAGTTAAGTAGATGGTTGCTGATTTTGATTGTTTTCGAAGTACTTCTTTACTTTACTGCTTGTTTTTTGCAAGAGAGATTCTGATTGAGGAAGGATTGTTCTTTGTTTTAGGATTATTTTCTGCTATTGTCTTATCGGATTTATTGTTGACATGGACCATCCTGTTGTCATTTGCCCTTGGGATTGTCTTTTTAGTGGCGGGTGTCGTCTATATCCCATTTCATCAAGCCTTGCTCTTGCTCTTTAGTTTTCCGATCCTGATTGGAATCTTGACCCGAATTCGCTATCACCTCTTTAAAGAGATTGCAAAAGTGAAGGATCAAGAGCCAGAAGCTTACGCAGATTACCGCAACCGCATCGCTTCTTATGGCGGACAAACCAATGATACGATTCAGGCCTTACTCATTCACTGGTCGCACGAGGAATTGTTCTTCCAATTGCAACCGAGAGAGTACAATCGGACCTTGAACCAAATCAACTATTTGTTAACGCATCATCTGAAGCCAAATGAAAGCTTGTATTATGTATCAGACGGTAATTTCTTGATCTTATCTTCTGATAGCGAGCGGGATCTGAAGAGCGATTATATGACGGTCTTAAAACCACAGTTGGAAAGTTTGGTGTTCCAAGGAGAAGATGGGGTTCAGGGCATCCAATTTCAGTCAGGATTTCTTGTAGTGGATCAATCCAATCGAACCAAATACCATCGCTATAAAGAAATGATTCGTTACTTAAAACGTCAACTTGAAACAGATATTATTGTGGAATATTAGGAGGAAAACATGTCTCTTACAAATATATTTTTAATATAGCTGTAGGCATTAGTGTATTTTTTGCCTTGTGCTTTATTGTATTATTTGTAGCTTATACGGTGATTTACCGCCGTGTCAATAAAAACTTTAAGGCGGTGGACCATGATTAGTCAAATTGTGATGATTATTGCCTTGATTTCGATTTGGTTATCCTTAGCCTGGGGCTTAGTAATCCTCTTTTCAGCCGTTCATTTTTGGTTTAAACACAGTGATTTTCGTGTCAATACGGATCCGCTTCCTTATTATCCAAAAGTGACCATCGTCGTACCCGCCCATAATGAGGATGTGGTCATTGCACAAACAGCT
Source organism: Streptococcus sp. 2A/TPW/M5 (assembly GCA_036663675.1). Lineage (GTDB taxonomy): Bacteria > Bacillota > Bacilli > Lactobacillales > Streptococcaceae > Streptococcus. Next base: position 350,793 of record JAYXUK010000001.1, on the reverse strand, counting down.
AAAGCGATCCTTGATATGAACTACCCACATGATCGTGTTGAATTACTGCTCTTTGCGGATAATTGTTCCGATCGCACCTATGAAGAGTGTTTGGCGGTTAAAGCATTGCCAGAGTATGCAGGACGTGATTTGACCATTATCAATCGAAGTGGGACAGGTGGGAAAGCCGGTGTGCTAAATGACGCTTTGGCGATGGCGACCGGAGACTATATCTGCGTCTATGATGCAGATGCCATGCCTGAAAAGAATGCTCTTTATTTCCTTGTGAAAGAAGTCCTCAAAGATCCAGAACGTCATGTGGCTTCTTTCGGCCGCAATAAAACGCGGAATGCCAATCAAAACTTCTTGACCCGCTGTATCAACCAAGAGATTGTTGTCACCCAACGGGTCCACCATGTGGGCATGTGGCATCTCTTTAAGATTGGACGGATTCCAGGAACTAACTTCATTATTCAAACCGAATTTGTAAAGAGTATCGGAGGATGGAAAAACGGTGCCTTGACTGAGGATACGGATATTTCTTTCAAGATTATGCAAAGTGGGAAGTTGATTGCGCTAGCCTATAATTCAGAAGCCTTCCAACAAGAGCCAGAGACTCTGAAGAGTTACTATATGCAACGGAAACGTTGGGCCAAAGGGAATTATGAAGTGGTTCTTTCCAACTTCAAGCATTTATTTGGTAAGGGAAATTGGCGCGTGAAGTTAGAAGTGACCAACTATTCCTGTGTCTTCTTCTGGTTTAATGCGGCCATCGTCTTATCGGACTTGATCTTTTTGCCAATATTCTGGCTATGTGTATCCATACAGTGGTGCCAGTGTGCAAATTCCATTTGCCTTTGATTCTGAAAATATCTACATTGCGCAATTGATGCTCTTCAATTGGATCTTGATGATTGGGCTTTACCTGCTTCAGATTAATGTGGCTCTTGCCTCACAATTTGGTCAAGCCACTACCAAGCAAATTTGGTTGGCTTTGGCTGCCTATTTCACCTATTCTCAACTGTTTATCATTGTGTCGATTGATGCCATCTCTTCGATTGTGATGGATAAACTATTGCACCGGAAAGAAACCAAATGGGTTAAAACAAAACGATTCGCAGGATAGGAGAGATTATGAATACGAAAAAGATGAGATATGTATGGTTTCTAGTCATCCTTTGCATTTTCTGTTTGACCTTGTTTTTAGCGAGAACGAGAAGTAAAGTGGAGATGCGAAATCGAATTTATCGTCAGTGGAATGAGCATTTTGTTGTTTCAAAAGGAAAGAATCCTATGTTCGAACCACCAATGATAGCAATCAAACGGTAGTGTTATCCGAGGCGCAAAGTTATGGAATGCTCATTACTGTTGCAGCTGCCGAAAAAGGACAAGCCCAACAAGCAGACTTTGACCGACTCTATCACTATTATCTAAATCATCGCTTAGAAGGTACCCAATTGATGTCTTGGAAACAAACCATCAGCAATGGGAAAGCAAAGGATGAGGATCATAACGCCACAGATGGGGATCTCTACATCGCCTATGCTCTTCTAAAAGCTGCTCAGCAATGGCCAAAGCAAGCTAAAGACTACCAGGCTCAAGCCAAAGCGATTTTAGAAGATATTCTCGCACACAACTACAATGAAGAAACCGGTGTGTTAACGGTGGGGAATTGGGCCAATCAGGACTCGGAATTCTATCATTTGATGCGGACGTCTGATACACTGCCAGCGCAATTCCAGATCTTTTATGAAGTGACAAAAGATTCGAAGTGGTTGGATATCAAAGAAAAGATGTTGCAGCAACTCCAAACGATCAGCTCCCAAACCAAAACAGGTTTACTACCTGATTTCATCTGGGTAGATGAGCAAGGAACGCGCGTAGCGGATCCCAAGACGATTGAATCCAAGTATGATGGTGCCTACTCGTATAACGCTTGTCGCCTTCCATACAACCTTGTTCAAAGTAAGGACAAAACCAGTCAAAAATTGGTGAAAAAGATGCTTAATTTTTTCAAGAGTCAAAGAAACCTGTATGCAGGTTATGACTTGAAAGGGAAGGCCTTGAACAATCATCAGGCAGCAAGTTTTTGGCACCGATTGTCTATGCCTCTGAACATGAAAAAGGCTATTTGAAGTTGGTGCAACAGAACAAGTATATCTTTACACAAGATCTACCTCTAAATAACTATTATGATGCAACCATGACAACTATGATTGCACTAGAATTGTTCTAAATACTTGAGAAAGAGAGTTCCCAAGATGGCTCGCCATTTTGGGGACTCTCTTCTTTGATTCTCGAAAAAGGACCCAATAGCAATTAGGCAGTCTATTTTTGAAAAATAATGGTGAGAATCGCCTGAAAACTACCTGAAAAATCATGCTCTGAGCAGAAAACTTTTATTCTCAAAGGATTTTCTATATAATAGAGGATACAAAGGATGGAAGAGTTTATGTATCGAGTGATTGAAATGTACGGGGACTGTGAACCCTGGTGGTTTTTAGAAGGTTGGGAAGATGATATCGTGAGTAGTCGGAAGTTTGAAGACTATTACCAGGCTTTGAAATACTACAAGCAGAAATGGTTGGAGTTAAATGAGCATTTTCCAAGTTATAAGAGTCGGAGTGACCTCATGACGATCTTTTGGGATACCAAGGAGCAAGAGTGGTGTGAGGACTGCAGTGAAGATGTGCAGTTTTTCCATTCGATTGTCCTTCTAGAAGACGAGCACAAGATCCCTAAAGCAAGCTCCGCCCAGGCTACGAAAAGGAAAGAGGCAGTCGCAAACACCGTTCTTGTCAATATACACTCGATTCAAAAAGGGGACAACCCTGTCATAAGAGACATTCGGAAGATTTTCTAGAGCGATCTAGAAAGTCTTCTTTTTGTCTTCTTTTTCGAATAGTATAAGTGAGAGGAGGAACTATGGTTCAAGAAATTGCAAAAAACTGATCCGTATGGGGAAAAAGGAAGAAGCTCAGGATCTTTACTTCATTCCTCGGAAGGAGGAGTACCAAGTTTTTATGAGGGTGGGAGACGAGAGGCGCTTTGTGCAGTCCTTCCCTTTTGAAGAGATGACAGCTATTATCAGCCACTTTAAGTTCGTAGCAGGGATGAATGTGGGAGAAAAAGGCGCAGCCAGCTAGGATCGTGTGATTACCCTTTGGAGAATGGAGTGGTCTCGATTCGCTTGTCGACGGTGGGGATTATCGTGGTTATGAAAGCTTGGTCATTCGGCTCTTGCATGATGAGGAACGTGAATTGCGGTTTTGGTTTGATCAGTTGCCGGACTTGAAGAAGAAATTGGCTGGTCGTGGCCTCTATCTCTTTGCAGGTCCTGTTGGTTCGGGAAAGACCACTCTCATGCATGCGTTGGCGCAAGAGCGCTTTGCGGACCAGCAAGTCATGTCTATTGAAGACCCTGTCGAGATCAAGCAGGACAATATGCTTCAACTTCAGCTGAATGACCAGATCGGCATGACCTATGACAACCTGATCAAACTCTCCTTACGCCATCGGCCGGACCTTCTCATTATTGGAGAGATCCGAGATAGGGAAACAGCTCGTGCGGTCGTACGAGCTAGTTTGACAGGAGTCACCGTCTTCTCTACGATTCATGCGAAAAGCGTTCGAGGTGTTTATGAGAGGCTCTTAGAACTTGGAGTGAGTGAGGAAGAGCTCAAGATTGTTTTACAAGGTATTTGCTACCAACGATTAATTGCAGGAGGAGGTGTGGTCGATTTTGCGACGGAAAACTACCAAGAGCACTCAGCCAGCCGCTGGAACCAACAAATGGATCTCTTGGCTCAATCGGGATATATCCAGCTGGCTCAAGCCCAAGCCGAAAAAATTATCTACCGCTAAACAAAAGCAAATCATCGAATTGTTTTTGAATCTTTATTCGAGTGGTTTTCATCTGTCTGAGATTGTCGATTTTCTGGATCGCTCTCACCTAGTGGAGAGTCGTTTGGTTTCCCAGATGCGAGAGGATCTCTCGCGGGGCCGGAGTTTTTCAGAGATGATGGCGGGGATCGGTTTTCAGATGCGGTGACGACACAGCTGTCTCTTGCTGAGCTCCATGGCAATCTTGCATTGAGCTTGGAGAAAATCAGTGCTTACCTTGAAAACATGCGCAAGGTCAAGAAAAAGCTGATTGAGGTGAGCACCTATCCTCTCATCTTGCTTGGATTTTTAGTTCTAATTATGCTAGGCCTCCGCAATTATTTGCTTCCTCAAATGGATGCTCAAAATATTGGGACGCAATTGATTAGTTCCTTCCCCCAACTCTTTTTGGCCTTAGGAGTGGGACTGGTGACCTTCTTCTTACTCGGCTTTCTCTATTACCGCCAGTCAGGAAAGATCAAGGTTTTAGAACCTTGTCTCATCTGCCTTTCGGGAAAGGCATGATTCAAGCTTATTTGACAGCCTATTATGCCAGAGAATGGGGCAATCTGATTGGGCAAGGATTGGAGCTGTCTCAGATTTTTTCCATGATGCAGGACCAAAAATCCCAGCTTTTTCAAGAGATTGGAAGGGACTTAGCTCTCTCTTTAGACCGTGGGCAATCCTTTTCAGAGACGGTCAGGGGTATCCTTTTTCAAAAAGAATTGCCCCTTATGATTGAATATGGTGAAGTCAAATCAAAGCTCGGAAGTGAACTAGAGATCTACGCTGAAAAAACATGGGAAGATTTCTTTCGTCGGGTTCACAAGGCCATGAATGTGATACAACCCTTGGTGTTTGTCTTTGTGGCTCTTGTGATTGTCTTACTCTATGCAGCCATGTTGCTGCCGATTTATCAAAATATGGAGGTTCATTTATGAAAACATTAAAAACCTATAAGGTTAAAGCCTTTACGCTGATTGAAATGTTGGTGGTCTTATTGATCATCAGTGTGCTCTTATTGCTCTTTGTGCCGAATTTGACCAAGCAAAAAGACTCCGTGAAAGAGACAGGAAATGCAGCGGTTGTGAAGGTGGTCGAAAGCCAGGCTGAATTGTACGAGCTCAATCATACCAATGACCAAGCTACTCTAGCAAAGCTGATTGCTGATGGAAATATTACCAACAAACAAGCAGAGTCCTACCGTGCCTATTATGCGAAAAATAGTGGAGAAACTCGTGCGGTTGCAGATTAAGGCCTTCACCTTGGTGGAGACCCTTCTGACCTTGATGATCGTTAGTTTTATCTATCTGGGCTTATCGGGATCGATCAAGACGAGCTTTCAGCAGGTGGAAGAAAAAGTATTTTTGCAGAGTTTGAACACCTCTATCAAGAAAGCCAAAAGATAGCCTTGGCAAGGCAAACGGAATTGGATGTTGAAGTGACTGCAAGGAAGATTCAAACGCCCTACCAGACGGTGGAGATTCCTGATTCTATCATTTTGCAAGATCCTAAAACTATTCGTTTAGACCGTGCAGGTGGCAATTCATCCCTGGCCAATGTTCACTTTCAGACACAGAGAGGAGTGGTGACCTATCAACTGTCGCTTGGAAATGGGAAAATTAAAAAAGCATCCGTTCCCGCTAGTATTCTCATAGAATCTTTGGTAGCCTTGGGTTTATTTGCCATGATTACGACCTTATTGTTAGGGGAGATCCGGCGTTCGCGCAAGGAGCGACTAGCGGATTTCAAAGAGGTAGAGGTCTTATCTGTCGCTCAAATGGCGCTTCAGACAGGGCAAAATCATCTAGAGGCCAATGGTATTCAGGTTCAAGTCGAAAAAGATGCCGATCAACTCACGGTCTATCATCAAGGAAAGGTGGTACTGCATGTGGAATAAAGGAAAGGTCAAGGCCTTTACCCTGCTCGAAGCCTTGGTCGCTCTCTTGGTGCTTAGTGGGGAGTGTTAGTCTTTCAAGGCTTGACCAAGCTCCTGCATACTGAATTGGACTACCAGGCGCATCAAAAGCAGGAAGAATGGATACTTTTTCAGCAACAATTGCAGGTGGAATTGGACCGGAGTCATTTTGAAAAAGTAGCGGACAATCATATCTACTTGGTTCAGGATCAAAAACCAATTGCTATTGGCCAATCTAAAGGAGATGATATCCGAAAAACAGATGACAAGGGCAGGGGCTATCAGCCTATGATTTCAGGGGTTCACTCTAGCCAAATTTGGCAGGAGGGAGAGTTGATTCATCTGCGGTTGAATTTCGAAGAGGGTCTAGAAAGGGAGTATGTCTACCATGTGGTACCATCGATGCAAAATGAAAAAGTTAAGGCTGGTGTCTTGCTTTACGCTCTCTTGATGGCAGCTATTTTTAGTCTCTTGCTTCAGTTTTACTTGCACCGTCAGGTTGCGGAAAGACGGATCTTAAAGACGAGTCAAGATCGCCTTCGGGCCTATGCTTTGGTGCAAATGGCTCTTGAAAAGAGAAAGAGTGATGAGAAGACATCAGAGATTCATTTAAAGTCTGGAGTTGTTCAGCTACAGCAGGACACTGGTTTTCTTCATGCTCAGGCTAAGATGAATGGCGAAAGCTATGAGTTTGTCCTTCCTGTAAGGGAAGAAAAGGAAAGCAAGAAGAGTCAAAAAGAAAAGAAGAAGACACAGAAAGATAAGGAGAAGGTAGAGACCGAAACGCCTTCTGAAGAGACGCCAAACGAGACCAAGGAACCATCAGAAAATAGCGAAAAAGACTAATTTTTGGTATGATAGGGTGCGGAGGAAATCATGAATTTCGAAAAAATTGAACAAGCTTATACCTATCTATTAGAAAACACTCAAAGTATTCAAAATGAATTGTCGACCAACTTTTATGACGCCTTGATTGAACAAAATGCCATGTATTTGGAGGGCAAGACGGATCTAGACATTGTTAATAACAATAGCAAAAATTAAAAGAACTAGGTTTAAGTAAGGAAGAATGGCGCAGAGCCTACCAATTCCTTTTTATGAAAGCTGCTCAGACAGAACCTTTACAAGCGAATCACCAGTTCACACCAGATGCGATTGGTTTTATCATTACATTTTTGATCGATCAGTTGGCCAAAAGCGACCAACTGGATGTCTTAGAAGTGGGAAGTGGAACCGGAAATCTCGCTGAGACTATTGTCAACAATAGTCGCCTCACGATTGATTACTTAGGATTGGAAGTAGATGATCTTTTGATTGACCTATCTGCTAGTATCGCAGATGTGATGGAGTCTAGTGTTGTCTTTGCACAAGGCGACGCGGTGCGTCCGCAAGTGTTGAAAGAAAGTGACTTGATCGTTAGTGATCTTCCTATTGGATACTATCCAGATGATGCAATTGCCCAGCGCTATCAGGTAGCGAGCTCCGAAGGCCATACCTATGCCCATCACCTCATGATGGAACAGGCTCTGAAATACCTGAAACCTCAAGGAGTAGCCATCTTTTAGCTCCCAACAACCTCTTGACGAGCCCTCAGAGTGATCTTTTAAAAGCTTGGCTAACAGACAAGGCTCAACTCCTTGCCATGCTGACCTTGCCAGAATCTCTCTTTTCAAATCCAGCCTATGCTAAGACGATTTTCGTCCTACGAAAACAAGAAGAAGAGTCTGTTCAGCCCTTTGTCTATCCGTTTACCGATCTCCAGGATCACGACCAGGTGGTTCACTTTATGGAAAGTTTCCAAAACTGGTTAAAGGATAGTGAAATTTGATCAAAGATCTGATATAATAGAGGAAGTGAAAACGCTTAATGAGGTGAATATATGTCGAAAACAATTTCTATTAATGCAGGAAGCTCTAGTTTGAAATGGCAATTGTACCAAATGCCAGAGGAAACTGTTCTTGCAAAAGGGTTGATTGAACGGATCGGTTTGAAAGATTCTATTTCAACTGTTAAATTTGATGGACGCTCTGAAAAACAAGTATTAGATATCCAGGATCATACACAAGCTGTAAAAATTTTGTTGGATGATTTGATTCGCTTTGATATTATCAAATCCTACGATGAGATTACAGGTGTGGGCCACCGCGTCGTTGCTGGTGGAGAATACTTCAAGGATTCTGCCTTGGTAGATGACGAAGTCCTTCGAAAAGTAGAAGAATTGTCTTTGTTAGCACCTCTTCATAATCCTGCAAATGCAGCTGGAATTCGTGCCTTTAGAGAGATTTGTCCAAATATTACCAGTGTTGTGGTATTTGATACTTCTTTCCATACAACCATGCCGGAAAAAGCTTATCGTTACCCTCTTCCAACTAAATATTACACAGAAAATAAGGTCCGTAAGTACGGCGCTCATGGAACCAGTCATCAGTATGTAGCTGGTGAAGCTGCTAAACTTCTTGGAAAACCATTAGAAGAATTGAAATTGATCACCTGCCACGTTGGAAATGGTGTATCTGTTACAGCGGTTGACAAGGGAATCTCTGTCGATACCTCAATGGGCTTCACACCTCTAGGTGGTGTCATGATGGGAACCCGTACAGGGGATCTCGATCCAGCGATTATTCCATACTTGATGGAACATACAGAGGATTTCAATAAACCTGAAGATATTAGCCGCATCCTCAATCGTGAATCCGGTCTTCTGGGTGTTTCTGGATCTTCTAGTGACATGCGGGATATTCATACAGCGATGCATAATGGAGACGAAAAAGCCAAATTGGCTTACGATATCTTTATCGATCGTTTGCAAAAATACATCGGTCAATACTTGGCTGTTTTGAATGGTGCAGATGCCATCATCTTTACAGCAGGAATCGGTGAAAATGCAGTAAACGTTCGTTCTTCTATTATCAATGGCATCAGCTGGTTTGGCTGCAAGGTCGACCCTGAAAAGAACGTCTTTGGAGTTGTCGGAGACATTTCCACAGATGATTCCCGTGTGAAGGTATTGGTGATTCCAACGGATGAAGAGTTGGTGATTGCGCGTGACGTTGAACGTTTCAAAATCAGTAAACTGAAAAGAGAGAAGGCTGAAGGCGAAAGCCCCAGCCTTCTTATTTTATGCAAGAAAGAGGTTGTCCATTGAAAAAATACAGTCTTTTGTTCGAAAGCACCCATTATGTAAGAATGCCCTCTGGCTCCTGCTTTTTGTGCCCTTATTCTTTCTTTCACAATTTCCCTCATCACTATGGTTTATTCCCTTCAAGAAGGAATGGATGCAAGGTGGATCACTATCCTCACTCTCTTGGTAACAGTGATGGTGCTATTTATTTTTATATAGTCATAAAGAAGAGCCCTCTGGAAAACTTAGATGTTCGGGTCATAACCTGGCCGGCTCTGGGGAGAAATTTTCTTTTTCTTCTCTTGTTGATGGCTAATAACTTGCTAGCCTATCCCTTATTGAAACAAGAGGCAGGTGGTACGACAGCAAACCAAGCGGCTCTGAATGAACTACAATCTCATGCTCCTTTTCTTGCTATGGGTATGATCGTGATCCTTGTCGCTCCGATTCTAGAAGAGCTACTCTGTCGGGCCATTATCCCTCGTTTGATTTTTCGAGGGGCAGAACCAATCGGTTACCTAGCTGGTGCTCTCTTTTCACTTACTTGCATGGACCGAGTACCCTAGGGGAATGGGTAGCTTACGGAGGCATGTCCTTGATCTTAACTTGGGTGGCTTATCGCTATAAGCGGATTGAGTATAGCATTTGCCTTCACATGACCTTGAATGCGCTGGCTTATTATTATCCGGTGGTCATACTCCTTTGTTTATTGCCAGTATGGAGAGTTTTCTTCCATGATAAATTATGATAAAATGGTAGGTACCAATGAGTTTTGATGCAGAACCATCCTATAGAAGGTCAGAAAAAATCAGAAATCCGTATGGAGAGTAGACTCAGAGGTTTAGAACACTTGTTCTAGCCTCTTTTGTTCGCAATCATGCTGTAGGAAGGGAATCGAAGGAGAACGAAAATGATTGATAATAAATGGCTGAGTGGCCAAGGGACCCTTCTTTGTGGGATCTTAAATGTCACTCCGGATTCATTTTCTGATGGCGGTAAGTATACGAGTGTGGATACAGCCTTGCAGCAGGCGAGAAAACTGATCCAAGAAGGGGCTCGGATCCTCGATATCGGAGGAGAATCAACCAGACCAGGAAGTCATTATGTGGAGATCCAAGAAGAGATTGACCGCGTGGTTCCAGTAATTAAAGCCATTCGGAAAGAAAGTGATGTCTTGATTTCAGTGGATACCTGGAAGTCCCAGGTGGCAGCGGCAGCGCTGGAAGCTGGAGCTGATATTGTCAACGATATTACTGGTTTTCTTGGAGATCCTAAGATGGCTGCTGTGGTTGCGGAGCATGAAGCGAGCGCTATTCTCATGTTTAATCCAGTGATGGCAAGACCGCATCATCCAAGTTCCACTATCTTTCCACGTTTTGGTTTTGAACCAGTCTTTTCAGATCAAGAACTTCAACAGATGGCTCAAGAACCGATTCAAGACTTGATGTGGACCTTCTTTGACCGCTCGCTTGCGGTAGCGAAAGCAGCTGGTGTCCAGACGGATCGTATCATGCTGGATCCTGGGATCGGATTTGGTTTGACCAAACGTGAGAACTTACTCTTATTACAAGAACTCGGGACGATTCACCAAAAGGGTATCCGATCTTTCTAGGAGTCTCCCGCAAACGTTTTGTGGTCAATATTATTGAGGAAGCTGGATTTGAGACAGATCCTGCAACGGAGACTGGTTTTGGAATCGGGACCTGGCTTCGAGCCATTTGACGAGTATTGCAGCCAGTCAAGGAGTCGAAGTGGTGCGGGTGCATGATATTCCTCTTCACAAGATGGCAGCCAGTCTGGGCCAAGCCATTTTCCAAGCCCAAGAGGCAGCAGATACTAATTTAAAACAATACAAGTAAATGAAGACAAAGAACATCAGTTGGATCTTCGTTGGCTAGAAGCCTATCGTTCCCAAGATCCACATTTCGGCTTGGAGCGCATGGAAGCTCTCTTAGCTTTGAGAGGAAATCCTCACTTAGACTGTCGGGTCATTCATGTTGCAGGGACCAATGGCAAAGGCTCTACCATTGCTACCTTGTCCCAACTCTTGAGGCAGGCAGGTTTACGCGTTGGAGTCTTTACCTCTCCTTATCTGATCTATTACAATGACCAAATCACCATTAATGGCGAAGCCATTTCAGATCAAGACCTGCAAACCTACCTGGATCGTTACCAGCAACTCTTGGAAACGGAACAAGCAAAGGCGATGTTCCAAGGTTTGACTGAATTTGAGCTGATGACGGCAATTGCCTATGATTATTTTGCGCATGAAGAGCTGGATTATGTGATCATGGAAGTCGGTATGGGGGACGACTTGACAGTACTAATGTCTGTCAGCCTGTTCTGACCGCGATCACTTCGATTGGCTTGGATCATGTTGCCCTTCTTGGGCCAGATCTGGCTTCCATCGCCCGTGAAAAGGCTGGTATCATTAAGCCAGGAATTCCTCTGGTTCTAGGGAAATTAGAAGCAGAAGCCAGCCAAGTCATTGAAGGCATTGCGATTCAGAAGCAGGCACCGATAACAGCCTATGACAGAGATTACCAAGTTGAGCTAGAGGCCTCTTATCTATCGGGCCAATCCTTTTCTTATCACAGTTCCAAAAGAGAAACAGCCTCTTATCAAGTAGCGCTCTTAGGTCATCACCAGGCCAGAAATGCAGCTCTTGCGATCAGTATCTGTGATGTACTTTTTGAAAGAGAAGGGCGTGAACTCTTGTCAAGAGAGTTAGTGGATGAGGCCTTGCATCAAGTCGTCTGGCCTGGCCGGATGGAAGTGGTCTCGCAGAATCCCATGATCTTACTAGATGGGGCCCATAACCCCCACGCCGTTGTGCCTTTGATCGCAAGTCTTCGGGAACTTTTTCCAAGTCAAAAAGACCATTCTTTTTACCTGCATCCGGACAAAAGCCTTAGAAGAGATGCTCATTCAGTGGCAGGAACTAGAAAATAGTCGCTTGATCCTCACGACCTTTGAAGATCCAAGAGCCTATTCTCAAGAAGAGATAAGAGCTGCTGCGAAAAACCATCAGCTTGAGGAAGTCAACTGGCAAGAGTTTCTACAAAACTGGCAAGCTGAAGGTGATGAGCTCCTCATTGTAACGGGGTCGCTCTACTTTCTTAGCCAGGTACGACCTTATTTATTAAAAACAGAAAAATCCAACTAGGAGATGATATGGATACAAAGAAAATTGAAGAAGCAGTGAAAATGATCATCGAGGCAGTCGGTGAAGATGAGAACCGTGAGGGACTTCAGGAAACGCCAACCCGCATTGCCAAGATGTACCAAGAAATCTTTGCAGGACTAGGGCAGACAGCAGAAGAGCACCTGTCTAAATCATTTGAAATCATTGATAACAATATGGTGGTCGAGAAGGATATCTTCTTCCATTCCATGTGTGAGCATCACTTTTGCCATTTTATGGAAAAGTGCACATTGCCTACATTCCAAATGGCCGTGTGGCTGGGCTTTCAAAACTGGCTCGTACGGTCGAGGTTTATGCTAAAAACCACAGATTCAGGAACGTTTGACGGTAGAAATCGCAGATGCCTTGATGGAATATCTTGGAGCGCAAGGTGCCCTTGTCTGGGTAGAAGCAGAGCATATGTGTATGAATATGCGTGGTGTCCGTAAACCTGGGACCGCTACAGTGACAACTGCTGCGCGTGGACTGCTTGCGACAGATAAAGACTTAAAAATGAAGCCTATAAACTCATGGGCCACTAATGGCTGGCTATAAGAGGTGAAGAGAGTGGATCAATTACGGATCAAGGACTTAGAGGTATACGCCTATCATGGTGTTTTTCCAGCAGAAAAGAATTAGGACAACGCTTTGTCCTAGACCTATGGGTAGATTATGAGATGACCCGTGCTGCCCGCACAGGTGATTTAGAAGCTTCGATCCATTATGGGATCTTGGCGGAACAGTTGACCGAGTGGATGCAGGCAGAAAAGATCGATCTGATTGAAACGGTGGCCTTTCAATTGGTGCAAAAGATTTTCGAAAGCTATGCCTTTGTAGAAAAAGTTCGTCTGGAGTTGAAAAGCCCTGGGCTCCTGTTCCCTTGCCACTCGAGACTTGTTCGGTGACAATCGAACGGGAGAAAAACGGGCCTTTATTGGGCTTGGCACCAATATGGGAGATAAACAACTGCAACTAGAGACGGCGCTAGAAAAATCAAGGATCGAGGCATTCACCTTCTTCAGACATCCACAAGGATTGAAACAGAACCTTGGGGAGGGGTGGAGCAGGACACCTTTTTGAATCAAGTGGCAGAGGTTGAAACCTGGATGACCCCAGAGGATTTACTAGAGACCTTACTGGCCATTGAGCAGGAAATGGGGCGTGTCCGTGAGGTCAAGTGGGGCCACGTGTGATCGATCTAGATCTGCTCTATATGGAGGACACCATTTGTTACAGTCCAAGCTTGATCTTGCCGCATCCTTATGTGGCAGAACGTGCCTTTGTCCTAGAGTCTTTGAATGAAATTGCTCCTCATTTTGTGGACCCTGTTCAAAGAAAGCCCATTCGCCAATTATGGGAGGTTGTCAAATAGTTTCTCTTCTTTGCATCATAAAAAACAATCCTCGAACAGGGATTGTTTTTGTTTGTCTGAGTTTATTTACGATACAAGCGATCGTATTGGTAGACAGGGTCCATGGTGACATTGATACCGAGCTTGCGAAGGACATTCTTGTCTTCGTCTGTCAGCATCACGGTTGAGTGGGCTTCGCTGCCTTTCAACTTGCCTAATTCTTGCATAGCAAGCTTAGCATCTTCATTGGTCATAGCTGTAATGGCCAGGGCAATGAGGATTTCATTCGAGTGAAGACGAGGATTGCGACTACCCAAATGATTGATCTTCAGGCCTTGGATGGGTTGAACGTATTCTGGCTCGATTAATTTGGTTTCTTTATCAATATGCGCCAATTTCTTGATCGCATTGATTAAGAGGGCTGCGGTTGGGCCAAAGAGATCGGAGGTTTTTCCGGTTACCATCTCGCCGTTTGGTAATTCAAGGGCCAAGGCTGGCTCACCTGTTTCTTCTTCTTTTTGGCGGGCAAGCACGGTCACTTTCCGATCATTTGGAGTAATCCCCAAATCATTCATCAAGAGCTCGATCTTCTTGACAGCTCCTTCACCGACACGCTCTGCTTTAACATCCAAAATGGTTTGGTAATAGCGACGGATGATTTCTTGTTGGGAAGCTTCAATCGCAGCGTCATTGTCCACAATGGCAAAGCCAACCATGTTGACGCCCATGTCTGTTGGAGAAGCGTAAGGAGAGGTTCCTAAGATGCGTTCCAACATGCGCTTCAAGACAGGGAAGATTTCGATATCGCGGTTGTAGTTGACCGTTGTTTCTCCGTAGGTTTGGAGGTGGAAGGGATCGATCATATTGACATCGTCTAGATCTGCAGTCGCTGCTTCATAAGCCAAGTTGACTGGGTGGTGCAAAGGAAGATTCCATACTGGGAAAGTTTCAAACTTAGCATAACCGGATTTGATCCCATTTAATTGGTCATGGTACATATTGGACATACAAGTTGCCAGCTTACCAGAACCAGGTCCAGGAGCCGTCACAACGACCAAATTACGGCTAGTCTTGATGTAGTCATTTTTCCCCATCCCTTCAGGAGAGATGATGTGGTCCATATCAGTCGGATAGCCCTTGATCGGATAGTGGAGATAAGAGGCGATCCCGCTCTTATCCAGTTGTTTGCGAAAGGCGTCTGCTGCAGCTTGTCCAGCATATTGGGTGATGACGACAGAGCCTACAAAGATCCCTAACTCATTGAATTTGTCGATCAAGCGTAGCACTTCTTGGTCATAAGAAATTCCTAGGTCCCCACGGGCTTTTGAGTGCTCAATGTTGTTGGCGTTGATGGCAATGACAATTTCCACCTGGTCGCGCAATTCTTGGAGCAGCTTGATCTTATTGTCTGGTTCGTATCCAGGGAGGACACGAGCAGCGTGGAAGTCTTCTAACATCTTACCACCAAATTCAAGATAGAGCTTGCCATCGAATTGGTTGATCCGCTCAATAATGTGGTCACGTTGCAAGTTCAAATACTTTTCAGAACTAAAAGCTTGTTTTTTCATGTAAAACTCCTGTATATAAGGGAAGGGTCTGCCACACGAATCCAAGGATGAGTGTTCAGTTTCCTACTATTTCATTCTTTCATATTATATCAGAAAACAGATGGAAGATAAAATATTCTAAGATACTTTCCTAAGGGAGTGTGGATGCCGAGGGGCTCAATGGTGACTCACGCTGGAAAGTTTCCAAGAGAAGTTTATTTTCTCCCTAAAAAGCCCCTTACGGGGCTTCAGATCGATGTTGTTTAATAGTGTTTGATCAAATCAACTGTAGAGCGATCCAATTTCTTAACCAATGCTTGTAAGAAGGCTTGCGCTTGCAAGAAATCATCCATGGCATAGAGGGTTTGGTGAGAGTGGATGTAACGTGCACAGACACCAATGGTTGTTGATGGGACTCCGCCGTTCTTCAAGTGTGCTGCACCTGCATCGGTACCACCTTTGGCACAATAGTATTGGAATTTGATGCCCGCTTCTTCAGCCGTAGTGAGCAAGAAATCTTTCATATTTGGTAGCATGATGTGACCTGGATCGAAGAAGCGAAGCAGTGTTCCTTCCCCAATCGCACCTTGGTCTCCAAAGACATCGGCTGCTGGCGAACAGTCTACAGCAAGGAAGATTTCAGGATCAAATTTTGTGGTTGAGGTGTGGGCTCCACGCAGTCCCACTTCTTCTTGAACGTTGGCCCCTACATAGAGTTCGTTGTTTAAGGCTTGTCCAGAAAGGCTCTTGGCCAATTCGCTGACCATCAAGACGCCGTAGCGGTTATCCCATGCTTTGGAGATGACGTTTTTACCATTAGCAGTGAGAATCGCAGAGCTATCTGGGACCAAAGTATCTCCAGGACGGACCCCATAGCTTTCAGCTTCGGCTTTAGAGCTAAAGCCTGCATCAAAGACGATGTCGCTAATGGCAGGTACGGTTGGTCCACCTGTTCCACGTGTCAAATGAGGAGGAACAGATCCTGAAATAGCAGGGTATTCACGTCCGTCACGTGTAAAGAGTTTGAAGCGTTGGCTGCTGACAACCATCGGATTCCAACCTCCGATTGGGACAACACGGAAAGTTCCGTCAGCTTTGATTTCGCTGATCATAAAACCAACTTCATCCATGTGAGCAGCTACTAAGATACGAGGAGCATCGGCAGCTGTTGAATGTTTGACTCCAAAGATCCCACCGAGACCATCTGTCACGATTTCGTCCACATGAGGGGTCAATTGTTGGCGCAAATAATCCCGTACAGGAGCTTCATGACCTGAGATAGCAGGGATTTCAGTTACTTCTTTGATTTTAGAAAATAAATCAGTCATAGGTTACCTTCTTTCTGATGCTATTTTATCACTTTTTCTACAAGGATGGTAGCGTTATTATGGAAATCAGTCTCTAAAAGCAGAGGGAGAGATCTAGCCTAGACCGTTGTCCCTCTGCTTATTTTGTGTTACAATAGGCACTATGAAAGCTAAAAAATTATTTTGTCTAGTCTGGCTGTAGCAAGTGCAGGAGCTCTTGCGGCCGGTGTCTATAAAATTGCCAAAGATCAAAAGCGTCTCCGTACCCAAGAAGAGTTGGTAGCAGAAGTACGGGAGCAAATGGAAGCCATGGGGACGATTGCGACCCTGTATGTGGAACTCTACGAGTCTAGTGAAGAGCGCTTAGTAGGTGGTGTCATTTTTGAAGATGAGCGCCATTACCGCTTTGTCTATGAGGACGGTCTCTTGCATTATGAAGAGGAAAAGCTATGATCATACCGAGTTCTCTAGAAGAAATTGCTTCATATGTAGAGCAAGAGGGCAAGAAAGTCTTTGTCTTTTCAGCAGATTGGTGTGGGGATTGTCGTTACCTCAAGCCTTTTTGCCGGAGATTGAAGCTGAAAATCCCGAATTTACCTTTATCTTGATTGACCGCGATGCCTATATGGATCTGGCGAAAGTCTGGGATGTTTATGGGATCCCAAGTTTGGTGGTTCTGGAAAAGGATAAGGAAATCGGTCGGTTTGTCAATCGGGATCGAAAACCAAGGCGCAGATTACAGCATTCTTAGCAGGATTAAAATAGGAGAAAAACATGATTGTAACATACAACAAAGAACAAGTCGGCGATGTCTTGATGCTGACCTTGAAAAACAGTGGGGAAGCTAAGCTAGCGGTTGAGAGAAAAGGGAAGGTGGCTCGCGTTTACCGTGAGGACAACCAAGAAACGGTTGCCTGGAATATTTTTGATGCCTCATCTTTCTTCGCCATCGAAGGCAAGGGCCAAGTCTTTTTGACAGATGAGCAAGTGGCTCGTTTGAATCAAGAATTGGAAAGAGAAGGCTTCGCAGAACGATTGGTCAACGATCGGGAACCAAAGTTTGTGGTCGGAGAAATCCTTGAAATGGTGGCCCATCCAGATAGTGACCACTTGAATATCTGCCAAGTAGCAGTTGGACCAGATAAGACGGTTCAGATCGTAGCAGGGGCTCCAAATGCGCGAGTGGGTCTCAAGACTATTGTCGCTCTTCCAGGTGCCATGATGCCGGATGGTAGCTTGATTTTCCCAGGGCCCTTCGTGGAGAAAAAGTTATGGGATGATGTGCAGTCCGCGCGAATTGCACTTGCCAAATGCTCCTCAAAAACGAGGCATTATTGAATTGATGACGCAGAAGTAGCAGGGACACCTTTTGATCCTGCTCGTCACTGGCACGAATAAAGAGAAGAATCTAGGATATTTTGAATCCTAGATTTTTTTGATTTTGGTTTGTCACCCCTATTTTTGAAATTTTTTCGAATAAATAGATAGGAGGTAAATGATGTATAATAAAGTTATTTTAATCGGTCGCCTAGTGGCGGCCCCAGAATTGCATAAAACCAGCACAGACAAATCCGTTGCTCGAGTGACCGTTGCGGTCAATCGTCGTTACAAGGATCAAAACGGGGAGCGAGAGACTGATTTTGTCAATGTGGTTGTCTGGGGAAATTGGCAGAAACCATGGCTAGTTATGCCAGCAAAGGGAGCTTGATCTCTTTGGATGGAGAGATTCGGACGCGCCGCTACGAGAAAATGGCGTCATGCAGTATGTGACAGAGGTCCTCTGTCAAAGTTTTCAATTACTAGAGAGCCGCGCTCAGCGAGCGATGCGTGAAAATGGTGGAACGGGAGATTTAGCCGATATCATCTTAGAAGAGGAAGATCTTCCTTTTAGAAATAAAAAGAAAGCTGGTTCGTTTATAGACCAGCTTTTTGATACTTGGTAGGGGTTTCATTCGGGAACGACTCTTTTAAAAATAAATCAAAAATATGCATCTGTACAATAAAAGCCAGCATTTATCTTGAAAAAGTAGTAAAATAAAGTAATATATATTCAAAATTTTCAGAAAAGGAACGGAGTTTGAAGGGGAAAGAAGAAAGAAAAGAACGGTTGAAATGGCTGATAAAACGGGTTTTACTGGTGATTCCAGTGGCCTGCATCCTCTTGTGGATCTATGCCGTTTGTCAAACCAGTAGCATCAAGGATCAGACCAAGATCGGTGTCACCTATATGACCATGAACAATGAGTTCTATAAAAGTATTCATTCGGAAATTAGTCGAATTGCCGATGAGAGAGGGGCTCTTGTATCTGTTCGAGATCCGGAATTGATGAAAAAGGCAGAGCCAGCAGATCGATGATTTTTGCGCTCAAAAAGTAAATGTGATTGTGATTAATCCGGTCAAAGGGATAGTCAGCCCATTTTAAGGGCTCTTAAAAAGCTAGAAAACAAGGAATTAAAATCATTGCAGTTGATACCCAGCTCAAGCATTTTAAGCCGGATGCCAGCATTGTCTCCGACAACTACCAAGCAGGAGTCTTGATTGCGAAAGAGCTGATGAAACGCTCTTCAAATGCTCGGATCCTTCTCTTGGAGCACAAAGGGACTGTTTCAGCAGATACTCGGATTCAGGGATTTAAGGATACCATCAAAGGACATGGGTCTTATGAGATCATCTCGGAACTAGAAACCAAGGGGCAGACGGAGATCGCCATGCCAGCTGTCCGTAAGTTCTTGCAGTCAGGGGAATGTCGATACTCTAGTCTCCTTGAATGACCGCTCGGCTATAGGAGCTTTAGCGGCGATCAAGGAGCAAGGAATCACCCATCCCATTGCGATCTATGGGATTGATGGCTCACCAGATATGAAAGCCTTGCTACACTCGACAGATGATGTCGTAGGAACCGTTGCCCAGTCTCCGTTGAAGATGGGAGACCGCGTGATGGAGGTCATCCAAGATATGGCTGATGGGAAGAGCTACCAAAGAAATAACCATTCCGGTTCAAATGATGACAAAGGAAAACATCGATCAATTTGATGTGAATGGGTGGCAGTAATGAGAAAATTTAGAGGTGTGAGATACAGTTTGGCCATCCTGATGGTCGTGAATTTTATCGCTGTGATGCTCAACAGTATCATCTATCTTCAAGCAACCAACTATATCATTGCCCAACGACAAGCTTCTCTATTAGTAGAACGCTTAGAGCGCATTCCTTTGCGCCCTCTACAACTTTTTGGTTGTCTGCGCTCTTATTTGCTGGGATTGCCTTGATTTCCATGAGTCGTTATCGGTCTCAAACGAGTCGATGGTCCATTTTTGATAGGTGGAATATTCTGGAGATCCTCCTGATGTTGCTCTTGATGTGGGTCCAAAATGTAGCTTATAACGGGCTTATTCTATTGGTTTTGCGGATATCTTCTATGGTTCCAAAGAGTTGAATACCAAGCGAGACCGCAGGTATTGGTTTGCGTTTATCCTAGTGAGTTTCTTGATGCTTCTTGTGACCAATTCAGACGTCTTTTCGCTTTTCTTTCCGATACCTTCTCTTGATGTCTATATTCATTTTTATCCTGCCTCCATTCGGATTCTGGCCTTTTTCTTAAAGAATTCCCTCTATGCCTTGAATATGGTGCTCTTCATTATTTCGCTTTTGTTCTATATTATGAATGTTCTTGCGGAAAACCACGAAGTGGAAGAAGAGTTGGCCATGGTTTCGAAGGTCAATACGGAGTTGAACAACTATATGGCCTTGTCTGAGAAAATTGCAGAGGATCGAGAGCGCAAGCGGATTGCTCGGGAGATTCACGATACCTTGGGACACGCGCTAACAGGGATCTCGGCCGGCTTAGATGCTGTTGGGGTCTTGATTGATATCGATCCCAATCGGGCAAAAGAGCAGGTGAAAAGTGTATCAGAAGTGGTTCGTGAAGGGATCCAGGATGTGAGGGGCTCTCTCAATCGCCTCCGTCCAGGTGCCCTTGAGGGACGAACTCTCAAAGATGCTTTGGAAAAGATGATCCGCGA
This sequence comes from Streptococcus sp. 2A/TPW/M5, assembly GCA_036663675.1. Lineage (GTDB taxonomy): Bacteria > Bacillota > Bacilli > Lactobacillales > Streptococcaceae > Streptococcus. The sequence continues at coordinate 330,483 of JAYXUK010000001.1, read as the reverse complement.
GTACCAGACACTTTCCAATTTGCAGGTTGATTTACACTATGAATGGGTCGATGTCGATATGGACGTCATGATTGAAGATACGATCTTTCGTGTGATCCAAGAGTCTATGACCAATGCGGTTCGCCACGGTCATGCCAGTCGATTGAGCCTTCATTTTTTTGAGAATGAAGAAGATTACCTGATCGAGTTGCAGGACAACGGGGTTGGGTTTGAAACCTTGACCTATGGCTATGGACTCAAGCAGATGATGGAACGAATTTCCATCCTAGGAGGACAGCTTCAATTTGAAAGCCGCGATGGATTTTTCACGCGCGTCAGTTTACCGAAATATAAAGAAGGGAGATAGAGATGGTGATAAAAGTAATGGTGGCAGATGACCAGGCCTTGATTCGAGAATCTCTGAAAATTATTTTGTCAGCCCACCCCGATATCGAAGTGGTGGCCACAGTGGAAGACGGCAATCACGTCTTGTCGAGCATTCCGCAGACACATCCTGACCTGATCTTGATGGATATTCGGATGCCAGGCATGGATGGAGTTTTAGCCACAAAAGAGGTCAAAGAACACTACCCAGATATCAAAATTATTATTTTAACAACCTTTGATGATGATGAATTTATCTATAGTGCACTCAAGTATGGTGCTTCAGGTTATCTTTTAAAGGGAGCCTCGACAGAGGAACTCTATGAAGCGATTAAGGTGGTGCATCAAGGCGGAGCTATGATCAACCCGAATATCGCTAGTAAAGTCTTTCAAATTTTCTCACAAATGGCCAAAACCAACTTCTCTATTGCTGTAGATGAGGACAATGTCAAGGATTTGAGCACGACGGAATGGCGCATTATCCAAGAAGTCGGCTATGGGGAGTCCAATAAAGAAATTGCAGCCAAACTTTTCTTATCAGAAGGAACCGTGCGCAATTACTTATCAACGATTTTGGCGAAATTAAACCTACGAGATCGAACGCAATTAGCGATCTGGTCAGTCCAAACAGGAGTGACGAGACGTGATTTTTCTAAAGGAAATACAGAATGAAATTGAAGCGAAAGCATCTTTGTTGGGGATTGGTCTCCTTGTTGTGCTCTGTGTGAGCGCAGGTTTTTATTGGTGGAAACAGCAACCGACCGTACTCCATATCGGCGTTTATGCAGGTTCTAGCTGGGATGTGCCGACCAGTCAACGTTCCCATGCCTTGGATCGTGCGATTCAAAAATTTGAAAAATCCCATCCCCACGTCCGTGTAGAGTATGAAAACGGGATTCCGCAGTCAGATTATTCAGACTGGCTCTCTGAAAAGATTGTCTCAGGAAAGACGCCAGATGTGTTTATGGTCTCTGAGCAAGATCTTACCTTATTAGCAGCGCGAGGCGTATTAGAAAAGTTAAACGGCTATATGGATCGAAAAGATCAAGCTGCCTTTTATCCCGTTGCATTTGAATCCGGTGTCTATCAGGGGCAAACCTATGCCTTACCTTATGAAAGCAATCCGATTTTGATGTGTGTCAATAAAGATCTCTTGGATAAAGAAGGCATCGCGGTTCCCAAAAAGGTTGGACCCTTGAAGAGTTCTATACGATTTGCAAGAAACTAACCAAGGATACCAATGGGGATGGGCAATTGGACCAATTTGGAAGTACAGAATACACCTGGAAAGAAGCCTTAGCGGCAAATGGAGGTCATCTCTTCCAGGGTGGCATGCTCAAGCTGACAGCTCCAGAAGTGAAAGAGTCTCTGACTTTTCTGCAAAAATTGGAAGATCTAAATAAAAATTACAAGGTGAGTTCTAAAGATTTTGACCAGGGAAAGTCGCCTTCTATCCCATGACCTTGGCCCAATATCGGACCTATAAACCTTATCCCTACCACGTTTCTAAATATTCAAACTTCACTTGGACCTGTATCCCGATGCCGGCTAAGTCAAAAACGACCAAGGCAACCTTGGTCACGACGACTTCTTTTGCTATGTCAGCTCGAAGTTCTCATTCCAAGTTGGCTTGGGAACTGATGCAAGTTTTGACAGAGGATCCAGACATTCAACAAACCCTCTTTGCCCAATCCCAAGGGATCTCTGTCATGCCACAGGTAGTCAAGAGTCGCTCTAGTAAAGACCTTCTGCAGGTAGATGATTTTGGGACGGATTCCTTGACCAATCAGACCTTGAACCGCATCATGGAACAAGCTGTTGAAAGTAGCCCGAAAAATGTCTCAAAAGAGCTGTTAGAAAAGTTAGATTACTTGATTGGCAATGCCTTGCGCGATCAAGATGTTGAGAACCGCTTGCCTCAAATTCAGAGGGAGATTGAAAGTAGTCTACAGGTAGGAGTTTAGAGTAAAATAAGATGGCATTTTGTCAAGTGACAGATGTCATTTTTTATTGCTAAATGTCATATTGGGAATGTGACATTTGACAATGTAAAAGCGCTTTCAAATAGTCTACAATAGAGTCAAATAAAGGAGGCGTAGAAAAATGAAATACCTCATTTTGGTCAGTCATGGTGGACTGGCAGAAGGTCTAAAAACATCACTAGCCATGTTTGCTGGTGACAAGTTGGATCAGGTCATCGCAGTTGGACTCAAAGAAGGAAAATCAGTTGATGACTTCGCAGTTGATTTCAGAGAGAGCATTTCAGGATTGACAGCTGATGATTCTGTTTTGGTCTTGGCAGATATCGTAGGTGGTAGTCCATTAACCACTGCAGCCACGGTTCTAGAAGAAGCTGGAAAGCTCGATGGAGCCTTAATCCTTGGTGGGATGAACCTCACCATGGCCTTGACGGCAGTTGTGATGAAGGATGTGTTGGATGGAGAAGATTTGTCAGCCACCATCTTATCAGAAGCACGATCTGCACTACAGCCTTTTGAAGTTTCAGCCACAAGTGCTGAAGAAGATGATGACGATATTTAATAGGGAGGTACCTTATGGTAGTAACATTTGTACGGATTGATGATCGCATGATTCACGGTCAGACAGTCACACGCTGGGCAAAAGAAAAACCATGTGATGGTTTGATTGCCGTAAACGATGCAGCAGCATCAAACAAGGTTTTGATTCAAGCTTACAAAGGCGCATCAGACAAGAAAACCTTTGTATGGACAAAGGAAGCCTTTAAGGAAAAATCAGCAAAAGTAACAGAATCAGATAGTCGTTACTTCTTGATCACCAAAAATCCAATCGATATGAAGGAAATTTTGGTCGACCAAGGGTTTGTCCCAGGTGATGTCAAAGAAATCATCGTAGGCCCTGCAAATGATCGTCCTGGAGCTGTAAAATTGGGAAATAACCAATCCATCACTCAGGAAGAAGCAGAAGCCTTCCAAGCTATTCAAGCAGCAGGCTACAAGGTGAAATTCCAATTGTTGCCAGATGTTTCCATCGGGTATTGGGATGATTTCAAATCAAAATTTGGTTTTTAAAACTAACAGTCCTATCTGTTAGGTAAATAAATTTACAAACAAAAGGAGCGTTTGTTATGACAATTTCATGGATTCAAGCAATCTTGCTTGGTATTTTCGCCAGCTTGTCTTCAATGCCTGGTATGGGAGGTTCCAGTATCGGGAACTATACACTCGGTCGTCCTTTGATCGGTGGGTTGATTTCAGGTTTAATTCTTGGAGATGTGACAACTGGTATTATGGTCGGGGTTGCCCTTCAAGTCGTTTATATCGCCTTGGTAACACCTGGTGGTACCGTATCTGCCGATGTGCGTGCCATCTCTTACATCGGTGTTCCTCTTGCTATCTTGTTTGTGCATGCCAACAACATCACAGATGAAGCTGGAATCGCCGCAGCTGCAGCTCCAATCGGTGCAGCCGTTGGGACAATCGGTACAGTTCTTTTCTACGGTACCGCTACTATGAACTTGGTATGGCAACACATCGGTTGGAAAGCCGTTGAAGAAGGAAACTTCAAAAACTCTACGCAGTTGACTGGGTTTACCCTTGGATCTCTCACTTCCTCTTCTCTTTCCTTCCAACAATGATTATCACCAAATACGGTGAAAACATGGTTGATTTGATGAAACAATACCTTCCTATGGATGGTTACTGGATGAAAGCCCTCTTTACAGTCGGTGCTCTTCTCCCATGTGTCGGTATTGCCATCTTGTTGAAACAAATTGTTACAGAAGCAACTGACTTCATTCCATTCTTTGTTGGATTTACCTTGGCAAAATCTCTCGGATTGAACTTGGTATCCAGTGCCGTTGTTTCATTAATCTTTGCAGTAATCTACTATGAACTTGAAGTGATCAAATCGATGAAAGCTGCTCCAGCCGGAGTGGTGGACCAAGACGATGATGAGGAGGATATTTAAAATGGCTGATAGAAAGAAAATTTCAAAGAAAACATTAGCAAAAGCATTCCATCATTGGTATTATGGTCATTTGACTTGTTTCTCTCAAGAACATATGCAAACCTTCGGGTACTTGACTTCTATGCTTCCAATCGTAGAAGAAATGTATGACACAAAAGAAGAACAAAAGGATGCGATGCAAACCTATACGGCCTTCTTCAACACTGAACCACAACTTGGATCTCTTGTTGTAGGGATCACAGCTGGTTTGGAAGAAGCGCGTGCAAACGGAGATGCAGTGGATGGCGAAACCATCAACGGTATGCGTGCCGGTTTGATGGGACCAATCGCTGGTATTGGTGACTCATTGGTTGTTGGTACCTTGATCCCAGTTCTCTTAGGGATTGCCCTTGGTCTTTCTAAAGGTGGTAACGTCGCTGGTGCTCTCTTCTACATCGTCGTATGGAACCTCTTAGTCTACTTTGGTATGCGCTTTGCCTTCTTCAAAGGTTACCAATTAGGGGATAAAGCCGTTGAATTCCTTGTAGGACCAAAGGACAAGCTCTTCGTAAAGCGATCAGCGTTGTCGGTGGTATGGTTATCGGTGCCGTAGCAGCTACTTGGGTATCTGTTACAACAGCCCTTCAATTCAAGAATTCTGAAGGAAAAGTCTTCTTGAACATCCAAGAAAAGATCGATGGTGTTTATCCAGGTCTCTTGACAGCAGCCTTCATCACTCTTTGCTGGTGGTTGATGTCTAAGAAAAAATTTCACCAAACAAAGTCATGTTACTTCTCGTTGTAGTGGCTTTGATCGGTGTTGCCCTTGGTATCTTCGACCCACATCTTAAATACTAAGGAAAAGAAAAAACAAATTTGCTAGTAGGAGTTTTTGAGAATGAAGTGAATGGACCTCCTTTACTTGCACTTCATTCTCAATTTTTATCAGGAGGAATCCCATGGTTACAAAACAAGAACTTGTCAATGGATATGAAACAGAAATCAAGTACCAACGCCACATGCTTGAAAACCTTGGTCGTTGGTTCAGCTTACTCTTTATCATTGCCAGTATTGGTGTGGTATTGATCTATCTCTTTCACAAAAGTTTCCTCCCACTCTTGATCCTCGGGATTTTACTAGCCTTGGTTGGAATTTTAGGCATGATTGTTTTTGGATATGGCATCTACCGCGGGCGGATCAATCTTCAAAAAGTGATCGATGATTTCAATCAAAAATTGACAATTTTAAATTGATATTTTAGAAACATCTCATTTATTTTTGAGGTGTTTTTTCTTGACTATTTCTGACCAAGTGATACAATAGAAACATAAGTTAGCACTTACGTATAGAGAGTGCTAAAAACACGTATGGAGGAATGAAGATGTTAAAACCATTAGGAGACCGTGTGGTCTTAAAAGTAGAAGAAAAAGAACAGACTGTTGGAGGTTTTGTCCTCGCAGGTGCGAGCAAGGCCGATACAAAAACAGCTGAAGTAGTGGCCGTTGGTGAAGGTGTGCGTACCCTAAGTGGGGAACTCATCGCTCCAGCTGTAAAAGCAGGAGACCATGTTTTGGTTGAAAGCCATGCAGGAATTGAAGTGAAAGATGGGGAAGAAACCTACACCATCGTTGGAACATCAAACATTCTTGCAATTGTAGAGTAAGAGAAGAAAGAGGTAAGAGAAATGGCAAAAGATATTAAATTTTCATCTGATGCACGTTCTGCAATGGTCCGTGGTGTCGATGTCTTAGCAGATACAGTGAAAGTTACGTTGGGCCCTAAAGGACGCAATGTGGTTCTTGAAAAATCATTTGGTTCACCCTTGATCACAAATGATGGGGTGACCATCGCAAAAGAAATTGAATTGGAAGACCATTTTGAAAATATGGGTGCTAAATTGGTGTCAGAAGTGGCTTCTAAGACCAATGATATCGCAGGTGACGGTACAACGACCGCAACGGTTTTGACCCAAGCTATCGTCCGTGAAGGGATCAAAAACGTCACTGCAGGTGCTAATCCAATTGGCATCCGCCGTGGAATTGAGACCGCTGTTGCAACAGCAGTAGAAGCTTTGAAAAACAATGCGATTCCAGTATCTAGCAAAGAAGCGATTGCTCAAGTAGCTGCTGTGTCTTCTCGTTCTGAAAAAGTCGGTGAGTACATCTCTGAAGCCATGGAAAAAGTTGGCAAAGATGGGGTTATCACGATTGAAGAGTCACGTGGAATGGAAACAGAACTGGAAGTCGTTGAAGGCATGCAGTTTGACCGTGGTTACCTCTCACAATATATGGTCACTGACAATGAAAAAATGGTGGCTGACCTTGAAAATCCATACATTTTGATCACTGACAAGAAGATTTCAAATATCCAAGAAATCTTGCCATTGTTGGAAAGTATTCTTCAAAGCAACCGTCCACTCTTGATCATCGCAGATGATGTCGATGGCGAAGCTCTTCCAACACTTGTCTTGAACAAGATCCGCGGTACCTTTAATGTCGTAGCTGTCAAGGCACCAGGATTTGGTGATCGCCGCAAAGCCATGTTAGAAGACATTGCCATCTTGACAGGTGGTACAGTCATTACAGACGATCTTGGTTTGGAATTGAAAGATGCAACCATTGAAGCCCTTGGTCAAGCAGCTAAAGTGTCAGTTGATAAAGACAGCACTGTCATTGTCGAAGGCTCTGGTAACCCAGAAGCGATTGCTAACCGTGTGGCTGTCATCAAGTCACAAATCGAAACCACAACCTCTGAATTTGACCGTGAAAAATTACAAGAACGTTTGGCTAAATTGTCTGGTGGTGTTGCCGTAATCAAGGTTGGTGCTGCAACAGAAACAGAATTGAAAGAAATGAAACTCCGTATCGAAGATGCCCTTAATGCGACTCGCGCAGCCGTTGAAGAAGGGATCGTTGCCGGAGGTGGTACAGCCCTTGTCAATGTCATCTCTGCAGTCGCAGCCCTTGAATTAGAAGGAGATGAAGCGACAGGACGCAATATCGTTCTTCGTGCTTTGGAAGAGCCAGTGCGCCAAATTGCCCACAATGCCGGTTACGAAGGATCTATTGTGATTGATCGCTTGAAAAATGCCGAAGTCGGAACAGGTTTCAATGCCGCAACAGGTGAATGGGTGAATATGATTGATGCAGGAATCATCGACCCAGTTAAAGTGAGCCGTTCAGCCCTTCAAAACGCCGCTTCCGTAGCGAGTCTGATCTTGACAACCGAAGCAGTCGTAGCCAACAAACCAGAACCAGCAGCCCCAGCAGGACCAGGAATGGATCCAAGCATGATGGGTGGGATGATGTAACCTGATACCAATGATTGGTGCTAAAGCACCGAATCATTGGACGGTAGCCGCTATGTTGCGGCCTACCTAATCATCTTACTAGCTCAAAGGGAGGAAAATATCGTTCCTCCCTTTTCACGTCGTAACCCCTTGGTTAATTTATCAGGTGCATTTATTGTTATGGCAAGCACCATGGTGCCTTGCCGAAGTGTCTTACTAGCTCAAAGGGAGGAAAGTATCGTTCCTCCCTTTTTCGCGTCGTAACCGCTACAAATGATTGAGGCTATGACTCTCATCATTTGACGCCAGCCGCTATTGTGCGGCATGGCTAATCATCTTACTAGCTCAAAGAGAGTGGGACAGAAATCGGTAATTCGTTAGAATTCGATTTCGTCGTCCCACCTCCGCACAGTTGAGTAGGGCTGTAAAAGCTGATGAAATCAGCGTAGTAGAGCCCACTCAACCACTGCGTCTTGATCGACAATCCAAAAATAATTGAGAGGCTAGGACTTTTGTCCCAGCCTTTTTATCGTGCTTTGGGATTTTCATGTGTTATGGAATAATATTTTTATTTTAAATTTTGTAACAGAAATGATAAATACTAGTTAAAGAGGACTTGCGTAGATGCTTGGGAATCAAGCGTTTGTTGTGTTTTCAGGCGGAGGAATATTTGCCAACAAATTGCAATACAAATTAACTGATTTTGTAATAATTCTAGTGTATACTATTAAGAGTAGATCACAGGTCTACATTGTTGCAAGGGGAGAACTTCCCACATACATGTCTATTGACAATAAAACTTGATCGTAATATCGCTGTTAGTAAAATGAGAGTTTGAACATAGCATAGATTTTATCGACCTTTTTCATATTAAAAATATTTTTCAAATTCCCTTGCGCAAGCTCTTCCGGATTCCTCCGGGAGAGTTTTTTGTTTAGGAGAAAAGGTAGAAGGCCTATCAAGTCTCTTTTGAAAGAGTGGCTCAGTAGGCATCATTTATGGTAAAATAGAACATATTCGTAGAGGGGAAGGAGTGAGGACTTTGTTGAAGATTTTTGTGTTAGAAGATGAATGGATCCAACAATCGCGTATCGAAGCGGTCTTGCAGGATCTCATCCGTCAAAAATCCTTGCAATGCAAAGCGCCAGAAGTGTTTGGGAAGTCAAGCCAGTTGCTGGATGCTATCACAGAGAGAGGCGCCCATCACCTATTCTTTTTAGATATCGAGATTAAAGGTGAGGAGAAAAAGGTCTGGAGATCGCAAAAGAGATTCGTAAGAAAGATCCCCATGCGACCATTGTCTTTGTCACTACTCACTCTGAATTCATGCCCATTACCTTTCAGTACAAAGTGGCTGCCTTGGATTTTATTGATAAAACGCTGGGTGAGGAAGAGTTCAAAGAGAGAATCAGCTCAGCCATCGACTATACCTTGGAGCAAGCTGGGACCACGATTGCGCAAGATGCCTTTACATTTGAGAGTGCGATGGCGCGTGTACAAGTTCCTTTTAATAAGATTTTGTATGTTGAAACGTCTCCAGCCATTCACAAGGTCATTTTACACACCCAGGAAGAGCGCTTGGAATTTTACGCTAGTATTGCCGATATCGAAAAGCAGATCCCCGCTTGTATCGGTGCCACCGCTCCTTTGTGGTGAATCCGCAAAATATTACGAAGATTGATAAAGAAGCCAAGAAAGCTTTTTTGAAAATGGAGACAATTGCTTGATCTCACGGACCAAGTATAGAGGCTTACTGGAAGCTTTGAAAAATAGAGGGAGAAAGAATTGCTGTTAACTATTCTAATGTCTTACCTAAAGTTCTTCGTCAGCATGCTGATCTATCGTCATATCAGTAGACAAGAGTTCACCTTGCGCTGGCTCTTTTGTGCCCCTTCCTCTTCGCAATTATCTTTACCCTTGTACCACCGGTAGGCTTTTTGGCTATTTCTTAGTATTTATTGCCTATAGTTTCTACCGAAATCGTAACATACGACACCTTTTGAATATTTTTATGGGCTCTATCCGGTTGTCATGGAGAGTCTCATTGGGCGTCTCTTAGCCTTTTATGTCTTTCCAATGTTAGGGATCGTACTTGTTCATGAGGCATCTGTCAGCTGGTATGATGCTCTACTTGAATTGCTGGTCTTTCCTGTTTATATAGGAATCACTAAATTGTTAAAACTAGATTTTACAGATTTAAAAGTAGGGTTTCAACGGCAGTATTTTAATCGTTTCCTACTCCCAATGGATCTTTCCATGTTTGTGTATTTGCTCAGTGTTGTAGGTCTGGTGGTTTTTGAGGATGCTATTCCTCATGCAGATGCTTTACGGGAACAGTTAAATAGTATTTATCTGATTTTGTTTTTGTGATGCTCTTGTATTTCAATGCAGTGTCCAAAGAACGATTGAAACAAGAGATTCTAGAGCAAAAGATAGGCAACTGCAGGAGTTAGCCACCTATAGCCAACACGTCGAAATGCTCTACGGGGAGATTCGTGCCTTTCGTCATGATTACCTGAATATTTTAACCAGTCTCAAATTAAGTATTGAGCACGAAGACCTCAATGCGATCAGGGAAGTCTATGAGAATGTTCTTCGAGAGAGTGGCCAGCAATTTTACAATAGTAAGTTTGATATTGCCAAACTCAGTCACATAGAAAATCCAGCTGTAAAAAGTGTTCTGTCCGCAAAATTATTGGAAGCTCAAAATAAAGGGATTGGGATCTCTGTCGAGATCGATGAACCAGTTCGTGATTTATTCATCGAGGTTTTAGATTTCATCACCTTCTTATCCATCCTTTGTGACAATGCTATCGAAGCGAGTCTTGAATCAGAGGACCCCAGCTGACTCTTGCCATGCTTCAGGAGACGAACTCCCTTATTTTAATAGTTGAAAATAGTACAAAAGCTGAAAAAATAGATCTGGCGAGAATTTTTGAAAAGGACTACTCGACTAAAGGAGAGGGCCGCGGTCTTGGCTTGTACAAGATCCAACAATTACTGGAAAAGTATCCCAAAACGACAGTGTCTACCAAGAGTTCAAACTACCGATTTACTCAGAGCCTGACCTTTTGGAAGGAATAATAGAAGAGAGAGTGGGACAGAAATCGGTCATTCGTTAGAATTCGATTTCGTCGTCCCACCTCCGCACAGTTGAGTTGGGCTGTAAAGCTGATGAAATCAGCGTAGTAGAGCCCACTCAACCACTGCGTCTTGCTCGACAATCCAAAAATAATTGAGAGGCTAGGACTTTTGTCCCAGCCTCTTTTTGACCATTCACGACGATTTTCTGACCGATTCTGACAGAGAGCTACAAAGACTGTCCCTTTGAAGTATACTGTACACAAGATCAATAAGAAAAGAGGGATCCTATGTTTCAGGTAGCATCTATTACAAAATCATTTAAGGAGAAAGCTGTATTAAAGGGAGTGTCTTTTTCGATAGAAGAAGGAGACAAAATTGCCTTGCTGGGAAATAATGGAGCAGGAAAAGCACCCTGTTCAACATTATCGCTGGGCAGCTCCAGGCCGATTCGGGAACGATAAAGACTTCGCTTGATTTTCAAAGAGAAATTGGGATGATGCCTCAGGGGATCTGCTCATCGAGGATCTAACCGTCGCTGAATTCGTCGAATTAAAAAGCCGGATGAATCAGCTGAAGCAGGCTGATATCAATGGACTCTTAGAGATGGTCGAATTGAGAGGCTCAAAAGAGCAGATGGTGGGAAGTCTTTCTGGTGGTCAAAAGAGACGCTTGTCCTTGTTGTTAACCATTTTGAATCATCCAAGGTTGATTTTTTTAGATGAGCCAACGACTGGTATGGACTTGGAAGCAGTGGATAATTTTTGGAAATTGCTGGAGCAGCAAGAGTTTACATCTGTTGTGGTGACCCATGATTTTAACCAAATTGATGCCTTTTTACAAAAGTCTTGATTTTAAAAGATGGTCGAATTGCTGCCGCAAAAGCTGTTGAGGACATTCACCAGGCTGGTCAAACCATTGAGCAGTATTTCCGAGAAGAGATGAATAAAGGAGGGGAACAAGCATGAGAAAGATTCAATTAAAACAAGTTTTACGAAATAAGCGCTTTGTATTATTTACCATTATTTTACCCATAGGCTGGTATATCTTCTTTTATCAGCTTCAAAAGGGGTTTCGCCAAGTATTTTATTAGGTATTGCCGTATTTATCGGGGTCATTGGCAATAGCCTTGCAACCTTTAGTAAGCGGATCGCCTCAGATATCGGGTTTTATTCTTTTGAATCCCACTTTACAAGCTATAGTGTCAAGAACTATTTATGGGATCAATCGATCGTACAACTGATTTTGAACAGCTTGATCTTTTTAGCAGTGCTAGTAGTTGCTGTTTTATGTTTTCACTTTCCGGTGACGACTAGCCTGTTGGTACAATTTTTCCTCTTATCCTTGATGGGGATCTACTTTAGCGTGATTGGCTTTGTTCTTGGGGTCAGGGTAGATGCCAAGACGATTGATACCATTGGCTTTCCTGTCATTATTTTGGCCGCTATGACCATTATTCCCTTTGATACGCTTGGCGCAAGTGGAGGATTTATGGACCTGGTTGGCAAGCTACAACGGGCTTTCCAGGCTATTATTATACAAAGCTGATCCAAGATTTGACCGAGAAACAAACGATTGATGCTACCCAATTAGGACTCTTTGTTGCCGTATTTGCATTGAATTTGCTATTTTTCTATCTGCTCGTACCCAAAGGGAAATGGGGAACTAAGAGCAGTTAAAAAGCCTTGAGAACAACTCAAGGCTTTTTCTTTGCTATAAAATGGTTCTTCTGTACTCTTCCTTCAAGTGCTTGGAAAGATCTTGCTATTCTAAAGTTCTAATGGAGGGCTTTTTTATTACATGCTAATAGAAAAAATCAATGCCGTAGTTTTCTTTTAGATAGGTCGCTAACTCGGCTTTTTCTTCCTCTCTAAATCGACAGAGGCTAAGGGCGAGACGCAATTTCAAGGTGCTTGTATTGATGATGATGTTTGACTTAGAAATATCTTCTAGCTGGGTGACTTCTCTGAGGTTAAAATCTAAATAGCAAGCTTTGCTGTTGACATGATCAGGGTCGCTGACGTCCACTTCAACATACGATGCTCGCAACAATTCTTCTTTGGGAATGAAGATTTCTTTTGAGAAGAAGAGTCCGGGATAGACCTCAATACCTTCAAAGGTGAATTCAAAGGAGACTCTGTGGCTAGTCAGTCTTTTGATGCCTGCAATTGTTGCGTAGATAGCAGCGAAAAAGAGGACGGTTGGAATCACAGTGAGAAGATTTAGTTGAGAAAAGTCGATCAATCCATGTAAGAGAAGAAAGAAAATTTGAATGAATATAGCCGATGCAAAGAGTAGATAGCCACCACCGACATATTTTGAATAATAGATTTTCATTTTGGACTCCTTACATTTTAAATGCTATGAAAACTCGGAATTTCAAGTACCCTTATCATAGCGGATTCGGTGAAGAGCTGTCAAATGTTTGGTAGGGTTCAAAGCTGGTTTTTATTTTAAATGGAATAACAATGGTGCAGAATGATTTAACTTCGTAAGCTACATTATAGTATATAAAAATATGAGCCAATGCTTTTGAAATAAGCAAAAAGCCTTGGTTTTCAAGGCTTTTTGTGCATAAAAATGCCCCTACATGGATTTGTAAGAACTTTTCATATTGAAAATAAACAAAAATGTTGAAATATAGCTGATTTTAGGGAAATACTTTTAGGTGTTTTCAATGTCAGGATTTAAAAATGGGGCAAAAGTGGGGCAAAAACGAATGACTCACATTTGGTTTGAAAACCTATAATACCTAATGATTATGCCATACTAGATATATAGTGTTGTTATAAATAAATGTCAGTGCGAGTTCAAATCGGAGGATAAAATGGAAAAACAAATTAATGAAAAAAGCCTTGGTTCCCAAAGCTTTTTAATGTTATAAACTCATTAAAATATCCCCAGTTAGATTTGGAATATTTTTTATTCTGTGTCATATAAAAATAAATAAAATGAATGGCTATAGCTAGAGCTAAAATGGTTGTTATACTCACTACTATTATAGGATTAGAAGCAAAGATTAAAGAGAGAATCAAGGCAGCCAGATAGAGTGTCGCTTGGACACAGTAGTAACTTTTCGAATAGCGAAGATAGTGTTTGTTACAGGGCCCATTTACTAGGACAGCAACTTGGAAGAGGCCAAATCCGATATAAGAGAAGATGGTTGCAAAGAGACGATTAGCTTCAGGATTCTGAAGAAAACTCATCGATACAGTCATCATCATAAGTCCAATGAAAATAGGATAGTGACTGTAAATTAGAAATAGTCCCTTTTGATTAGATTTTTCATCAATAGCATGGTCGAATTGACCAAAATAAAACAAGAACAGAGAAAGCATAATAATGAAATAAAGAACCGAATAAATCGAGAAATTCTCGATTGTAAAGAAGTTAGCTAGCTCCATAATCATCTCTCCAAACGTAATAATGACAAGAAGGGAGATGCGCTCGATTAAATGGGGAGATTTACCTGGTAATGCTTATCTTTAGTAATCAAGAAAATTGGCACAATAAATGTTAGCAGAATACTAGCAAAGAAGATATAGACTCTAACGTAAATAGGAAGAAGAGCTGCTAGATAGACTCCTAAACTTCCTAGACCTGTTATCCATAGAAAACCTTTGATACTTTCCCGATTAACATCATCGGTTGATTTTCTAAAAACTCAACCAAATATTGAAAAAATAAGGTAAGGGTTAATGTACCAATAGCCCAACAGAGATAATGAAAATATTGTTGCCAATCAGGTCCAATCATATTGGCTATAAAGAGTAAAAGTCCCATTTTGATAAACATGATTACCATGTTAAATAAAGAGTTCTTTCCATAGCGATTGGTATAAACGGTTTGAATCATCCATGAATCAGTGAGAACCAAGACAGCCATGAAAAAATCAAGGAAAGAATTCCAAGTCAAAATACCGTTATGAAGATGGTCAATTAAAGTAGTTACTTTTGAAATTGCAAAAACAAAAACTAAGTCATAAAAAGTTCTGAAAATTCTACACGTTTATGTTTAATAAGAGTTGTCATCTTAAGACCTTTCTATTTTAGAAGTACAATTTATTATAACAGAAAATGGTAATAAAAAAAAGGAGATGCTTAAATAACTTCATGTGACGCGAATTGTAAAAACCTTGGACACATTTACCTCATGTACCAACTTACAGGCGGAGTGTTTGATGATTGGTAATAAAGAATGGGTAATGAAAAATTATCGAAATGGATAGGGAATATCCCTTTTTATTTTGCTTTAAATCAGATTTTTGGATGGAATAGTAGATGATAAGACAAAATATCTTTGAAGATACAAAAGACAAACGCCAAAAATGACGTTTGTCTACGTTCTGAGGTAGCCTTTAGGCTCCCTTTTTCTTAGAAAATACCGATGAGTAATTGCATGCCAAGACTAGTCAGGATGATAGCGATCCAGCAAAGGGCTCCAAGAAGAATGGATTTTCCACTGGATTTGATCATAGCAACGAGGTTAGTTTTGAGACCAATAGCACTCATAGCCATGATGATGAGGAATTTGGAGAGCTGTTTGAGAGGTGAAAAGAAGCTATTGCTAACACCAAAAGAAGTAAGGACGGTAGTTAGCAGAGAAGCTAGGATGAAGTAGAGAATGAAAACAGGGAAGATTTTTTAAGCTTTACTCCTTGGTTGTTGTCTTGTTGACGGCTTTGCCAATAGGAGAGGAAGAGAGTAATAGGGATAATAGCTAAGGTACGAGTCAGTTTGACAATGGTTGCAGATTCTAGAGTATTGGTATGATACAGACTATCCCAGGCGCTAGCTGTGGCTGTTACAGAGGAAGTATCGTTGACCGCAGTACCCGCAAAGAGAGCAAAACCTTCGTTGGAGAGATGGAGCCAAGAACCTAGAGTTGGAAAGATAAGAGCTGCCAAGACATTGAAGAAAAAGATAACAGAAATGGCTTGGGCTACTTCTTTTCCTTGGCGTGAATAACAGGAGCAGTCGCTGCAATGGCAGAACCGCCACAGATAGAAGAGCCTACCCCAATCAAGGTAGCTAGCTTTGTATCCATGTTAAAAAATCGTTGGAAAAAGAAAGCAATAATTAAAGCGATAGAAATAGTCGAAAGGATGACAGGAAGGGAAGATTTTCCAACTGCGAAAACTTGAGAGATATTGAGTCCAAAACCAAGTAAGATAACAGCATACTGAAGCAATTTTTTGGAGCTATAAGTCAAACCAGCATCCAGTTGTTTATAGGGAGTGAGAAAGGGGTAGAGAATCATTCCGATAAAAATGGCGAAAACAGGTGCTCCCACAACAGGCAGAAAGCCTCCTAAAACCCAAGAGATGATAGAAATGATCAGACAGACTAACAGTCCTGCCCAATTTTTTGATAGAAATGACATAAAAACCTCCGAAAATAAATACTCCTTATTATAATCTTATCTGTCAGAAAAGTAAAATAAACAGTAGGAATAAGGTTGTAAATTAACGGAATTTTGCGGTCAGAGAGCTTTTGTAGTTTAATAGATATATGTTCTTTGATCAATAAGGATGCAAATGTGGCATATGTTATTGAAAAAAATGAATTTGATGAGCCTGGATATGTGAAGTAATTATGTGAGATAAGAAAATAAATAAGAGAGTTGAAAATGTACTGCACCCCAAAAGTTAGACAGAAAAAATCTAACTTTTGGGATCAGTACAAACAGTGCTTTTTTGTTGAAATCGCAAAGAATCTAAGCTTTCTTTTGCAGATAACATTCGCTCTTTTATTTTCAGTATGATTGAGTCGATGCCCCGTTCTCGACCGGTTATTATTGCAACTTATCGAATGCTAGAGCACTATGCCATCACTTTTTGGAAGAATACTTAGAGCAATTCTACGTAGAATGGAATGCGAAAAAGTGATAATTAAAGAGACGAAAAAGCTGAGAATATGATTTCCCAGCTTTTTGAATGCGATAGAAATAGCAACTAGACTATTTACGAAAGGCCTCAATAATGTAGGTGAAGCCAGTAACTAAAAATGAAAAGGCAATGACATAAACGACAAAGACACCTGTAGCCACTGGATTGAACAGAATCACTAGACCTAGTAAAAATACAAGCAAGGCTACCCACGTGATATTGCTACCAATAATAGGGAAAATCAATCCTAGACGTTTGCCTTTAAAGAAAGCAATAATGGCTTCTACAATTAACCAAATTCCTACAATGGTCGGAATGACGACCGGCAGGGTCACAAAGCCATAAGCAACGAGGTAAAGAGCTAAGAGAAGACTAACAAACCCTTGGAAAAGATAAACAGGTGAGCGAAGCTCTTTTGGTGCAGAGAAATAGCCTAAAATAGCTGCTATAGAAGAAACCAGTAAATCAAATGCAATCCACCAGCTGTAAGCAACAAGATTAGCTACTGGGTTTGTAAATAGGAAAAGTCCTAAAAGGACAAAAACAACTCCTGCAAGGAATAGCAGTAAACGATTAGAAAATTTCATTTCAATCCCCTATATAGTATAGTATGATAATAAAACTATTATATTTATTTTTATAGAAAATGTCAATAAAATAAATAAACAATTTGGAAGTTTCAGTTTGACTTACAAAAGAAAAGGAGTTTCCACTCCTTTTCACAGATTGAAGACAAAGTCCTTATAAAAGTGTCTTCTAAAGATTTTAACTTCAATCTGAAGCGAGGTTATCCTCGCTTTTTCTATTTATCAAACAATTCCTTATTTTCAATCAAGAGTTCTAGTGGAGATTTTTCTCTTGCTACAATAAAACCAGGTTCATATTGAGTATGAAGTGTTCTTTTCTGAGAAGTTGGATCAATATACAACTCTTTTCCATCTTCTGTGTATAGTTGGTTGCCTCTTGTTAGGTAAAGTAAATCCTCTAAGTACTGTCCATCAGTATGTAGGAAATGCTCGATGTATTTGACAGCTTTTAAGATTTCACTTACTTTATCAGAGTATTCATTAGATTCAAGAACACTCTTTTCTAACTCAATCTCTTTACTCGTTCCAAAGAGTTGGGTTGGAGTTGCATTAAAATATTCCGCTATCTTATCCAAATTTGCAAAGGTAGGATAGCTTTTTTGTTTTTCGTAATCAGAGATGGACTGTTTACCGATTCCTAAATCTTCAGCTAGTTGAGTTTGGCTTACTCCTTTTCTATGCGCAATCGTGCCAAATTGGGTCCAAAATTTTGAATAATAAAGGTCATGGGAAACTCCTATTTTTATTTTTAACTTATTTTATCACCTAAAAACTTACAAATCAAGTTTTTAGTTGACTTGCCCAAATATTTTTATAAAATATATTTATAACTTAGAAATAAGTTATAAATGATAAAAAAAGTTCATAAGTTTAGGGACAGTGAGTGAGGAGGAAGTTGAGGATGAGACTATGACTTATGACTATTCGAAGCCTTGGAGCTAGAAATTGTGTGGACAAGGACAAGGGACGAGCCTGACGGGAAGTCAGGCGAAGTCCTGCAGACTGCCGTCCAGACAATTTCTAGCCAACAAAGCTGGCTATTCTAACAGCCAGCAAAAGGTACACTTAGGGCAACGCCCAAAGAACGACGGAACGAGCAAACGTTGATTTGACGGTGTTTCTGAGCCCTAAAAATCAAAAAGAAGGGGGACAATTTTGTTAGTTTCTATACAAGATTTAAGAAGCATTCAAGAACAATGTGATGTAGGAGAATTAGTACAGCGACTAGATGTCAGTATTGATAGATTAACGGTTATCTGGGATACAGACACTGGTTCCCTAAGACGAATTTTCAAAAATCTGAAACAGGCAATAAGTACAAGAGTTGACGCATTTGAAATACATGATAACGTGCGAGATGATGTCTTTACTTTAGCTAAGGATCTTAATGAGTATGATTCAATCAATATTATATTTTTCAATTATCCACTTATGGAGGTGAACAATTGATTCGGATTGATTTCAATCCTAACACTTTAAAAGAATTTGATGGAATGAAAGTATGGAGGCAATTAATGTACTTTGCCAGATTGAATTCATTGACGGTACGTTTGTCTCGTTTTGATTTGGCATTTGACATTTTCAACAGGCCTGAAATCGTTAATTTGCAACATATTAAAGGTGGTGTTACCCATAAGGTCTTCTATGGTCGAGGGGCGAATTAGAGACGAAATATTGGGGTTCTAGCGGTAGTAATGTACAAGTTAGGTTATATGATAAGAATAAAGAAATCATTGCTCACAAGCGAGAAGAGAAGCTAGATTTGGATGTGAATCCGTTTTGGTGGAGACTAGAGTTCCAACTCAGAACCAAAGCGATTGGTGAGGAGATGGTCCAAGATATTATGAGTAGACTTGATAATTTCGGGTTTTATAAGCTAGATCATATTCGAGTGGATCAAAGAGCATTTACAATTATCTTTCTCAACAATCCTGAACTGTTATCATTGGCTTTTCCAAATTTAAAATCAGACAGTATCAAAAGAAAAAACAAGAGTCCGCAAACTATTGAGAGAAGAAACGAACCAATTTGCGGAAGAATTAAAAGAAGTATTAATACAGAATCTCCTAAATTAAATACAGAATTACAACTACTTGTAGGCGAGTTTCTGAATTTAGAAAATAAATAAGGAGGATAACTATGGATCATAATTTAATTAGTAACAAAGAATTAATTGAAATGGGCTATCGCCCTCACACTGCAAATGATATCATCCATCAGGCAAGAGAATTACTTGTATCACGAGGCTATACATTTTATAATCGCAAACGTTTGATGGTTGTTCCAAAAAGTGTTGTAAATGAGATTCTAGGAACAGAGGTGGCGTAATATGGCAAGTGTTCGTTACCGAAAGCGAGGAGATAGTAATTTATGGACCTATGAAATTCGTAACGAAGGAAAAACTGTTGCTCATAATAGCGGTTTTAAAACAAAAAAACTTGCAGAGTCAGAAGCTGAACCGATTCTGCAAGAACTTCGTTTAGGAAAAAGAATTTCTAGAGATATTTCTCTTGCCGATCTATATCAAGAATGGCTTGAACTAAAAATTTTACCAAGTAGTAGGTCGGAAGAAACAAAGAAAAATATCTTCTCCGTAAAAACACAATTGAAAGATTATTTGGAAATAAAAAGTCACTCAAATTCGTGCGAGTGAATACCAAAGAATTATGAATAAGTATGGGCAAACAGTTGGTAGAAATTTTCTTGGTAGATTGAATACGGGGATTCATCAGAGCATCCAAATGGCAATTGCTGACAAAGTTCTAATAGATGATTTTACACAACATGTCGAGTTGTTTTCATCCAAAGAACAACAGATGACAGAAGAGAAATATTTACATACAGAAAAGGACTATCTGGATTTACTTTTAGCAGTAAAGAGAAAATTCGATTACCAACGTTCAATTGTTCCTTATATCGTCTATTTTCTATTAAAAACAGGCATGAGGTTTGGAGAGTTAGTAGCGTTAACTTGGAATGAGGTTGATTTTGACAGAGGATTGTTAAAAACATACAGGAGGTATAATACTCTCTCTCATAAGTTTGTTCCACCAAAAATAAAACGTCTATTCGGATGGTTCCAATAGACGAAGAGTGTATCAAAATTTTGCGCCTTTTACAAACGGAGCAAGAAAGAGCAAACATGGAGTTAGGAATCAAAAATCGATATCGAATGATCTTTCAACATTTTGGATATATTCATTCAGTTCCAGATATTGCAAGCGTCAATAAAGCTTTGAGTGTTCTCTTAAATGAGTTGGACATTTATCCAATTATCACGACAAAAGGAGCACGTCACACCTATGGAAGCTACCTCTGGCACAAAGGGTTTGACCTTGGAGTTATTGCAAAAATTCTAGGGCATAGAGATATTTCAATGTTGGTAGAAGTATATGGACACACTTTAGAAGAGAAAATTTTTGAGGAATTTAATCAAATCAGAGATGTATGGAAAGATTGCTCATAAAAAATGTGGGGCAAATGATGGGGCAAATCAGTTATAGACAAGCAAAAAGCCTTTTAAATCAAGGCTTTTTCCTGTTGATTTAGATGCCCCTACAGGGCTCGAACCTGTGACCCATAGATTAAGAGTCTACTGCTCTACCAACTGAGCTAAGGAGGCAAATATAAAAAGCTGTATTGGTGCCGAAACTTCACGATTTGTATTGAACCCGCGCAATTAAGCAGGTGGGCAACTCGCTCTGACTTAGCTGCTTCCGCGTGAAACGGCCTGCATACTGCCAGAAGTCTTTTGTTTCCCTAATAATACAAAAATAGTCGGTCAACACTTAAGTGTGAGTTCGTACACCACAGCGTTTCTATATGTATATGATACCACATTTTGGAAATATTTCAAGAAAAAATCTCATTTTTTTGAAACCGATGTCACTTTTTCTTAAATTGATCAATCTTCTCCTTGGTGGCTCCGAGAGCACGCTCGTACTTGCCATTTTCATTGGGAATAAAGTAGGAAGCGTGTTTGAGCTTTTCTGGCAGGTAGTCTTGCTTGACCCAGTTGCCGGGTAGTTGTGGGGATATTTATAGTTTTGCGCATTTCCCAGTTCCTTGCTTCCGGAATAATGACCATCGCGGAGGTGGCGAGGAATGGGAAGGTTGCCAGAACTTCTAAGATCAGCTAGCGCCTTGTCCATGGCAACGTAGGCTGAGTTGGACTTAGGCGAAAGGGCTAGATCGATGACGATGTTGGCGATGAGAATGCGGGCCTCAGGAAAGCCGATGCGCTCCGCTGCCTGAAGGGCTGTTACGGTATGGATCTGCGCATCTGGATTGGCCAGGCCGATATCCTCATAGGCGATGACGGTCAAGCGACGAGCTAGGCTGGGTAGATCTCCAGCTTCGATCAAACGAGCGGCGTAGTGAAGACTGGCATCGACATCCGAACCACGGATAGACTTTTGCAGGGCAGAGAGCACATCGTAGTGGCCGTCTCCATCTTTATCCATGGTGATGTAACTGCGCTGGAGGCTGTTTTCCATGATCTCTAGCGTAATATGGCGAATCCCTTCTGCATTTTCAGAGGTCGACAGCACCGCTAGATCGAGAGAATTAAAGGCAGAGCGAAGATCTCCATTGGTCGAGGTAGCGATGAAATCCAAAGCATCCTCGTCAAGCACGACAGGAAAGTCAAAGCCACGCTCGGGGTCATCTAGCGCTGTCTTCAGTGCCTGTTTGACCTCCTCCGTTGTTAGAGGCTCCAGCTCAAAGATTTGTACGCGGCTACGAATAGCGGGTGTGACTGAGAAAAGGGATTTTCAGTCGTTGCACCGATCATGATGACTAGACCACTTTCGAGCAATGGCAGGAGAAAATCTTGCTTGGTTTTATCGAGGCGATGGATCTCGTCCAAAAGCAGGACCAAGCCACCAGAAAATTTAGCTTCTTCTGCGATTTCTTGGAGGCGTTTTTTACTGTCAACAGTTGCATTAAAAGTCCGAAAGGCATACTTAGTCGTTCCTGCGATCGCAGAAGCAATACTGGTCTTTCCGATCCCCGGAGGTCCATAGAGAATCATAGAGGACAGACGATTGGCCTCGACCATGCGACGAATGATTTTGCCTTCTCCGACCAGATGCTGTTGACCGATGACTTGATCGATCGTTCGTGGTCGCATACGGAGTGCGAGATTGTCGGGCATTTCCTTCTCCTTTCTAGCTTTGTCTCCTTTCAAAGAGGCGTTTTTATGGTAAGATTGTAGTAACTATTGTAACATATTCCGCTCTAAGAGTGGGAAATTAGAAAGAGGACGCTATGTCTAAATACGGATTTTTGGATGTTTTAGAAGAGGAGATGGACAAGGTTTTTCCTTTGATTTTGAGATCAATTGGGATAAGAAAAACCATGCGGTAGAAGTGGCTTTTCTCTTGGAAGCGCAAAACACAGGCGGGGTTGCATTGGTTGATGAAGCTGGCGAAGAATCTGATGAGGATATTTTCTTTGAAGAAGCCGTTATCTTCTACAATCCAGCCAAGTCGCATGTGGACGAAGATGCCTATTTAACAGCGATTCCTTATGAGCCTAAAAAGGCTTGTCTCGTGAGTTTCTAGCCTATTTTGCGACTTTCCTTAGAGATACAGCTGAGCTGGCCTTGGATGAGCTCATGGATTTCTTAGCAGACGAAGAAGCAGAGAGCTTTGAGATCGTCTGGAACCAAGAAGTCTTTGAAGAAGGCAAAGTTGGCCTGGAAGAAAGCGCCTTTATCCCTATCCGAGATACTAGGAGGAAAGCTCATGCTTGAGGATTGCATAGAAGCACGGTTTGAATTTACGGGTTGTAAGATTGCCTTGATTTGTGATGGGCAAATTTTGACCATTTTGCGCGATGATAAAGAAACGATTCCTTACCCCAATATGTGGGACTTGCCAGGTGGTGGTCGCGAAGGGGACGAAAGTCCTTTGAGTGTGTGGCGCGTGAGGTTTATGAGGAATTGAACATCCAACTGTCGAAAGAGGAAGTGATCTGGTCTGGGATCTATCCTGGCCTCTTGGATGAGAAAAAACAGTTCGTTTTTCTAGTTGGCAATCTAGCCAAAGAAGAGTTTGAACACATTGACTTTGGAGATGAGGGACAGGGCTATAAGTTAGTGAGCTTTGAAGAGTTTTTAAAGTCAGATCGAGTTGTTCCCAATTGCAAGAACGAGTGAGAGATTATGTGGAGAAGAAATTAGGATGAAGCGTAGTAAAAATATCAACATGTTTCTCATGGATGGAGAAGTTACTGGTATAATCAAATGTACCTTGTCCAATTGGACAGGTGTGATCTATAAAATTCCACGCATTCAATTATCAGATTTAAAATCACGTGACGAAATGAAGCAAAGTGGCATTTATTTCTTATTTGGTCGTGATGAAAATAAGCAAAAGGATGTTACCTATATTGGGCAGGCGATGAATCGCAAAAATGGTGAAGGTGTCCTTTACGTGTTCAGGAACATACTCGTGATAACCATGCAGATTATTTTAATGATGTGATTATTTTGACGACGCAGAATAATTCCTTTGGTCCCACAGAAATTAGTTACTTGGAAAATAAATTTACACAACTAGCAAAGGACGCGGGGCGCTTTATTGTCAAAAATGGGAATGAGCCCAATTCTGGGAATGTAACAGAAGAAAAGCAGTCTGAGTTGGATGAGGTTGTAGAAAATACTTTGATGATTGTAGGAACCTTAGGGTACCGAGTGTTTGTTCCTATGACCAAGAAAACAGATCAGAATGTTTCTAATGAAAATTCAACTCATCTCTATTTGAAGCGAAAAACAAAGAAATCAAATCGAATGATTGAAGCTATCTGCGAACAGACTTCGGAAGGTTTTGTTGTTTTAGAAGGCAGTCAAGTGGATGAGGTTGATTCACCCGCAATACCAGCAAGTCTAAAAGAATTGCGTAAGGAATTAATCAAATCAAATGTGATTAAAGATGGTGTTTTACAAGAAAAACAACTGTTCTCCAGCCCATCTTATGCAGCTGCTTTTGTACTAGGAATGAATACGAATGGACGAACGGATTGGAAAAATAAGGACGGCAAGACCTTAAAAGAATTAGAAGAATTGATAGAGTGTTAAGGAGAATCAGATGGAAACATGGCAAGAGTTAAAAGTTACAGTGAAGCGTGAAGGCGAGGAGCTAGTCTCCAACCTCTTGATTGAGCTAGGAGCGCAGGGTGTTGCGATTGAAGACAGCATGGACTATGTGGGGAATGTGGATCGTTTTGGTGAAATTTTCCCAGAGGTTGAGCAACAGGAAGATATCGTGGTGACGGCCTACTACCCGGAAACGGTTGATGTAGCAACGGTTGAAGCGGATTTGCAGGCTCGTCTGGCAGAATTGACCGACTTTATGGATCTAGGAGAGGTCAAGATGGGCACGACTGCCTTGGCTGAGGAAGACTGGGCAGACAACTGGAAGAAATACTATGAACCAGCTCGTATCACTCATGACTTGACCATCGTGCCGTCATGGACAGACTATGAGGCAACAGCGGGAGAAAAGATTATCAAGCTGGATCCTGGTATGGCCTTTGGAACAGGAACCCACCCGACAACCAAGATGAGCCTCTTTGCCTTGGAGCAGGTTCTTCGCGGTGGCGAAACAGTGCTAGATGTGGGGACTGGTTCAGGTGTCCTTTCTATCGCCAGCTCACTTCTAGGTGCCAAGGAAATCTTCGCCTATGACCTGGATGATGTGGCGGTTCGTGTCGCTCAGGAAAATATTGAGCTCAATTCTGGCATGGAAAACATCCATGTAGCTCCAGGTGATTTGCTCAAGGGCGTGGAGATTGAGGCAGATGTCATCGTGGCCAACATCTTGGCGGATATTCTTATCCATCTGACAGATGATGCTTATCGTTTGGTCAAGGACGAAGGTTACCTGATCATGAGTGGAATTATCAAGGACAAATGGGACATGGTACGTGAGTCGGCTGAGTCAGCTGGATTTTTCCTTGAAACCCACATGATCCAAGGGGAATGGAATGCCTGCGTCTTCAAGAAGACCAAGGATATCTCCGGTGTGATTGGAGGCTAGCATGCAGCAGTATTTTGTAAAAGGTTTGGCTAGCTCACCTGTCACCATAGAGGACAAGGAGACCAGCAAGCACATGTTTCAGGTCATGCGCTTAAAAGAAGATGATGAGGTGACTTTGGTCTTTGATGATGGGATCAAGCGTTTGGCGCGCGTGGTAAATGTAGAAGCCCGTAAGTTGGAGCTAATCGAGGAATTAGCTGACAATGTGGAACTGCCAGTCCAAGTGACCATCGCATCAGGCTTTCCCAAGGGAGACAAGCTCGAGTTCATCACTCAGAAAGTAACGGAACTCGGTGCCAGCCAAATCTGGGCCTTCCCTGCAGACTGGTCCGTTGCTAAGTGGGACGGCAAGAAATTGGGTAAAAGGTCGAGAAACTAGAAAAATCGCCCTCGGAGCAGCCGAGCAAAGCAAGCGAAATCTGGTCCCAAGCATTACCCTTTTTGAGAAAAAGGCAGACTTTCTGGCTCAGTTCGACCAGTTTGACCGGATCGTGGTGGCCTATGAAGAGTCAGCTAAAGAAGGCGAGGCGGCCGCTCTGATTCAGTCGCTGACAGGCTTAGAAGCTGGATGTAAACTACTCTTTATCTTTGGACCAGAGGGCGGTTTATCCCCTGCAGAAATTAAAAGTTTTACAGCTAAAGGAGCAGTCCTTGCAGGACTTGGGCCTCGCATACTTCGAGCAGAAACAGCTCCACTCTACGCTCTCAGCGCCGTGAGTGTTGTCACAGAATTAATGAACTAACGAAGTGAAGGAATCGCTTCGTTAGTTTTTTACAAGAATGATGAAAGCAAGGTGGATCCCAGAATGATCTTCGAGAAGTATCCGTATATTAAAGTAGCTTCATTGGTTCCCATCTGCTTCTAAAAGTGTTAAAATAGTATCCAAGAAACTGGAGAAAATACATGCCGAAAGAAGAGAATTTAACAGGGGACCAAGTCGTTGCCCTTACAAAAAAATATTTATCACCTGAAGATGTTGCTTTTGTGCAAAAGGCTTTGGTCTATGCGGTTGATTGCCATAATGGGCAATTCCGTCAGTCTGGCGAGCCTTATATCATCCACCCAATTCAAGTAGCAGGAATCCTTGCCAAGCTGAAACTGGATGCTGTGACGGTCGCCTGTGGCTTTTTGCATGATGTCGTAGAAGATACGGATGCGACTTTAGATGATTTAGAGCGCGAATTTGGTCATGATGTGCGCGTGATTGTCGATGGGGTGACCAAGCTCGGGAAGGTCAAGTACAAGTCCCATGAAGAGCAGTTGGCGGAAAACCATCGCAAGATGCTCATGGCCATGTCTCAAGATATCCGTGTCATTTTGGTCAAATTGGCAGACCGCTTGCATAATATGCGTACCCTCAAGCATTTGCGCAAGGATAAGCAAGAGCGCATTTCGCGTGAGACCATGGAGATCTATGCACCACTCGCCCACCGTCTCAGGATTTCCAGCGTCAAATGGGAACTTGAGGATTTGTCCTTCCGTTATCTGAATGAAGTCGAATTCTACAAGATTTCCCATATGATGAAGGAAAAACGTCGCGAGCGAGAAGAGTTGGTGGAAGAGGTTGTCCACAAGATTGAGACCTATGCTGGGGAACGCCATCTGCATGGAAAAATTTATGGTCGACCAAAGCATATCTATTCGATCTATCGCAAAATGCAGGATAAGAAGAAACGCTTTGATGAAATCTATGACTTGATTGCTATCCGCTGTATCCTGGATACCCCAAGCGATGTCTATGCCATGCTGGGTTACATCCATGAGCTCTGGAAGCCGATGCCGGGGCGTTTTAAGGACTATATTGCCAACCGGAAGGCCAATGGCTACCAGTCCATCCATACGACTGTCTACGGCCCTAAAGGACCGATTGAATTCCAGATCCGAACCAAGGAAATGCATGAAGTCGCTGAGTACGGGGTTGCGGCTCACTGGGCTTACAAAAAGGCATCAAAGGTCAAGTCAACAGTAAGGAATCTGCTATTGGGATGAACTGGATCAAGGAGATGATGGAACTCCAAGACCAGTCAGGCGATGCTAAGGAATTCGTGGAAAATGTAAAAGAAGACATCCTGGCAGAAGAGATTTACGTCTTCACTCCAGATGGAACTGTGCGCTCGCTTCCCAAAGATTCCGGACCGATCGATTTTGCCTATGAAATCCACACCAAAGTTGGGGAAAAAGCGATTGGTGCTAAGGTCAATGGCCGGATGGTGCCCTCAATACCAAACTTCGGACGGGAGATCAGGTGGAGATTATCACCAATGCCAATTCCTTTGGTCCGAGTCGTGACTGGCTGACACTTGTCAAAACCAGCAAGGCGCGCAACAAGATCCGTCAATTCTTTAAAAATCAAGACAAGGAATTGTCGATTAACCGTGGTCGGGACCTCTTGATGGCCCAATTCCACGAGCATGACTTGGTAGCCAATAAGTTCATGGACAAAAAACACATGGACAAAGTGCTACAAAAATCAAGTTACAAGACAGAAGAAGCCTTGTTTGCGGCGATTGGTTTTGGAGAGATCGGAGCTATTACCATCTTTAACCGCTTGACGGAGGATGAACGCCGGGAAGAAGAACGGGCTAAGGCACGCGCAGAAGCAGAAGAGCTGGTCAAAGGTGGCGAGGTCAAGGTTGAAAATAAAAAGACACCTTGAAGGTCCGTCATGAAGGTGGCGTGGTTATCCAAGGCGCTTCTGGCCTCTTGATTCGGATTGCTAAGTGCTGTAACCCAGTTCCAGGCGATGAAATTGTCGGCTACATCACCAAAGGGCGTGGTGTCGCGATTCACCGCCGAGACTGTATGAATCTTCGCGCTCAAGACAACTACGAGCAACGTTTGATTGATGTGGAATGGGAAGATAACAACACGACCAAGGACTACATCGCTCACATCGATATTTACGGACTCAACCGTGCCGGACTTCTGAACGATGTACTACAAGTCCTCTCCAATACAGCTAAGATGGTCTCAACCGTCAATGCCCAACCAACCAAAGACATGAAATTTGCCAATATCCACATTTCCTTTGGAATTCCAAACCTGTCTATGTTGACAACGGTTGTGGATAAGATTAAGAGTGTGCCGGAGGTGTACTCTGTTAAGCGTACCAACGGCTAGTCTTCTGCGAAAATCGACTTCATACTGCGTTAGTTTCGACTGGTCTAACTACAGTTATGCCTGCGTCTCACTGCCTTGTCTGATGTCGATTTTCTTTGAAGAAGCTAGGATATGTTCAGAACTCTTTTATTGCTTGATTAGCTCGTCGTCTGTGGTTGATGTTCTTTCAAGGGTAGCAGTGAATGTTCAATAGGTTTATAAAACAGGATAATAAAATGAAATTAGTAATTCAACGGGTCAAGAGTGCCTCGGTTTCCATTGATGGCCAAGTTTACAATGCGATCCAGCAAGGCTTGCTACTCTTAGTGGGAGTAGGGCCTAAGGATGACCAGAAGGATTTGGAGTATGCGGTCCGCAAGGTATCGCAGATGCGTATTTTCTCAGATGAGGAAGATAAGATGAATCTTTCGGTCAAAGATATTCAAGGAGAAATCTTGTCGATCTCTCAA
This sequence comes from Streptococcus sp. 2A/TPW/M5, assembly GCA_036663675.1. GTDB lineage: Bacteria > Bacillota > Bacilli > Lactobacillales > Streptococcaceae > Streptococcus. Next base: position 301,738 of record JAYXUK010000001.1, on the reverse strand, counting down.
TTCACCCTCTTTGCGGAGACAAAAAAGGCAACCGTCCTGCTTTTATAGGGGCTGCCAAGCCAGATATGGCCAGTCAGTTATATGATGCCTTTAATGATCAATTAGAAAAAGAAGTCCCTGTCAAACGAGGCATCTTTGGAGCCGATATGGCGATTGAATTGATCAATGATGGTCCGGTGACGATTTTACTAGATACAAAAATCCATAAGTAAGAAAACATGCAGTCGGGTTAGACTGCATGTTTTTCGATATAGAGTTGTTGGGCGATCACTTGGTTGATAGAAATTTCTTGATCATGGATAACTAAGTGATAGAGGCCTGTGTAGTCATCATACCGTTGAAACGCGATGGTATCGCCAATCTGGAGATGGATCTGGTCTAAGAATTTTAACAATTCATAGGTGTCATAGACTCTTTGCAGAATATACAGACCGGGCTCAGTCGTTTCACCAAGACGGTCTTGGTAGGCTTCGACAAGCCTTTCACCTTTCTTTGGAATTGTCCCACCATGAGGGCAGGTCTTAGGATTTCCAAGCATGTGATCCAGCCGGTCGATGAAATGTTCAGAAACGGTATGCTCGAGAACTTCTGCCTCTTCATGGACTTCTTCAGTTGTGTAGCCAAGATTTTTCAGCAGAAATACTTCGATCAAGCGGTGCTTGCGGTAGAGATCAGAGACCAATTGCGAGCCCAGATCTGTTAGTAGATAGCCATGGGTCTTATCCTTCACCAAGAGACCCTCAGAGATCATGCGCTTAATCATCTCGGTCACAGCGGGTGGAGAGACCTGCATGCGACTAGCGATTTCTTTATTACTGATTTTTTCTACTTCTGTGCCAATTTCATAAATGCACTTGAGGTAATCTTCTTTGTTTGGTGTCATGCTTTCCTCTTTTCTTCGCTCACTTCTAGTATATCAAAAAATCCTCAAAAACGCTAGTGGAGTAATGAGAATTGTCTCAAGCTCCAAAAGATGGTAGTATAGTAGCATAGAAAGGACGGCATCATGAACAGACGGGAATTAGCGAGACTAGGCTGGAGAGAAAATAGTTTAGCCTATCTAGAGAAGCACTTGCAGGGATACAAAGATCCACAAGCCTACCAAGAACAATACCAGTCTGTCTTTTTCTTTGCCAGTCCTCTGTTTCAAAATATGTGGTTTCAAGAGATCAAGGATCTAACGGAGACTGCTGCCCAAGACTTGCTGAGGGGCATCATGAAAATTCTCCTTATGCCGAGTGACTTGTCTGGAACTTGTGAAGAAACAGCCTTTCTTCTGAGTAGGATGGCTCCAGATTGTCCACCAGGATCCGACTTTTGGAAGGCATTTTCACGCGTCGTGCAGGTCGCCTTTGAAAGAGATCCCTTAGCAGATCAGTCAGGAGATCAGCTTTTGAAACGCCAGGTTCACCAGTTGCGCTACCTACTTTCAAGTTACCAGGCACAATGGATTCGAATGCATAATGCGAGAGCTGGACAGACTGACGAGGAGGCCTTACAAGCTTACTTACAGGAGACAAAAGGAATTAAGATTGATGCCTATGCGGCAGCCCGCCTTCATAACAAGGTCTCCCTAAGGCCTGATGGTCACCTTCATTATCCATCAGGGGCCTCCCAACAAGTCAATTTCAAGGTCTTGGTAAATTTTCATACGGAGTATATTCTCGATCAAGCTGGGCATTTCCTCAATGAAGTCGATCCAGTAGAAGTTTCTGAAAATGGCATTGTCAATGGTGCCAGTTTTAACTACGGGTTGGCTAGGGACGGACCCATAAGGATTTAGATATTGACCCCGTCAAAGCTTGGGACCCAGCCTTTCGCAAGCAGGTCCTTTATCGTCAAGGTGTTCGCTATCTAGCCCCTAAAAATGATCGCAGTGTCGAAGGCTACTGGAGTCGAAAAGGAGTCTTTGCACAAGGAGGCAAGAGCTACAAGCAACAAGTGGCACAGCGCGTGCGGAGTTTCCTCAGAGGCATCCTCGCTTACGCTGGCGCGTCCTCCTACAGAATGGACTTCATCGGATTTTATAGCAATGGAAAAGAGGTCGCAGACCTCTTTTTCATTTATCCAAGCGCATTGACGGCTTCGATTGCAGCGTCGTAATTTGGTTCGCTGTTGATATTGTCTAGGTATTCAACGTAAGTAACCTTGTTATCCGCATCTAAGACCAAGACAGCGCGTGCGAGCAAATGCCATTCATTGATCAAGAGGCCGTAGGCTTTTCCGAAGGAATGGTCGTAGTAGTCTGAGAGCATGATAGCATTGTCGAGCCCTTCAGCAGCGCACCACTTACCTTGAGCAAAAGGAAGGTCGACAGAGACCGTCAAGACGACAGTGTCTTCCAAGTCCGATAAGGTCTTGTTGAAGTGACGTGTTTGCATCGAACAGATCCCTGTGTCGATGGATGGGATGATGCTGAGGACTTTTTCTTGCCAGCAAAATCAGCTAAAGATTTCTTCTCCAGAGCTGGAGTGATCAATGAAAAGTCATGAGCAGTATCGCCAACTTGAAGTTGAGATCCGGTAAAGGTAACAGGGTTTCCTAAAAATGTTGTCATAGCAAAGACTCCTTTTTCTTTTCATTGTACATCAATGAAGGGGAAGAGCCACTGATTTGTTTGAGAATCTAATCAGTTTGGAATCTTATTTGTTCAAACCTTCTGCGATCTTGTCTAAGTTCCATTTCATCATGCTGTAGTAGCTATCACCTTTTTCTCCCTCTTTGGCAATGGAATCAGTGAAGATCTTTGCATAGATCGGGATATTGGTATCTTTAGACACAGTTTTCATAGGACGTTCATCGACGCTAGATTCAACAAAGAGGGCAGGCACCTTGGTTTGCCGGAGCTTTTCTACCAGCGTTTTGATTTGGTCAGGTGTGCCTTCTTCTTCCGTATTGATTTCCCAGATATAGGCGGATGGGACGCCGTAGGCTTTGGAGAAGTATTTGAAGCAGCCTTCGCTGGTTACAATCATCTTCTTCTCTTCTGGGATATTGTTGAATTTTTGTTTGGCTTCTTGGTCGAGCTTGCTGAGTTTTTCAGTATAGGCAGCTAGATTTTTTCGTAGAAGTCCTTGTTTTTGGGATCTTTTGCGATCAATTGTTTGGCAATGTTTTTAGCGTAGAGGATCCCGTTTTCGAGATTGAGCCAAGCGTGAGGGTCTTCTTTTCCAGCTTGGTTTTGGCCTTCCAAGTAGATGACGTCGACTCCGTCGCTAGCTGCGAAATAGTCTTTGTTTTCAACTTTATTGGCATTTTTGACCAATTTAGTAAACCAAGCATTGCCACCGGTTTCGAGGTTGATCCCGTTGTAGAAGATGAGGTCTGCTTGCGAAGTCTTTTTGACATCTTCTGGAAGCGGTTCGTACTCGTGAGGATCTTTGCCGACAGGAACGATACTGTGCAGCTCGATCTTATCCCCAGCTATATTTTTGGTGATATCTGCAAGGATGGAGTTGGTGGTGACCACTTTCAATTTATCAGAAGCTCCAGAAGAAGAGCCTTTGCTACAGGCCAACAGACCAAATAAGAGTGCCACAAAGAGGGCGAGGATAGAAGCGGTTTTTTCATGTGTTTCTCCTTTAATGAGATGAAAGAGCGTGCTTATTCTTTCTCTGCTTAGGAGCGATAAAGAAGCTGATGAGAAAGAAGACAGCAGAAGTGAGGACAATACAAGACCCGACGGCGATGTTTAAGCTATAGCCAATAAAGAGTCCCAGGATGGATGCAAGAGCACCTAATCCGGATGAAAGGAGCATCATGGACCAGAGACTATTGGTATAGAGATAGGCCGTCGCAGCGGGTGTAATGAGCATGGCGACGATGAGAATGGTTCCGACACTCTGCATAGCAGTGACAGAAACCAAGGTCAAGAGCACCATAAGGAGGTAGTGATAGACCTTGACCCGGACGCCCATGGATTGAGCCAGAACAGGATCAAAAGATGTGAGCAGTAAGGGTCGAAAGAGTAGGACAATCACCAGCAAGACCGCAGCACCAACACCGATGGTTATCCACATATCCCGGTCTTGGACGGCCAAGATATTCCCAAAGAGGATGTGGAAAAGGTCGGTGGAACTTTTAGCGACTCCAATCAGGATGACTCCTAAGGCGAGGAAAGAAGAAAAGGTAATCCCAATTGCAGTGTCGCTCTTGATGATGGAGTTGCTCTTGATATAGGTGATAAGGACGGACGCCAGGAGGCCAAAGACAATAGCGCCAATAAAGAAATTGATGCCTAGGATAAAGGAGAGAGCCACACCAGGAAGAACTGCGTGTGAGATAGCGTCTCCCATGAGAGACATGCCTCTTAAAATAATGAAGCATCCAACGGCTCCAGCGACAATCCCGATGGCGATGGCTGTGATCAGGGCATTCTGTAAGAAGTGGAATTGCTGTAATCCATCGATAAATTCTGTAATCATCCGACGCCACCTCCTATAAAGAGTTCATGCCCATAGGCTGCATGCAGATTTTCTTTGGTAAAGGTTTCCTCTGTTTTCCCAAATGCAATCAGTTTACGATGAAGGAGGAGGACCTGGTCGAAATAAGCTGGGACCTTGCTGAGGTCGTGATGGACGATCAGAATGGTCTTGCCTTCTTGTTTCAAGGTCTGGAGGGTCTGCATGATGATGTCTTCGCTGACAGAGTCAATCCCTGCGAAGGGCTCATCCAAAAATGACATCCGCTTCTTGGACCAAGCAGCGGGCGATCAGCACCCGTTGGAATTGCCCTCCTGAAAGCTGGCCGATCTGGCGATCCGCTAGATCAAGAAGATTGACAAGTTTCAAGGCATTTTCCACTTTTGGAGATCTTCTTTGCTTTTTCTCTTGAAGATAGAAAGGTGGGGATAAAGACCCAGTGAGATGCACTCCCGCACCGTGATGGGGAAGTGGAAATCAATAGCGGATTTCTGTTCGACGTAGGCCACTCGTTGAAGAGCTTGGCCGAGATCTTTTGATCGAGCAGGACCTTTCCCGCATGAGGGAGAAGTCCTAGCATGGCCTTGATTAGGGTTGATTTTCCAGCCCCATTGGGGCCAAGAATGCCTAGGATGGTTGGACCCTGGATGGTGAGGGAAAGATCCTCCAAGGCCAGTGTTTGCTGGTAAGCAACACTGAGATGTTCAATTTGAATCATGATTTTGCTCCTTTACCATTAATATACATGAATAAAAAAATTAAGTCAAGTTAATTTTTGAAATAATTATACACGAATAAAAAGTTAAGTCAAGTTAATTTTTAAAATAATTCAACTTAAATCTCTTGAAATCATTGAAAAAAGTTCCTATTTTTGATAAGGTTATTAGAAAAGAATGAAAGCGAGAAGATCATGGTACGTTTACAAGATGATTTTTATGATTACGTCAATGGGGAATGGGCTGAGACAGCTGTGATTCCTGATGACAAACCGTCAACTGGTGGTTTTATGGACTTGATCCAAGATATCGAAAACTTGATGTTGGATATCACTGGAAAATGGCAACGGGGAGAAGAGCTGCCTGAAGACAGCATTCTGCAAAACTTCGTCAAATACCACAAAATGGTGGCAGATTTTGATGCGCGAGAAGCAGCCGGTGTCGCTCCAGCTATGCCTTTGATCAATGAAATTAAGGCTCTGTCTTCTTTTGAAGACTATACCAGCAAGTTGGGTACCTATGAACTAGCTGGCAAACCAAATCTCATGCCATTTAGCGTGTCACCAGACTATATGAATGCTCAAATGAATGTCTTGTGGGGAGAAGCGCCGGCTCATATCTTGCCAGATACGACCTACTATGAAGAAGGCAACGAAAAAGGACCAGAATTGCTGGCTATCTGGCGCCAAATGATGGAAAAACTCTTACCTAAATTTGAATTCTCAGAGGCAGAAATCAAAGATATCCTGGATAAGGTCATTGCGTCGGATGCAGAATTGGCCAAATATATCTTGTCAAATGAAGAAAGATCCGAGTACAACAAACTCTACCATCCTTATGAGTGGGCAGATTTCAAGGCCTTGGTTCCAGAATTGCCACTCGATACTTTCTTTACAGAAGTGATCGGACAAACTCCGGATAAAATCATCGTTCCAGAAGAGCGTTTCTGGAAGGAATTCGCACCAACATTCTATTCAGCAGCCAACTGGGAAACTATTCATGCAAGATTGAAACTCGGTGCAGCCGTAGATTGGACTTTATTCTTGACCGAAGAAATCCGTGTCTTGGCTGGTGAATATAGTCGTACGATTGCAGGTGTTCCAGAACCTCGTCCAAAAGAAAAGGCGGCCTTGTCATTAGCAGAAGTACCATATAGCCAAGCGCTTGGACTCTGGTATGCGGGAGAAAAATTTTCACCAGAAGCAAAAGCAGATGTAGAGCATAAAGTAGCGACCATGATTGACGTCTACAAGGAGCGCTTAGAAAAAGCAGACTGGCTCGCTCCTGAAACTCGTGAAAAAGCCATTGTCAAACTCAATGTCATCACACCACATATCGGCTACCCTGAAAAATTACCAGAAACATACGCCAAAAAGATCATCGACGAAAGCAAGACCTTGGTTGAAAATGCTCAAGCCCTTTACGAAATTTCCATTGCCCATACTTGGAGCAAGTGGAACCAACCGGTTGATCGAAGCGAATGGCACATGCCAGCCCACCTGGTCAATGCCTACTATGATCCGCAACAGAACCAAATCGTCTTCCCAGCAGCGATTTTACAAGCCCCTTTCTATGACCTTCACCAATCATCATCAGCCAACTACGGCGGAATCGGTGCAGTCATTGCCCATGAAATCTCCCACGCCTTTGACACCAATGGTGCTTCCTTTGATGAGCACGGTAGCTTGAAAGACTGGTGGAAGCCAGAAGATTACGAAGCCTTTACCGCTCGGACTCAAAAAGTCATCGATCAGTTTGAAGGACAAGACTCTTACGGTGCCAAGATCAACGGGAAATTGACCGTTTCTGAAAACGTAGCAGACCTCGGTGGTATCGCTGCAGCCCTTGAAGCCGCTAAGAAAGAGGAAGATTTCTCAGCAGAAGAATTCTTCACCAACTTTGCTCGCATCTGGCGCATGAAAGCTCGGACAGAGTACATGCAACTCCTCGCAAGTGTCGATGTCCATGCACCAGGAAAACTTCGCACCAATGTCCAATTACCAAACTTTGACGAATTCTTTGAAACCTTTGATGTCAAAGAAGGCGACGGCATGTGGCGCGCACCAGAGGATCGTGTGATTATTTGGTAAACTAAGATAGGAGAGACGATTCGGTTTACCGAAACTTCCTGCAGAAAAATAGGAAATCAATGCCGCATTCCCTGAATGCCAATTGATTTATCTTTTTCCAAAGGAAGTAGTCTCGACTTCAGTTAAGCAATTGATTGATTTTCTTGACCATGTGGGCCATGCCCACCAGGCAATCTCTCTTTTCTCGACGCTTTTAGGGCGAGTTCAATTTCGCGATACTCGTTTCGTTGATCAAAGTAAGTAGTCTCAACTTCAGTTAAGCGATTGATTTTCTTGATCGCTCGTGAAAAATAAAAATCCCCAAAGTCAAGTTTCAACCTACTGAAACTAGCTTTGGGGATTTTTGAGTGGATTAGAAATCATAAGAGAAATCAAATAATCAAATAATAATGAAGCGTTTTCAATGGCTGCCTGAACAGATAAATTTAATTGAGTGGAGCCTTGTATAATTCTTTGAATTTCATAGAAATAAATGCTACTATAGGTGTGAACTAAATAAATTTTAAAGGAGCAGACTATGAGAAATTTTGCAAGTCCGTCACGTTACATTCAAGGTGAGAATGCCTTATTTGAAAATGCGCAATCTATTTCAGAATTAGGGAATCACCCTGTTTTGCTATGTGATTCAGTGGTCTATGATATCGTAGGGAAGCGTTTTGAAGAATACCTTGGTCAAAATGGGCTCACGGTTTTGCCAGTCTTCTTCAATGGAGAAGCTTCTGATAACGAAATCAATCGTGTGGTTAGTTTGGCAGAAGAAAATGGCTGTGATTTGGTCATTGGACTTGGTGGAGGAAAGACCATCGATAGTGCGAAAGCTATTGCCGATCTTTTAAAATCACCAGTTGTGATTGCTCCTACCATTGCCTCTACAGATGCTCCTGTTTCCGCTTTGTCAGTTATCTACACGGATGAAGGTGCCTTTGCTCGCTATATTTTCTATTCTAAAACCCAGAATTGGTCTTGGTGGATAGCAAAGTCATCTCTCAAGCACCAAAACGTTTGCTCGCTTCTGGTATCGCAGATGGATTAGCGACTTGGGTCGAAGCGCGTGCGGTAATGCAAGCCAATGGAAAACCATGTTGGGTCAACGACAAACCTTAGCGGGTGTCGCCATTGCACAACGTTGTGAAGAAACCTTATTTGCAGACGGTCTTCAAGCCATGGCTGCTTGTGAAGCCAAAGTCGTAACCCCTGCTCTTGAAAACATTATTGAAGCTAATACCCTTCTCAGTGGGATTGGATTTGAAAGTGGGGATTAGCAGCTGCCCATGCCATCCATAATGGCTTTACTGCCCTTACTGGGGACATCCACCATTTGACTCATGGTGAAAAAGTAGCCTATGGAACCTTGGTTCAATTGTTCTTGGAAAACCGTCCGAAGGAAGAATTGAACAAATACATTCGTTTCTATCAACAAATCGGTATGCCAACCACTCTGAAAGAAATGCATCTTGAAACTGCAAGTTATGAAGATCTTCTCAAGGTTGGCCAACAGGCCACCATCGAAGGAGAAACCATCCATCAAATGCCATTTGAAGTGAAGGCTTCTGATATTGCCCAAGCCATCGTAGCAGTAGATGCCTACGTTCAAGGTTTGGCCTAAGATGGCTTTGTCGACAAACCAAGAACTCCCATACCTTATGGTAATGGGAGTTCTTTTCCTATTTTCTTCTTTTTGGATCGGTTTGTTTAAAGATCAGGTATAAAATTCCGGCAGGCAAGAAGCAGAAGAGCCACATAACATCGAGTCCCTTGCTTTTACTGCTAGAGGTCGTTGCTTTAGACTCACTGACGGCCACTCCCGGTTTAATGCTTGGAGATACCTGTTGCAAGCCGTTTTGGACGACTAGGCGGTTATTTTCTAGTTTTAGCGCTGGCTTCGTTCCCTTCTTAACAGTCGCATAGAAGTCTTGCTTCAGCTGAATGGTCTTCCTGTCGATGGTATGTTCCCTGCAGAGAGGACTTTTTATACTGGTAGTCTGCGAACATTTTCTCAGCCAAGGTATTTCCGATCTGATTGCGGTAGCTTTCGGCGATCTCGACATCGTAGTTCCCAACCCCAAAATGACTTCGATAATCCGCTGTTTACCCCGCTTGGTTGTCGCGGTGTAGTTGTAGTCAGCAGTCGGGCTGGATCCAGTTTTGAGTCCATCTGTTCCTTTAAGGGCGAATTTTCCACCTTCGAGGGAAGTATTGTAGTTATCGTAGCTTTGCTCGTAGGGGTTCCTTCCATGATGGTAGTGTGAGCTTGCTTGGTGTATTCCAACATTTCTGGCAGGTCGTTTACGATGTGATAAGCCAGAATAGACATGTCCCGCGCTGTAATTTCGTTATTCGCATTGACATCGTAGCGCTGAGGATTGTAGTAGCCCTGAAGGACCGAGATCATTGCCCCATTTGGATTGTGCCATTTGGTATGGCTCATCCCCATTTCTTGTGTGTACTGATTCATTAAGTCCAAAAACTTATCGGGATCATTGTCAGTGACGGCGTTGGCGAGCATAATCACGGCTGCGCTAGAAGAAGGAACAAAGAGCATCTTGATCAATTCAGATACTTTGTAGTCTACACCAGCTACAATAGGTGAGTTACTTAACAGATTGTTTTCCGAGATGGCTTGGTCTGCCTCTGTTGCTGTGACCACGGTATCGTACTTGATCTTGCCTTCCTTAAGGGCCCGAAAGACCACATAGGCACTCATGAGTTTGGCCATGCTTCCGGAGTCCCGGACCGTGTCGATATTGTCTCCGTACAAAATGGCTCCAGTATTGGCGTCGATGACGATGTCAGCTTTAGGCTTGTAAAAATCGTCCAATACCAGTCCAGCATCAGCTGCGATTTTCATGACATCTTCTTGCTGGTAGATGTCATCCGCAAAGGCAGTGGAAATAGGGCCTAATGTCAAGACTCCTACAAGGAGGGACAAGAGGCTGCGTTTAAGTCGTTTGTGTAAATGTCTCCCGTTATTCATAAATTCCATTATATCATACAGGTTAGGGATTAAAACGGAAAAAATTCTAGAAAAAGAAAAAGAGAAGAATTTCGCAGTAAAAGCGTTTACATTTCCCTGGAAAGTGCTATAATTTAAATTGAATATAACATTTTTACAATGAGGTGAATTATATGAACAAAGGAAAGGTACTCTTAGCTACCAGCGCTCTGCTTTTATCGGCTGGTGTCCTAGTAGCTTGCTCAGGTGGAAAATCTGGAAGCTCCGGCGGACAGACGTATAGCTATGTCTATACCCAGGATCCAGATACGCTCGACTATTCGATTTCCAATAAAAAATCGACTTCCGAGTTTACAGGAAATGCGGTAGATGGATTATTGGAAGTAGACAAGTATGGGAACTTAATCCCATCACTTGCTAAAGACTGGACTGTTTCCAAAGACGGCTTGACCTATACTTATAAACTCCGCAAAGGGGTCAAATGGATGACTTCTGAAGGGGAAGAATATGGAGGAGAGGTTAAGGCCCAAGACTTTGTGACAGGTCTCAAGCACGCGGCAGATAAGAAATCACAAGCGATTTACTTGGTCCAAAAATCTGTCAAAGGCTTGGATGACTATGTTTCAGGAAAACATCTGATTTCTCAACCGTTGGTGTGAAAGCGATTGATGATTATACCGTTCAATATACCTTGAGCCAACCAGAAAGCTTCTGGAATTCCAAGACTACGATGGGGATCCTGATGCCAGTCAATGAAGAATTCCTGAAATCTAAAGGGGATGACTATGGTCAAGGAACTTCTCCGTCTAGTATCCTTTACTGCGGACCTTATTTGATCAAATCCATTACTTCGAAATCTTCTGCGATATTAGAAAAAATCCAACCTACTGGGATGCGGAAAATGTCAAGATCAGTAAAGTCAAACTGACCTATTATGATGGTCAAGACTCCGAGTCTCTGATCCGTGGATTTGATAACGGTGACTATACAGTTGCCCGTGTTTTCCCAAATGGTTCCAACTATAAGAGTGTAGAGAAGAAGCATAAGGACGACATCGTCTATACTGACCAAGGTTCCTCAACCTATAACCTTTCCTTCAACATTGACCGTCAGGCCTATGAAATCACAAAGAAGACCACGGATGCTCAAAAGGCCTCTACCAAGAAAGCAATCTTGAACAAGGACTTCCGTCAAGCCATTATGTTTGCCTTCAACCGCAAGGCTTATGTAGCGCAAACTAACGGGGAAGCGGGTGCCAATAAGGTGATCCGTAATACCTTTACGCCACCAAACTTTGTCCAAATCGATGGCAAACAATTTGGTGATGCAGTAGAAAAAGACTTAGAAGCTTATGGGGATGAATGGAAAGGGGTCTCTGTCGCAGATGGAAAAGACACCCTCTACAATCCAAGCAAGGCCAAAGAAGAGTTTGCCAAAGCTAAGGCAGACTTGCAGGCTCAAGGAGTTGAATTCCCAATTCATTTAGACCTTCCAACTTCTTCGACTTATACGGAAGGAATCAAACAAGCCCAATCCTTCAAACAGTCGATTGAATCTACATTGGGAGCAGAAAATATTGTCATCGATCTGAATATGGTTTCTGAGGATGATCTTCAACGAGTGACTTACTTTGCTGAAAATGCTTCCCAACAAGACTGGGATCTAAACAATAACTTGGGCTGGGGACCAGACTATACGGACCCATCTTCTTACATCGACATCACCAGTGGTAAATCTGGTGAAAATGCCAATTCTTACTTTGGATTCGATGCTGGTACGGATAATGCGGCGGCAAAAGCAGCTGGCTTTGATGAGTACAATCAATTAATTGAAGACGCTCAAAAGAAAACACAGATGTCAACAAGCGTTATGAAAAATATGCTGCGGCTCAAGCTTGGTTGACCGATAGTGCCCTCTTGATTCCGATTCATTCGGATGGAGCTTCTCCAGTCGTTCGTAAGACTGTACCATACTCTGCAGCCTTTGCTTGGACCGGCCACAAGGGTCAAACCTTTAACTATAAGTATTTAGAAGTTCAAGACAAGGTCGTAGCGGCGAAAGACTACGACAAAGCGCGTGAACAATGGAAGAAAGAAAAGAAGAATCCAATAAAAAGCGCAAAAAGAACTTGAAAAGCATGTGAAATAGACTTTTCTTAGCGAAAACAGGATGGACAGGTCCCGTATGGGACCTGTCTTTTCTTTATCTGATCCTTTAAAAATCCCCTAAAAATGGTATAATAGGAGCATCACGAAAATTGGAGAGACGCTATGAGTTTTTACGATCATAAAGAAATCGAGCCTAAGTGGCAAAAATACTGGGCTGACCATCACACTTTTAAGACAGGAACAGATGCTTCAAAACCGAAGTTTTATGCATTGGACATGTTCCCTTACCCATCCGGAGCGGGTCTACACGTAGGACATCCAGAAGGCTACACAGCAACAGATATCCTTAGCCGTTTCAAACGTGCGCAAGGCTACAATGTCCTTCACCCAATGGGATGGGATGCCTTTGGTTTGCCTGCAGAGCAATACGCTATGGATACAGGGAATGACCCAGCGGAATTCACAGCAGAAAACATTGCCAACTTCAAACGCCAAATCAATGCGCTTGGCTTCTCTTACGACTGGGACCATGAAGTCAATACGACAGATCCGAACTACTACAAGTGGACGCAATGGATTTTCACTAAGCTTTACGAAAAGGCTTAGCTTATGAAGCGGAAGTGCCAGTAAACTGGGTGGAAGAATTGGGTACAGCTATCGCCAACGAAGAAGTTCTTCCAGATGGAACATCTGAGCGTGGGGCTATCCAGTTGTTCGCAAACCAATGCGCCAATGGATGCTTAAAATCACGGCCTATGCAGAGCGCTTGCTCAACGATTTGGATGATCTAGATTGGCCAGAGTCTATCAAGGACATGCAACGCAACTGGATTGGTAAATCAACTGGTGCCAATGTCACTTTCAAGGTGAAAGGAACTGACAAGGAATTCACCGTCTTTACGACACGTCCGGATACCCTTTTCGGAGCGACCTTCACTGTTTTGGCGCCTGAGCATGAACTAGTAGATGCCATCACGACACCTGAACAAGCTGAGGCTGTAGCGGACTACAAACACCAAGCCAGCCTCAAGTCAGACTTGGCTCGTACAGACCTTGCTAAGGAAAAACAGGAGTTTGGACTGGTGCTTATGCTATCAACCCTGTAAACGGCAAAGAAATTTCAATCTGGATTGCCGACTATGTTCTTTCTAGTTACGGAACAGGTGCTGTTATGGCTGTGCCTGCCCATGACCAACGTGACTGGGAATTTGCCAAACAGTTTGGCCTTCCAATCGTAGAAGTGCTGGAAGGTGGAAATGTAGCTGAAGCTGCTTACACAGAAGATGGACTTCACGTCAACTCAGATTTCTTGAACGGCCTCAATAAAGAAGAAGCGATTGCTAAAATCGTGGCTTGGTTGGAAGAAAAAGGCTATGGTCAAGAGAAAGTTACCTACCGTCTCCGTGACTGGCTCTTTAGCCGTCAACGTTACTGGGGTGAACCAATCCCAATCATTCATTGGGAAGACGGCACTTCAACAGCTGTTCCAGAAAGTGACCTCCCACTTGTCTTGCCAGTAACTAAGGACATCCGCCCTTCAGGTACTGGGGAAAGCCCACTAGCTAACTTGACCGACTGGCTGGAAGTGACTCGTGAAGATGGCGTCAAAGGTCGTCGTGAAACCAATACGATGCCACAATGGGCCGGTTCAAGTTGGTACTACCTCCGCTATATCGATCCACACAACACAGAGAAATTGGCTGATGAGGACCTCCTCAAACAATGGCTACCAGTAGATATCTACGTGGGTGGTGCAGAACACGCCGTGCTTCACTTGCTTTACGCTCGTTTCTGGCATAAATTCCTCTATGATATCGGTGTTGTTCCAACCAAAGAACCGTTCCAAAACTCTTTAACCAAGGAATGATCTTGGGAACCAGCTACCGTGACCACCGTGGGGCTCTTGTAGCGACTGACAAGGTTGAAAAACGTGATGGTTCCTTCTTCCATGTGGAAACAGGAGAAGAATTGGAGCAAGCACCAGCTAAGATGTCTAAATCCCTCAAGAACGTGGTCAACCCAGACGATGTGGTGGAACAATACGGTGCTGATACCCTTCGTGTCTATGAAATGTTCATGGGGCCACTCGATGCTTCTATCGCTTGGTCTGAAGAAGGATTGGAAGGAAGCCGTAAATTCCTTGACCGTGTTTACCGTTTGATCACAAGTAAAGAAATCGTTGCAGAAAACAATGGTGCTCTTGACAAGGTTTATAACGAAACCGTTAAAGCTGTCACAGAGCAAATCGAGTCCATGAAATTCAACACAGCCATTGCCCAGCTCATGGTCTTTGTCAACGCGGCTAACAAGGAAGATAAACTCTATGCGGATTACGCCAAAGGCTTTATCCAATTGATTGCTCCATTTGCCCCTCACTTGGCAGAAGAACTCTGGCAAACAGTGGCAGCAACAGGTGAGTCAATCTCTTACGTAGCTTGGCCAACATGGGACGAAAGCAAATTGGTTGAAGACGAAATCGAAATCGTTGTTCAAATCAAAGGTAAAGTCCGTGCTAAACTCATGGTCGCAAAAGACCTTTCTCGCGAAGAATTGCAAGAAGTCGCTCTGGCTGACGACAAAGTCAAAGCAGAGATTGATGGCAAAGAAATTGTGAAAGTGATTGCGGTACCAAATAAATTGGTTAATATTGTTGTAAAATAACCAATTTATTTGCTGATTTCCAACCTCAAACAGTTTCCCAAACTGTTTGAGCCAACCAAGCTTGTAAATATCGTAACGAAATAAATTTAAAAGTCCTTCAGAGCTAAGTTCTGGAGGATTTTTGACTCTTCTTGACAAGAAAACGATATTTTGTTAATATCATTAACAAAAAGAAGGAAGCTATGAATAAGAAAGAACTGCATAAGTTTAATAATCGTTTTAACAGCTTTATTTTAGACTTTGAACGGTTGAAAAAGGATCAGCATAGGAATAGTATTGATAAATCAATCACTATTAATGAAGTCCATTTGATTGATCTAATAGGTCGGAATCAGCCTGTGAATCTAGTGAAATTATCTGAGTTACTTGAAGTATCAAGGAGCGCTATTACTCAGAGTGTTAGACGTTTAACCAAGAAAGACCTCGTTACTTTTGAATTTGTACAGGATAATGAAAAAATAAATATCTGATATTATCCAAAA
This sequence comes from Streptococcus sp. 2A/TPW/M5, assembly GCA_036663675.1. Lineage (GTDB taxonomy): Bacteria > Bacillota > Bacilli > Lactobacillales > Streptococcaceae > Streptococcus. The sequence goes on along the minus strand of JAYXUK010000001.1, from coordinate 286,308 downwards.
AGGGGTTGAAGTTTTTAACATCCATAAAGAGCAGCAAGAACATATTGAAAAAGCCATTTTTTCAGTTTTAAGAAACTATAGTGATGAGGACCTTCAAATGGTTATGAAACTGATGGATGATGTTGAACAGGTATGGCGAGAATTACCGTGGTAAAAATCACGGTAATTTTAAAACTACATTGTTAATCACATTAACAAAAAAGAGGAAGATATGAATATACAAATTGAACTGATCTCAGAGTCTGAGTTAGCAGACGAATCTTTTAATATTGTCATCAATGGCTTAAAACCAAGAGAAACATATCGAGTCGAGATGTACCTAACTGATTATTATTGTATCAATGCTCCTATGCTTTTAGCTCATAATGTTTTATGGAAATCAACAGCGACTTTTGTATCAGATAAGAATGGTATTATTGATATTTCACAAACTCCATCTTGTTCTGGCTCTTATGAAGATATTGCAACAATGGGGTTATTCTTTAATGCTAAGCCCTTGACCAATAGGAAAAGAAACTTCCAAACTCTCTTTCTAAAATTCCCTTATTAGATCACTTTTTGTGGAAATCAAAATTATACAAGGTAATACTGTCGTCGCAGAGAGAACTTTCACAAGACATTACATGAGTTTGCAAATTAGTCATCAAGATATTTACGGGAAACATTTTCAAGGGAGACTCTTTTATGATCAAAAGGCAATAAAAGCACCAGCATTGATTATTGTGAGCGGTAGTGAAGGAAGGATTGAAAAGGCACAGAATATAGCTCAGCTTCTATCTTCTAGAGGTTATATTTGCCTAGCAGTTGCCTACTTTGGTTTAGAGGGGTTGCCAAAACATTTGGAACGTATTCCTTTAGAGTGCCTTGTGGAAGCAAAGGATTATCTACGTCAGCATCATCAAGTAGATAGTGAAAGAATTGGAATCTATGGACGTTCTAAGGGAGCAGAGTTAGTTTTAGCTGAGGAGAACATTTTTAATGACGTCAATGTTTGGTACTAAATTCACCCTCTGATGTGGTGTATGAAGGGATAAAAGGAAATGGAACTCCCATACTTCTTCTTGGACGTATTTGCAAAAGGAACTTACCTATCAAAAGTTTCGACTGAGAGATTATCTGTTTAGCAAACTTTTTAGAAAACCTATCCCTAAAGATCGCTCTGCTAGGATAGACATTAGTAGACTCTCTTCGCCAATCTTATTGCTCGGAAGTACTGTTGATGAAATATGGGATGCCTCGTCAGCAATAGCCAATATTGTCTCACATTATAAAGGCCACCACATTACATTTAAAAAATACCATGAAATAGGTCACATGTTGACAGTGGCTTATCAACCCAATCATCGCTATCGAAAAGATTGGCGTTTATTGATGAAAGAGAGTGAGGATTCTTGGTTGGCTACGATTCATTTTTTTGATAGGCATTTGAAGAAGCAATAACATAAGATTATAAATATGCTATAATAGTCCCAACTAAGATAAAAACACAGTTCTGGTTGGTAGTCCAGACGTAGGCAAGCCTATCAGTAACCTTCCTCCTTGGTTGTCCATTCTTAGGGATAGATTTAAGGAGGTGCTGTCGTGGAAACAATTTCAATTGGATTGACAGTTTATTTTGAAGATGGATTTTGGCATGGTTTGTTCGAACAAGTGTATCGAGAAACTTATCAAGTTTGTCGTGTGACATTTGGTCAGGAGCCAAAAGATGATGAAATTTTAGAGATCTTACAGACTCAGTTTACTCATTTATCTTTTAGTCCAGAAGCTACAGTTAAGCAACATGTAAAAATCAAGAATCCTAAACGATTACAGCGAGCTGTGAAGAAACAAGTAAAGAAGAAAATTTCTTCCAAGTCGAAAGAACTATTGCAGTTGCAGTATGAGGAAAGGAAAAAGATTTCAAAACATCAATCTAGTGTCCAAAAGCAATTGCTCAAACAAGAGAAATTTGAACGCAAACAGCAAAAACGAAGGGAGAAGCGTAAAGGACATTAACCCTTATCTCTCTCATCAAAAAAGCTTCGGTAGGAAGAACCCTACCGAGGCTTTTTAACAAATTTCATTCTGCATGATAGTGAAGAGATGTAAAACTCAGTGTCGTTCAAAAGGAGTATAAATGTTGCTTTTCTTCCAAGGAAGATGGTGTAAAAGGATTAAAAATCTGGTATTTTGAAGTTCCTCAAGGATTCTGTGGACATATTCTTAGATTTTTTATTTCGATATCGAAATAGTTGACAGATGTAACGAACGGTGATACAATGACTGTGATGTTTCGATATCGAAATAAAAAGGAGACAAAATGGACAAGATGCAAGGGGCCACCAAGCTTTACAGATACGCTTGTTAAATGGGCGTATCTTTCAAAAACTGCTGAGCAAGGAACCAGATGCCCTATACCGAAGTGAACAAGGGAAAATTTTAACGATTTTGTGGAAGCAAGAGTTGGAGTGCGCTACTGCGACAGATATCGCTCTTGCGACGGGTCTAGCCAATAATACATTGACCAGTATGGTTAAGAAATTGGAAGAACAAGGCTTGGTTACGATTCAACCTTGCACACAGGATAAAAGGAAAAAATATATTTCTTTGACAGACCTCGGTTGGGCGCAAAAAGAAATCGGTGACCGCGTTAGTAAAGAGTTGGGTGAGATTTTCTACCAAGGATTTTCGGATCAAGAAATTCAAGAATTTGAAGCCTATCAAGAGCGGATTATCACAAATCTAAAAGCTAAAGAAAATGACATCTAGGGAAAGGAGGCAACAGTTATGATTGGAATTACAGGTGTAACAGGGAAATTAGGTTCCTATGTGTCTGATCTTGTCGATAAAAAGGAATTGCTTCTATCCATCTGGCAAGAAGTCCAGAGCGGGCAACAGTCTACGCGTCAGCGGAAATTCGTAAGATGGTGTATGCCAATACTCCAGAGGTGGTTGAGGCCTTAAAGGGTATCGATGTCTTATTGATGGTCTCTGCTCGGGAAAATCCAGAGCGTGTTGAGGAACACACGAGTTTTTTAGATGCCGCCAAGCTTGCGGGGTGCAGCATATCGTCTATACCTCCTTTTACGGGGCAGATGAGAAGGCAACTTTTACCTTGTCTCGAGATCATGCCCAGACGGAAGCCTATATCAAGGAGTTAGGATTCACCTATACATTTTTGAGAGATAATTTTTACTTGGACTTCTTGATAGATATTGCTCTTGAAAATGGGGAAATTCGTGGTCCAGCAGGAAGTGGGAAGGTTTCAGCAGTTGCCCGTAAGGACACATCTAGGGTTGCAGCAGAAATTCTTTTAAACCCTAAGGAGTGGGAGAATCAAAGCTTGAATCTGACAGGGCCAGAGGATCTTTCTATGGAAGAAATCGTAGCGCTCCTCTCAAAAGAGAGCGGTAAAACCATCACGTATGTGGATGAATCAGTAGAAGAAGCCTATGAGTCACGGAAAAAATGGCCAGCACAAACTTGGGAGTACGATGCCTGGGTCAGCACTTATACAGCGATTAAATCTGGGGAACAAGCTGGGGTTTCTACAGATGTCGAAAAAGTCCTAGGGCATCCAGCAAGTAGCTTATTGGATATTCTTAGAGACAGAAAACTTATTGAGGAAAAATATGATTGAATACAAACATGTAGCCTTGCGCTACACGGATAAAAACATTTTAAAAGATGTCAATCTCCGCATTGAAAATGGAGAATTTATGGTTCTTGTGGGACCTTCAGGATCTGGAAAGACTACCATGATCAAGATGGTGAACCGTCTTTTGGAACCGACAGATGGCAATATCTATATGGATGGGAAACGCATCAAAGACTATGACGAACGGGAGTTACGTCTCAGTACCGGCTATGTCCTTCAAGCCATTGCCCTATTTCCAAACTTGACCGTTGCGGAAAATATTGCTCTCATTCCTGAGATGAAGGGCTGGAGCAAGGAGCAAATCGCTTCGAAAACAGAAGAACTCTTGGCCAAGGTGGGGCTTCCTGCTGCAGACTATGCTCATCGGTTACCAAGCGAGTTATCTGGTGGAGAGCAACAACGGATTGGCATTGTGCGAGCTATCATTGGGGAACCAAAGATTCTATTGATGGACGAACCTTTTTCGGCCTTGGATGCCATCTCCCGTAAGCAGTTGCAGACTCTTACCAAAGAATTGCACAAAGAATTCGGTATGACCACTATTTTTGTGACCCATGACACAGACGAGGCTTTGAAATTAGGCGACCGGATTGCAGTACTGCAAGAAGGAGAGATTGTACAGGTAGCGGATTCTGAGACCATTCTTGCCCAGCCAGCCAACGACTTTGTCGCAGATTTGTTTGGAGGTGCTCACCATGTCTAAACTACTTGCAACCTTTCAAGAACGCTTTGGGGACTGGCTCGCTGCACTGGGGCAACATTTGCAACTGTCATTACTGACCTTGCTCCTTGCGATTTTTCTAGCTGTTCCTCTAGCTATTTATTTGAGTATCCACAAAAGAACAAGCAACTGGGTCTTACAGCTAGCTGGGATCTTCCAGACCATTCCTTCCATGGCTCTTTTGGGCCTCTTCATTCCTATTATGGGAATCGGGACGCTCCCGGCCTTAACAGCTCTTGTCATCTATGCCATTTTCCCCATCCTTCAAAAATACCATCACTGGTTTACAAGGGATTGATCCAAGCTTGGAAGAAGCTGGAATCGCCTTTGGGATGACCAAGTGGGAGCGACTCAAGAAGTTTGAGATTCCCTTGGCTATGCCTGTCATCATGTCTGGGATTCGCACGGCAGCAGTGATGATTATCGGGACAGCTACTCTAGCTGCCTTGATTGGAGCAGGGGACTCGGTTCCTTTATCCTTCTGGGGATTGACCGCAATAATGCGAGTCTGATTTTGATCGGTGCCCTATCTTCTGCCTTCTTAGCCATCGCCTTTAACCTTCTTCTTAAATGGATGGAAAAGGCCAAATTGCGGACCATCTTTGCTGCCTTTGCTGTCATGGTCCTGGGATTAGGATCTTCTTATACACCAAGTCTTCTTTCAAAACCAGAAAAAGAAAACCTGGTCATTGCTGGGAAGTTAGGACCAGAACCCGAAATTCTAGCTAATATGTATAAGATCTTGATCGAAGAAAATACAGATATGACAGTGACCGTCAAGCCGAATTTTGGAAAGACTACTTTCCTCTATGAAGCCCTGAAAAAGGGGACATCGCTATCTATCCAGAATTTACAGGTACGGTGACCGAAAGTCTCCTCAAGCCAGCACCACAAGTTGGTCATGATCCAGAAACGGTCTATCAAGCTGCCCGAGATGGGATCAAGCAACAAGACGACCTAGCCTTGCTCAAACCCATGGCTTATCAAAACACCTACGCTGTCGCAGTGCCTAGGAAGATTGCCCAGGAGTATGGCCTTAAGACCATTTCAGATTTGAAAAAGGTGGAAGGGCAACTCAAGGCAGGCTTTACCTTGGAGTTTAACGACCGAGAAGACGGAAACAAGGGCCTGCAGAAGGTCTATGGTCTTCATCTACAAGTCTCCACCATGGAACCAGCCCTTCGCTACCAAGCTATCCAGTCTGGCGATATCCAGATAACAGATGCCTACTCAACAGATGCCGAGCTGGCTCGCTATGACCTGGTGGTCCTTGAAGATGACAAACAACTCTTCCCACCTTACCAAGGAGCACCCCTCATGAAAGAAGCTCTTCTTAAGAAACACCCTGAATTGGAAGCTGTTCTCAATCAGTTAGCTGGTAAAATCACAGCAGAGCAAATGAGCCAGATGAACTACCAAGTCGGAGTAGAAGGCAAGTCTGCTGCTCAAGTGGCGCGTGACTTTTTGGTAAAAGAAGGGTTGATTAAAAATTAACAAACCATTCTCAAGTCTTTGCACTTGAGGATTTTTTGATAGAAAGCAATTTTAACCCCTTTCAGCAAGCTTTTGTTATAGAGGAGAGACCTTCTCTTCAAAAACTCTCCATTGAGTCTAGCTTAAAATTGTGTTACAATAAGCCTTGAAAACGAATGAAAGTATATGGAAACAAGTATGAAAATAAGACCAGTGATTGGAATTACAGGAAATGAAAGACCCTTCCCGGATGATCCAGACGCGAACATGAGTTATGCGGCGACTGGTTTTGTCGAAGCGGTCAAAGAAGCAGGAGGGATTCCCTTGATCTTGCCGATTGGAGATGCAGCCTTGGCCAAAGACTACATATCGATGATTGATAAGCTCATCATTACCGGTGGACAAAATGTCTTGCCCAAGTTTTACGGAGAAGAAATCACCATCGACAGTGATGACTACCTCTTGAAACGCGATCTCTTTGAGTTGGCTTTGATTGAAGAAGCGCGTGCGGCTAAAAAGCGATCTTTACCGTCTGCCGTGGGACCCAGCTCTATAATGTCGCTCTAGGGGAACTCTGTATCAAGACATTGAACACCACTGGCAGGACAATCCAGGTCAGTACACCAGCCAAGAGTTGGTGACCAAGGATCAGACGATCCTGCAAGAGATCTATGGTAAGACCAGTCGCATCAATTCTTTCCATCATCAAAGTATTAAAGACTTGGCAGATGGTTTAGAAGTGATCGCGCGGGATCCTAAAGATGACATCATAGAAGCCGTTCAATCCACAGATGAGAGTCGTTTCCTCGGCGTTCAGTGGCATCCGGAATTGCGTTTTGACAAGAGCCCAGCAGATCGCAAGCTCTTTGAATATGTCGTGACTCAATTGTAAAGAGGACCAGCTTCCTTAGGAATTTTTCCTAAGGGGCTTTTTCTTTAATCTGCGTAAGAAAGACTGTAAATTGTGACTAGGTTTTGGAGGAGGATGCGCTACAATAGAGCTAGTAGAATGAGGAGGATTAGGACATGTATCAATTTCCAAAGGATTTTTATGGGGAGTTCGACCTCGGGCCCTCAAACAGAAGGGCGTCTAGCCCAGGATGGAAAGGGAGACAATCTCTGGGATTACTGGTATAGGATCGAGCCCAACCGCTTTTATCAAGGGCAAGGACCAGAGAAAACATCGACTTTTTATGAACACTGGGAAGAAGATCTGGACCTCTTGTTAGAAACCGGCCACACTGCCTTTCGAACCTCTATCCAGTGGTCACGTATTTTCCCAGAAGGACGAGGGAAATCAATCAAGCAGGTGTTGAGTTCTACCGCCGTGTCTTTGAAAAGATTAAAGAAAAAGGGATTCACCTCTTGGTCAACCTCTATCATTTTGATTTACCGATGGCTCTTCAAGAGCAAGGGGATGGTTGGGAAAATAAAGAAACCGCCTATGCTTACCAGGAATATGCGCGTTTTTGTTTCAAGACCTATGGAGATCTGGTCGATCAGTGGATCACCTTTAATGAACCTATTGTCCCTGTAGAATTTGGTTATTTTTATGATGCCCATTTTCCTCATAAGGTAGACGCAGCAGCAGCTGTAAAAGTAGCCTACCACACCCAGTTAGCAAGCTCTCTAGCAGTGAAGGCCTGTCATGAGGTGAATCCTAATTACCGTATCGGGATTGTGCTCAATTTGACACCAGCCTATCCTCGGAGCCAGCATCCAGAAGATGTGAAAGCTGCGCGTATTGCCGAGCTCTTTCAAGCCAAATCTTTTTAGATCCATCTGTTCTTGGTCATTATCCTGAAGAATTAGTGGAGATCCTACGGGAGCGTGATCTCTTACCGGATTATGATCCCTTTGAATTGCGCTTGATCGAGGAAAATACGGTGGATTACCTAGGGGTTAACTATTACCAGCCACTCCGTGTAGCAGCTCCTCGTTATGCTCCAAATCCAGCATCTCCCTTACTCTTTGAACAATTTTATGAACCCTATGTCATGCCAGGACGCAAGATCAATCCCCACCGAGGTTGGGAAATCTATGAGCAAGGTTTGTATGACATTGCCCAAAATATCAAGGAAAACTATGGCAATATCGAGTGGATCCTGACAGAAAATGGAATGGGGGTTGAAGGAGAGGAAAAATTCCGCAAGGATGGCGTGATCCAAGACGACTACCGGATTGACTTTGTCAAAGACCATCTTCATGAGCTCCACCGGGCTATTCAAGATGGTGCTAACTGTAAAGGTTATTTGATCTGGACCTTTATTGACTGTTGGTCATGGCTCAATGGCTACAAGAACCGCTATGGCTTGGTTGAATTGGATCTCGAGAGTCAAAAACGTACCCTCAAAAAATCCGGCCATTGGTTTAAAGAACTAAGCCAAGCCAATGGATTTGAAGACTAAATCAAAATCCGCAGCCTGTGTTCAATTCGTATGGAGACTCCTCAAATCGTCATATTAAAGCTTGGAGTCAAATAGTTCCCGGACGATTTGACTCTCAATCATTCCGAATGTCTGAAACCATTATGTTTCAGGCATTTTTCTTACAGTGGAAATTTTCTCAAATGACTTCGTCTTCAATCTTAACGCTAACTTAACTAGACCAATTTTCTTGAATTTCCTAGTTGACAAACTAGAAGAAGCATTGTATACTGACTCCGCTGGTTGCTTTTGGTCAAATTAGACTAGACCAATTTTAAAGTAGCTGAGAAATCGACCATGGGTCGTTTGACTAAGTAAAGGGGAAAGTATAGCAAGGCTATATCGTAAAAATTATGTGCGGAATCGTTGGTGTTGTAGGAAATACAAATGCTACAGATATTTTGATTCAAGGACTTGAAAACTCGAATACCGAGGCTATGACTCTGCGGGTGTTTTCCTGGCTAGTGAAGGCAAGAGCCAATTGGTAAAGGCAGTTGGCCGCATTGCAGAATTGTCGTCTAAGGCAGAAGGTGTCGAAGGAACAGCTGGGATCGGACATACCCGCTGGGCCACTCACGGAAAACCAACTGAGGACAATGCTCACCCACACCGCTCGGAAACAGGTCGCTTTGTTTTGGTCCACAATGGGGTCATTGAAAATTACCTTGAAATCAAGGAAGAATACCTAGCAGGTCACCATTTCAAGGGGCAAACAGATACAGAAATTGCTGCCCACTTGATCGGAAAATTTGCTGAAGAAGATGGCTTGTCTACGCTCGAAGCCTTCAAAAAGCCCTCCACATCATCCGTGGGGCCTATGCTTTTGCTTTGATGGATGCGGAAGATCCAAGCACCATCTATGTGGCAAAAAATAAATCACCACTCCTGATCGGTCTTGGTGATGGCTACAATATGGTCTGTTCTGATGCCATGGCCATGATTCGTGAAACTAACCAATATATGGAAATCCATGACCAAGAGTTGGTCATTGTCAAGGCTGACAGCGTTGAAGTGCAAGACTATGATGGCAACGTCAAAGAACGGGATAGCTACACGGCTGAACTCGACCTTTCTGATATTGGAAAAGGGACTTACCCATACTACATGCTCAAGGAAATCGATGAGCAACCAACTGTCATGCGTAAGTTGATCCAAGCCTATACAGATGAATCTGGACAAGTAGTGGTAGATCCAGCTATTATCAAGGCTGTTCAAGAAGCAGATCGAATCTATATCCTTGCGGCTGGTACCTCTTACCATGCTGGATTTGCGTCTAAAAAATGTTGGAAGAGTTGACAGATACTCCAGTAGAACTCGGTATTTCATCTGAGTGGGGCTATGGTATGCCACTTCTCAGCAAGAAACCACTCTTCATCTTTATCAGCCAATCTGGTGAAACAGCCGATAGCCGCCAAGTATTGGTCAAAGCTAATGAAATGGGCATCCCAAGCTTGACAGTGACCAATGTCCCAGGTTCAACTCTTTCACGTGAAGCAGACATGACTATGTTGCTCCATGCTGGTCCTGAAATTGCGGTAGCTTCTACTAAGGCTTATACGGCTCAAATCGCAGCCCTTGCCTTTCTGGCTAAAGCTGTTGGGGAAGCCAATGGCAATGAGAAGGCCAAAGCCTTTGATTTGGTGCACGAATTGTCTATCGTTGCCCAATCGATCGAATCAACCCTTTCAGAAAAAGAAGTCATCGATGAAAAAGTTCGTGGCTTGTTGGAAACAACCCGCAATGCTTTCTATATCGGACGTGGTCAAGATTACTATGTTGCCATGGAAGCCAGTTTGAAACTAAAAGAAATTTCTTACATCCAATGTGAAGGCTTTGCAGCGGGTGAGTTGAAACACGGGACCATCGCTCTGATCGAAGAGGGTACACCGGTCATCGCCCTCTTGTCTGACCCAGTCTTAGCCAGCCACACACGTGGAAACATCCAAGAAGTGGCAGCACGTGGGGCTCATGTTTTAACCATTGCAGAAGAAAATGTCGCTAAAGAGACAGATGATTTGGTCTTGACAGCGGTTCACCCTTACCTCTCTCCAATCTCAATGGTGGTGCCAACCCAATTGATTGCCTACTTTGCAACCCTTCATCGTGGGCTCGATGTCGACAAACCACGGAACCTTGCTAAGTCTGTAACCGTTGAATAAACTTGTCTATATAGAAAAACATCCTCGTTAGGTTTTTCCTAACGAGGATATTTGTTTTATTTGTCAAAACCTTGCAAGGCTTTGAGGCGTTCTTCTGTTTGTCCCTTGGCGTCTAGTTTTTACCTTGGTAAACAGCTGATTCCCATGATCCGTACATTGGATTTGGGAAGATGATGAATTTTTCACCAAATTCTTTTTGCAATTCGTCCAATTTCTTGTCGCGATCAGCTTCAGAGGTCTTAGAGAAGTCTGCAAAGTCGACCAGGTTGTCCCCGAAGAGCAAGACAAGGTTGGTCTTTTCTTGTACAGCTTGGCGACGGCCTTCTTTTGATTTGACGCCATCTTCTAAGAACATGAGGTGGTCACGTCCTTGAACAGGAATGCCTTCTTTTTCAAGGTTTTTGATGGTATCATCTACTTGAGAGGTTGTACGGTCAGAAATGTAGTAGATTTGAACCCCGTTTTGATCCGCATATTGAAGGAAATCTTTGGCACCTGGCACCGCTTTTGCGGCTGCTTTTTACCCAAACATCCCAATCTTTAGGATTGAAGGCCGTACCATCTTTGACGTTTTGAACTTGGTAAGGGCTGTTGTCTAAAACAGTTTCGTCCAAATCCAAGACGATGGAATAAGGCTTATCAGAAGGAGTTTGGAGGATCTCTTTCAAACGGTCAGTAGCGACATTGTAGCCTTGTAAATACAAAGCCTTGGTTTCTGCTGCCTTTTGGTACCAGAGAACAGACATGGTATTTTCTTGTGAGCGCTGTTGATCATAGGTCATCGTCACCTGATTTTTAGTGCTGCTTGCTTTTGTCTCTTGCGTTTTAGTGGTGTTGCTTCCACAACTCGTCAGTAAAATGACAGAAGCAAGAGCAGAAACGATGGTAAAGGTGGTTTTTGTTGTTTTCATAAACCGTACACTCCTTAAAATTATTCTACAAAAATTATACTCCTTTCAATCTTGCCTGACAAGAAAGAGGAGAAGGGGATCCAGGGAATGGTAAAATGAATAGGAAGAAAGAAATGTTGATATGAAGGGCTTTTTCACCTCAATAGATGCCATTTTTCAGCTTAAAAGAAGGGGTATAGTTTTATGCTATAACCGGATCAAGAAAAGATCAAAGTAGCCTTTTTCTTCTAAAATGAAAGAATAAAGAAAGATACTCGCAAGTCCCTATTTTCAAGGACTTGCGTTTTTTTGATGCCTTTCTCAATAAAGAAATTTTAAGGCCTTGATAGGGAAAATATATTAGTCAGCCACTTTTCGAGGTGATATCATGGTTACAAATTCCAGAAGGGAAGTAGTCAATCTTTCTGTTGGAGAAATATTGAGGAGGATGTACAGTATGAGTAAAAAGAGTTGGTTCTTCGGGCCATTCGAGGCGAAGCAGTAGAGCGAATCCCTGTAGGATTTTGGCTCCATTATGTGACCCAAGAAGAAAAAGAATTGGGGCTAGACAATCCGTCTGTAGTTGAAAAAGTATTAAGGGGCACCAACACTATGTTGAAGAAATTTCCCCAGATTTTGTCAAGATTATGAGCGATGGCTTCTTCCGCTATCCGAGTGCTCTTTATTCGAGAGAGATCACATCAATCCAAGAATTGAAAGATATTCAACCGATTGGAGAGCATCATCCTTGGATTGAAAAACAAATTGAAGTGGTCAAGGAAATTCGATCCCATTTCCATGAAGAGATTGCTTCTTTCTACAACATCTTCTCGCCCATTTCTTATTTGAAACGCTGGTTCCGTACGGATCAATCTCGTGGAGACCAAGTGATTGCAGACTTTATCAAGGAAGATCCAGAAACCTTGGCCCATGTCCTTGATGTCATCGCAGGAGATATCGCCATTCTTAGTCGCCGCTTGATCCAAGAAGCAGGTGTTGAAGGGATTTACTTCTCAACCCAGCAGGTCCAAGATGAGCGTGTGACAGATGAAGAATACCGCAAGATCATTGAACCGAGCAATATCGCTGTCCTAGAAGCGGCCAATGAAGCTGGAGGCATCAATATCCTTCATATTTGTGGTTTTGAAGGGGCCAGCAATGAAGTGGAGCTCTTCAAGGATTATCCAGCTCAAGTCATTAACTGGGCGACTCATCATGAGGGTCTTAGCCTAGCCGCAGGTCGTAAACTTTTCGGCGATCGTGCTGTCTTGGGTGGCTTTGTCAATGGCAAGAAAGGTTTGCTCTACCAAGGGGAACGAGAAGCTATTGAGCAAGAAACTCGTCGCTTGGTGGCTGAAGCCGGAAGTCGTGGTTTGATCCTTGGAGCAGACTGTACCGTGCCAGATGATTTCCAATTGGAACGCTTAGATTGGGTACGTCAAGCAGCTGTATTGTAAGAAGAAAGGAGAGGGAGATGAAAAAGATCAATGTATGGTGTATCCTGGTAACCGTTTTGTTTTTGCTTCTAGGGCTTAGTAAAGCTGCTCTAGCAAGCAGTCAGGGAAAGCAAAAAGATCCAGATATGGCAAGACTGGAGAAGATTCCAGCTCATAGTTTCTCCCTCCTTCGCCCATCTGATCTAGCAGGAATTCTTCTGCTCGAAGATCAGTGATAAAAAAGATGAAGAGCTTGATAAAAAATATATATTAGTCAAATAATTATCGAAGTGATAAGATAACAAACAAGAAAAGATAGAACGAGGTAAGAACATGTCATCAAAAAGAGAATTAGTCTTAAAAGCTTTCAAAGGAGAAGCAGTTGACCGTGTGCCAGTTGGATTTTGGCATCATTTTACAACAGAAGAAGAATGGTTGAAAGGATTTTCTAATCCGGAAATTATTGAAAAAACCTCAATGGGCATAAAAACTTCCTTCACAAGGTCAAACCAGACTTTGTCAAACTCATGAGTGATGGTTACTTTACTTATCCAAACCCAGCCATTCACAAAGGCCTTGAAAATATCTCTGACTTAGCAGGGATTGAACCACTCGGAGCAGATCATCCATGGATCACAGAGCAGGTAGAGCTGGTTAAAAAAATCCGTGCTGGTTTTGAAGAAGACATTGTGGCTATCTACAATATCTTTGCTCCAGTGACCTACTTCAAATGGTTGGTCGGAGAAGTTTCAGGAGGAGATGACTTGATCGCAAACTTCATCGATCAAGATGCAGCAACTCTTAAAAAGTATTGGATACGATTGGCCAAGATATTGCAAGTTTGAGCCAACGAATCATTAAAGAAGCAGGAGCAGACGGAATCTACCTCAGTGTTCAAAGTATCCAAGATGCGCGGGTTACACAAGAAGTTTATAAAAACATTATTGCACCGAGTGAACTCCATGTCTTAGAGGCAGCCAATGAAGCCGGTGGCGTAAACATCCTTCATATCTGTGGCTACGAAGGAGCTCGCAATGATATCCATCTCTTCACAGACTACCCAGCCCAAGTCATTAACTGGGCAGTCGGACCAGAAGGCATCAGCCTAGCAGAAGGACGTGAAATCTTCGGTGGACGCACGGTTCTTGGTGGTTTTGAAAATGGCAAAATGGTCTTCTACACAGGAGACAAGGCTGCCATCCAAGCAGAAACCAAACGCATCATTGCAGAAACAGGAACCACAGGCTTGGTCATCGGTGCCGATTGTACGATTCCAAGTGACATTGATGAAGAACGAATCGAATGGGTTCGTGAAGCTGCAGCAGAATAAGGAAAATAGAAAGAGGGAGAACAGAGTATGAGTAAAAAACATGGATTATCGGTGGGGTGGCAGTACTTGCCATTGCAGGTGCAACCATTCTTGGACGGAGCTTGAACCATGCAAACGACAGCAAAGGCTCGACAGGATCTAATAAGGTAACAACCTTGAAAGTAGCCCACACGCAAAACTATGTGCCTTATGATTTCGTTGATGAAAAAGGAGAATCAGATGGCTATGAAGTAGCCGTTCTCAAAGCCATTGATGAAAAACTACCAGACTACAAGTTTGAGTACACTGGAACAAGTGATGACGATCTCTTGATCGGTCTAGAATCTGGTAAATACGATATCGGAACCAAAGGAGCTTGGTATACCGAAGAACGTGCTAAGAAATTTATCATTCCAAAAGAACCAATCGGTGCAAGTATCATCGGATTTACCGTACGGAAAGAAGATGCGAATAAATACAAGAACATCGATGACTTCGCTAAAGAAAAAGGAAAATTGGTTCCAATTTCACCACAAAATGCGCAGTGGAATGTTATTAAAGAATACAATGAAAAGCATAAAGACCAACAAATCGAATTGACAGCTGCGGAATCTTTCAAAGTCGCAGATGCTTATGCTTGGGTTCTTGAAGGACGTTACGATGCCTTCTTTGACATCAAACTTTCCTTTGAAAAAGCTGTCACAGATAAAGATGGTTCTTACCACCAATATGCGGACAAACTGAGCTGGTTTGCCTACAAAGGAATTCCAACTTACCCATTGATCCATAAGGATAAGAAAAACGAAAAATTTGCGGAAGCCTACAGCAAGGCCATCAAAGAATTAGAAAAAGATGGGACACTTGCTAAATTGTCGAAAAAATATTTCGGTGAAGATGTCTTCAGTTATGTAGATAAAGAGAAATAAGATGGAACTGGGTGCGCATAGCCCCAGCTTCCTTATTTCTATACGGATACAGAAAGGAAAAGAAACATGGTCTCATACGACATTTCCAAGGTCTGGTCATTTCTTCCAACCTTGGTCCAAGCTCTACCAGCGACCTTAGCTTTGATGGTTTTAACGACGCTTCTTGGTTCGGCGTTTGGCTTGGTTTTGACCCGGGCACAAGTATCAGAAGATAAGGTAGGGGCAGGTCTGGCAAAAGGTTATGTCTTTACCTTGCGTTGTACCCTCCGATTGTCTTACTCTTTTTGGTCTTTTATGGGCTCCCCAATTTTTGAACTGGTGGTTGGGAGTAGATATTGACCACTGGTCCAAGTTTGTCTTTGTCCTGGTTGCCATGTTTCTTCTCTTTGCTGCGATGATCTCTGAGGTCTTCAAGGCAGCCTATTTGGCCATTCCAAAAGGTCAGATGGAAGCAGGCTTGAGTATCGGCTTGACGCCAGCTCAAACCATTTGGCGGATTGTCCTTCCCAAGCCTTTCGCGTAGCTCTTCCAAATATGACGACTGCCATCTTGAATCTCATGCGCGATGCCGCTTTGGCTTATACCATTGGCTTTATCGATATCATGGGAGCAGGCAACAACTTGATTAGCCGCAATCTTGGGAATTATTCCTCGAGACCTATACAGCTGTAGCAGTGATCTACTGGGGAATTGCCCTTGTGATCTCCTTCTCCGCTCAACTCCTTGAGAAACGACTCAGTGTAACAGAAAGGTAGCTTATGGATTTCAATTTTATTAGTAAAACATTTCTAGCCACCTTGGGTGGTGTTCCAGTGACCCTTCTAATCATGGTCGTGTCGATTCTCTTGAGTTTTTTCCAGCCCTCTTTTGGCACTCGGCCAGATCTATAAGGTCAAAGGGTTCGCAGTTTCTCAGTGGTTTACTTAGCTTTTATCCGCGCGACGCCTCCGATTCTCTTGATTCTCTTCTTTATAGTCTCTTTCCCAGCCTCTTAAATAGCTTTTTAAGAGTATTGGCAGTCACTTTAATGTCTTTGAGATCAATCCCATTTACTATGCCTTTATCATCTTTAGCTTGATGACAACGGGGAGTCTTGCTGAAATTCTACGGTCAGCCATTCTGACGGTGGATAAGGGCCAGCTAGAAGCAGCGCAAGCCATTGGTTTGACCAATCGCCAAGCCTATATCCGCATTGTTTTTCCACAAGCCTTGCGTTCAGCACTTCCTAATTTGTGTAACTTAGTTATCAACTTGGTCAAAGGAACCTCCCTTGTCTTTGTCATGACCATCAAGGATATCACCGCCATTGCCAAGGTTGAAGCCTCTTATGGCTATCAATATTTTGAATCCTATCTAGTGATTTTTATTCTTTATATTGTCATTTGTGGGGTGATTCAGTGGGGATTCAATCTCTTAGAAAAACGCCTGACACTCGCATAGAAGAAGGAGAAATAAGAAGATGTTAGAAGTAGAACACGTATCGAAAAAATTTAAGGATCACCAGGTCCTGGTAGATGTTAATCTCAAGGTCAACCAAGGGGATGTCGTCGTTATTTTGGGTCCATCTGGATCAGGAAAAACAACCTTCCTTCGCTGCCTCAATCACTTGGAAAAGGCAGACACAGGCCACCTAACCCTAGGTGGAAAAGAATATGACCTCTCAAAACTTAGCAAAAAGAGATTCTAGAAATCCGCCAAAAGACGGCCTTTGTTTTCCAGCATTACAATCTCTTTGCCAACAAAACAGCGCTTGAAAATATCTTAGAAGGCCTGGTTGTAGCTCGTAAGATTCCAAAAGAAGAAGCTATCCAACGGGCAGAATCAGCCCTTGAAAAAGTTGGTCTCCTCGCTTACAAGGATTACTATCCTTCTCAATTGTCAGGTGGTCAGCAGCAACGGATCGGAATCGCGCGTGCCATCGCGGTCAAACCAGACGTGATCTTGCTGGACGAACCGACTTCAGCGCTAGACCCAGAGTTGGTCGGTGATGTCTTAGATGTCATGAAGCAATTGGCCCAAGAAGGAGTGACCATGGTTGTCGTAACCCATGAGATGGGCTTTGCGCGTGATGTGGCAAACCACGTTATCTTTATGGATGGCGGACACATCATCGAAGAAAATGAACCGCATGAATTCTTTAATAGTCCAAAGGAAGAGCGAACCAAACAATTCCTTTCACGGATTTTATCTGATGCTACTTATAGCGTCGAATACATGATTTAACAAGAGACACACCTAGTAAGGGTGTGTTTTTAGGTTCTGGAAAAATTTTTAAAAATTGGCTCATTTTTTAAAAATCATTACGAATAATATAAGTGAGAGGGAAATATGACTGATAAAAAACAACGATTTGTACTACTATTCTTACTGACTTTATTTCTAGGAGGTTGCGGCCTTTTACGGATAAAGCTGCTGAGAGAAGAGAAATGATTCAGATCGCAGAAAGCACGAAAATGGAGCGGACGCTGAAACACTTGTTAATCAGTATCGATCCGAAAGCTTTCACTTCAGAAGGTGTCATTCACTCCTATACCCTGATAAAAGGTGAATTGGAATACAATCCAATGGGAGGGATGAATGTCACTCTCGTTATCAATGGCGATAAAAAGTTAACGATTGATATGACTGTTCAAATGGAAGATTAAGGACAGTTCGAAGTTGGTTGTTATGGTATTTCAGCAAAATTAGATGATCTGTTAAGTAAAGCAGAAGAGACTGGGAAATAAACTCATTCAGGTAAATACCCTAATATAGGAAAATAGAAACATTTCTGAATCAAAGTTGGTATGTTACATCAATAGCTAGTGCTTGTAACGATTTGGCAACATTTTTTAACAAAAGTAACATTTCAGACGTTGATGGAATTTTGTATAATAAATTTTAAGAAAACTAGAGAAAGAAATGGGAAGAAATGAAAAAAGTAAATTAATTGTGTTGATAATGGTAGTATTTAGCCTGAGCTTAGGAGGATGTAGCTTTTTTAATGGACAATCTGCCAAGAAACAAGAAATGATTCAAATCGCAGAGAGTAAGAAGATGAAAGTGGCGATTGAAAATATGTTGAAAAAATTAGATCCTAAAGCTCTTACTCCAGAAGGAAAAATAAAATCATATAAAATCTCTAAAGATGATTTAGATTATAATCCGATGGGAGGGCTATTAGTAAAAATAGTTATAAATAATGATGAAAAATTAGTTTTAAGCACAACTATACAAGAGGACGCTACAACAGGGAAATATGAAGAGACCTATTTTGGGAAACAGAGGAGTTAAGTGATTTATTAGATAAGGAGTGATAATGGCTAATAATTTAAATTTCAATGATCAACAAAATGTTAAAGCTGCTCTACTTGAATACGAAAAAGATGTCAAAATAAATGGAAAGTTTAAAATTGGGACGAAGAAAGACGAATACATTGGTAATGTTGCCCATATTTATGATAACGTAAATGACAATGAGGAGCAGGTCTTCGTTCTTACTAATAATGGCCAAGGCGCGCAACAAAATGCAGTCCCCTATACTGCTTCTGATGAAGCGCGTGCCCAAATCCATGACGTGACTGTCTTGATGAAGGGATCTGAAACTGAAATAAGTACACAAAAATTACTCCATGATACATATACGGATTGGGTAAAGACAGATTTGCCAGCAGCTTCCAATATTTTGAACCCTGGTGGTGCAAGCGAGTATGCAACAGAATATGCGAAGAATTATGCGCGAGATAAGGCTAAAGATGGTTTTAACAATGCTGTAGAAGCTTTTGAAGATGCAATTATTCCTACATCTGTTAATCTTCCACCGGAGGCCACTCCCTTAGGTAGGTTCATACAAAAAGCGATGGACAATCCTGTCAGCAATTTCATACAGGAAAAAGCATCAGATGCGGTCGGCTTTTTGCAGAAAGAACAGCCGAAGAACAGGTTAAATTTCCTGCTTTAATGGGAGCTGCTTTTTTAAAAAATACAATGATGAAAACGGTACTTTCCCGCCTCCGCAGTTTAAAGATGCTGCAACTCATTTGAAAGAGGTGATCCGAAAATACCCCAATGCCAAGATCGATCTATACGGTCACTCTCTGGGGTCTATGAATATTCAGTATGCGCTTGCCTGCTTGACGGAAGAGGAAGCTTCTCATATTGGGACCGTACATCTATATAATGGCCCCAATGCCTATCCCATCTTAACACCCAAGCAAAAAGCGCGTATAGATTCGCTGAAGTACAAAATCTACAACCACATTGACCATAAAGATTTGGTTAGCTTGGGCTATCAGGATTCTGGAAGCAAGGAATCCAGTGGGATTGTCAAGCACCTCAAAACTAAGAATTTGATAAATACTGGCCTGCAGCACATGATGCATGGTTATATCTATGATAAGGATGGGAATTTGGTTCTTGAAAAGGGAACGGAAGCCATCACTCGCAAGGAAATCATTGAAGAGCGGATGAAGGTTTACTATCGCCTAAAGGATAAATTACAAAAACAGGTGGTGGACTGAGTTCAAGTGAACAAATCTATCTCGATGCCTTGCAGGCACGCTTGGCTTCTGATGAGCTGATTCGAGTAGTGGATGAAGGGCTGGAGCAAGCTCAGAAATCTAAGGCACGACTGGATACAGATTTAGAAGCTTTGGAGAAAGTATTACAGACCGTTCCGAAAGGCTTCATTCTCAATCTTGCCGAAGTAGAAGAGGCCTATGCACAGGCTGGTGCAACAAGGCAAACAGTTGTCACCCAAGTAAGAGAAAGATTCGACAACCGTTTGGCTGCATATCAGTCCTTATCGAATGAATTCCATGCTTTAAACAAGCAAGTGAATGCAGGAATTGAGCTCTTAAAAACAAAAGATCAAGAAATAGCAGGAGAAATGAACCAGTGGGAACAACTAGCTTATTAATTTCATCTACTCTTTCGAAAAAGGAAAAGAAACTAGATCACTTGGAAAGAGAGTTTCAAAAAGCGCGTTTGGAGCTAGATGAAAAGCGTTGCCTAGTGGAAAGAAAACAGCAGCTCTTCACCCAGATGCTGGAAGAAGAGTATGCGATGGCAGCTTCCTTCTTACAAGAGCAGGAGGTTGATGTCAATTGTGGATGGGAGTCCCTCCATCGCTGTATCGAAGAGTATGATCTCGAAGCTAGAGAAGCTGCACAAGTAGCCTTAAAACAGATCGAAATCGAGGAAGAGAATTTATGGCAATCCTACCGGAAAGATAGACGCCAACTGGAAGAGGAGTTTGCACAAGATAAAGTTTCATAGTATAGAAGAGGAGGAAGTATGGGTGATAGTCCAGTCAAAGATTTCTTTGATTTAGATATGAAAGATAAGATGAGGATCATCGAAAGCCGAAAGAAACTTGAAAAAGATTTAATCCGTGTTGTCTATGCGCCTGTTTTATTGACCTGCAAGGCAGGAGTTGAGAAGCGTTACAATGAGGAATTGACTGCGATTGCAACAGTAGTCGAAGAAGACGTCCAGGTAGTTGGAAAACAACTGGATCAGTCCATGGTGGGGCAATTTGCTAAAAATGTACAGACAGTTATTCAAGAAAAAGCTGGGAAATTTAAATCTATCTAGCCAAGAACTTCTATTTAAAATGGAATCTGGAGTGACTCCAGATTTTTTAATAAATTTAAAAATTATGTAAAAAAGTGTTGACAAATAATTCAGTCTGCGTTATAATAATTTATGTAAACAAAAAGAGGTTGAAAAAACCTACTGGTTTACAAGATTAATAGTGGAAAGGAGATGGTGATATGCTATTTCCAAAATTAAGACAACTAATTGATAAAAGGGAAAATAGAAACTGTTAGCCTGTAGGGCTATTATTAAATAAATGAATTAAAATTATGTAAACAATTAAGCAGCAGCCAATTGGTCTGCTAATTTTCAAGAATGAATTAAAATTATGTAAATTAGAGGTATACAATATGAATAACAACTTTAACAATATGGATGATCTTTTCAATCAACTAATGGGGAACATGGGTGGTTTTCGTTCTGAAAGCCGTCGCTACATGATCAACGGTCGTGAAGTGACACCAGAAGAATTCGCTATTTACCGCCAAACTGGTCAACTTCCAAATGAAGGAAGCGAGCAAGTGCAACACCATCAAGGTAAAGGAATGAAACAAGATGGGATCCTTGCAAAACTTGGTCGCAACTTGACCGAAGAAGCACGTGAAGGAAAACTGGATCCGGTTATCGGACGCAATAAAGAAATTCAAGAAACGGCTGAAATCTTGTCTCGTCGTACTAAGAACAACCCTGTCCTTGTAGGGGATGCCGGTGTTGGTAAAACAGCAGTTGTAGAAGGTTTGGCACAAGCTATTGTGAACGGAGACGTTCCAGCTGCCATCAAGAACAAAGAAGTCATCTCCATTGATATTTCTGGTCTTGAAGCAGGGACTCAATACCGTGGTAGCTTTGAGGAAAATATTCAAAATCTGATCCAAGAAGTCAAGGCGATGGGAAATGTCATTCTCTTCTTTGATGAAATCCATCAAATTCTTGGTGCAGGTAGCACAGGTGATGGTCAAGGCTCTAAAGGTCTTGCGGATATTATCAAACCGGCTCTTTCACGTGGGGAATTGACAGTCATTGGGGCAACCACTCAAGATGAATATCGTAACACCATCTTGAAGAATGCGGCTCTTGCTCGTCGTTTCAACGAAGTGAAGGTCAATGCTCCGTCAGCTGAAGATACGTTCAAGATTCTTCAAGGGATCCGTGATCTTTACGAAAAACACCACAATGTCATCTTGCCAGATGAAGTTTTGAAAGCAGCGGTTGATTATTCAATCCAATACATTCCACAACGTAGCTTGCCTGATAAGGCCATTGACTTGGTCGATGTAACAGCTGCTCACTTGGCGGCTCAACATCCGGTAACAGATGTTCATGCTGTGGAACATGAAATTGAAGAAGAAAAAACCAAACAAGAAGAAGCTGCGGCTAAAGAAGATTACGAAGCAGCTTTGAAAGCAAAAGTTCGTATCGAAGAACTTGAAAAGAAAATTGAAAACCATACAGAAGACCATAAAGTAACTGCAACAATCAACGATGTGGCTGAATCAGTAGAGCGGATGACTGGTATTCCAGTGTCACAAATGGGTGCAACTGATATCGAACGTTTGAAAGATATGGGTCACCGTTTGCAAACCAAGGTTATCGGTCAAGATAAAGCCGTTGAAGCAGTGGCACGTGCTATCCGTCGGAACCGTGCAGGATTTGACGAAGGGAACCGTCCAATCGGAAGCTTCCTCTTTGTAGGACCTACTGGTGTTGGTAAGACGGAATTGGCTAAACAATTGGCTCTTGATATGTTCGGAACCAAAGATGCGATCATCCGTTTGGACATGTCAGAATACAGCGACCGTACAGCCGTTTCTAAATTGATTGGTACAACAGCTGGTTATGTTGGTTATGATGACAATAGCAATACTTTGACAGAACGTGTTCGTCGTAACCCTTACTCAATCGTCCTTCTTGACGAAATTGAAAAGGCGGATCCTCAAGTGATCACCCTTCTCCTTCAAGTCTTGGATGATGGTCGTTTGACTGATGGTCAAGGGAACACTGTAAACTTCAAGAACACTGTTATTATCGCCACTTCAAACGCAGGTTTTGGCTATGAAGCTAACTTGACAGAAGATGCGGATAAACCAGAACTCATGGATCGTTTGAAACCTTACTTCCGTCCAGAATTCTTGAACCGTTTCAACGCTGTTATTGAATTCTCACACTTGAGCAAGGAAGACCTTTCTAAGATTGTTGATTTGATGTTGGTAGATGTCAATAAGACCCTTTCTAAGAAAGAAATCGACTTGGCAGTGAGCGATGCAGCTAAAGAATACATGACTGAAGAAGGTTATGATGAAGTGATGGGTGTTCGTCCACTCCGTCGGGTAGTTGAACAACAAATCCGTGACAAAGTCACAGACTTCCACTTGGATAACTTGGATGCCAAACATCTTGAAGCTGACATGGAAGATGGTGTCCTTGTGATCAGAGAAAAAGACACAAAGAAGGAAGAAAACACTGATAAACAAGCAGACTAAGGCGAATTAGTTTGTGAAAAATAGAGGCTGCTATCATATAGCAGTCTTTATTTTTCTTCCCACCTGGGAAATTATTCGCCGTATAAGGCCAAAATCCTCCTATTTGGGCTAAAAAACATCAATAATTAGTGAAATTAATCCAATTTGAGCAAAATTATTAATAAATAAAGAAAATAAGTATATAATCTATACAAGAATAAAATTTGAGGAATGGAAGTAAGATGAGCAATACAATTGATATCTACTCAACTCCCGAATACAGAAAAGTGGAAGCCGTTGTTCAACTGATGGTTGACGGTCGCTTGACGAGCTATCGTGTCGCAACTGAAACAAACATCAGCAAAATGAGCCTAGCGACTTTGACGAAGGGAACGAGTAAAATCAAAAATATTACCTATCAAACGGCTTTGGCCTTAATTGATTGGTATGATGAGAATCATGAAAAGTATGGCATTACGATTGACTAGTCAGTAGCCCACTTTTCGTGGTTTTTTCTTTTTCAGCAAAACTTGCCACCTCTCTGAGACTGGAGTCTGATTTTACTTGAAGAGGATGGGAAAACTTGAAAAGACGGGCGAAATTTGATATAGTATAGCATATATGAAAATTAAAGGAGAAACATATGCAAGGCGGAAGTTTGCTAATTATGCTCGTTCTTATGGTCGGTTTGATGTACTTCATGAGCCGTAGCCAAAAGAAACAGTACCAAAAACGGATGGAAAGTTTGAATAAACTTCAAAAGGAAATGAAGTCATCACGATTGGTGGCTTGTACGGAACCATCGATGAAGTCGATACAGATCGCAAGACCGTTGTCTTGGATGTTGATGGTGTCTACCTGACCTTTGAATTGGGAGCGATCAAAACAGTTCTTCCTGTATCAGAAGGAATCTCAGCCACTGCTACAGAAGGTGCTAGCTCAGATGCCGATTCAGCCATCGAAGAATAATCATCAAAGAAGAGGCAAGGGCCTCTTTTTGGTGGGCAAATAGGACGATGTGATGAAGGAAAGTCCTGCTGGTTCAAAAAAGAGGCCAGAGTCCCTATTTTATGGGGATTTATGGTATAATGAAGCGATAAATATTGAAATAGGTAGAAAAACATGTTTCGTTTTAAGAAAAAGAAAAAATCGAGATACCTTTAGAAGTCCCGAAACACATTGGGATCATTATGGATGGCAATGGTCGCTGGGCGAAAAAGCGGATGCAACCGCGCGTCTTCGGTCATAAGGCGGGGATGGAAGCTCTCCAAGAAGTGACGATTGCAGCAAAAATATGGGGGTTCAGGTCTTGACTGTCTATGCCTTTTCTACGGAAAACTGGACACGCCCTGAAGATGAAGTCAAGTTCATCATGCACTTGCCGGTCGAGTTTTATGATCGTTTCGTCCCCGAATTGCATCGCAACAATGTCAAGATTCAAATGATCGGTGATACCAAGAAATTACCAAAAGAAACGCTGGAGGCTTTGGAAAGAGCAGAAGCGATGACCCATCTCAATACGGGTTTGATCCTGAATTTCGCACTCAATTATGGTGGACGTGCTGAGATCACCCAGGCTGTGAAACAGATCGCCCAAGAAGTCTTGGATGCGAAGTTCAGTCCAGAAGATATCACAGAAGAGATGATCGCAGATTCTCTCTATACCGAGAGTTTGCCACGTGTCCTAAGGGATCCGGATTTGATTATTCGTACCAGCGGAGAGATCCGTTTGAGTAATTTCCTCCCTTGGCAAGCTGCATACAGTGAGTTGTATTTCACAGATGTGATGTGGCCAGATTTTGGAGAGGAAGCACTACGAAGTGCCATAGTAGAATATAGCCATCGCCATCGGAGATTTGGTGGTGTTTAGGAGAAGATGATGACGAAAGATTTACAAAAACGTGTGATTTTTGGAGGAATTGCCCTGCTCTTTTTCATTCCAACAGTAATGGTTGGAGGAGTGTTCTTCCAGATTGTGATTGGCTTGATCGCCATGCTAGGGGTTCATGAATTGCTCAAGATGAAGGGGCTTGAGACAGCGACTTTTGAAGGAGCGCTAGCCATGTTAGCGGCCTTCGTTTTGACCTTGCCGATCGAGGACTACCTCCCTTACCTTCCAGCAGATGGCAATATGATTGCCTATGGTCTGGTTGTCTTGATTCTCATGGGAACAACTGTTCTTGCTCAAAATTACAATTATGAAGATGTGGTCTATCCCATTGCGTCTAGCTTTTATGTTGGACTTGGTTTTCATTCCTTAGTAGATGCGCGAATTGCTGGTATTGATAAGGTCTTATTGGCCCTCTTTATTGTCTGGGCTACTGATTCAGGTGCTTATCTGGTAGGAAGCCGGTTTGGGAAACGCAAGCTCATGCCTGCGGTTTCTCCTAATAAAACGATTGAAGGCAGTCTTGGGGAATCTTGTCTGCAGTTGCGGTAACTGTGATCTATATGATCGTGGATCGTTCTGTGGCGGGTGGACATGGTTTTCTTGCTATGATCTTCTTTACCATCCTCTTTAGTATTGCAGGTCAGTTTGGCGACCTCGTAGAGAGCGCGATTAAACGCCATTTCGGTGTGAAAGATTCTGGGAAATTTATTCCAGGACATGGTGGTGTTCTAGACCGCTTTGATAGTTTGATTTTTGTCTTTCCCTTGATGCATTTCTTGGGCTTGTTCTAAGACAGAAGAGATAGAAAGGAAACCACGTATAGAACGATGCAGTTTATTGCCTTTATTGTTATTTTTGGAGTGATCGTTCTCGTTCACGAGTTTGGTCATTTCTATTTTGCAAAAAATCGGGCATCCTGGTGCGAGAATTCTCGATCGGGATGGGTCCCAAGATCTTTGCCCATATTGGTCAAGATGGAACAGCTTATACGATTCGCATTCTACCTTTAGGTGGTTATGTGCGTATGGCTGGCTGGGGTGAGGATACAACTGAGATTAAAACCGGAACGCCTGTCAGCTTGACGCTAAATGAGGCTGGTAAGGTCGTCCGGATCAATCTTTCAGGAAAGAATCTGGATCAGACAGCCCTTCCCATGAATGTTACCCAGTTTGACTTTGAAGACAAACTGGAAATTACGGGCTTGGTTCTCGATGAGACCAAGACCTATAGTGTTGATCATGATGCGACCATCGTTGAGGAAGATGGGACGGAAGTGCGGATTGCGCCGAGAGATGTTCAGTATCAGAATGCCAGCATTTGGGGACGGTTGATCACCAACTTTGCGGGTCCTATGAACAACTTTATCCTCAGTATTGTCGTCTACTCACTTCTAGCTTTTATGCGTGGTGGTGCGATTGACTACTACAGCAACAATGTTCAGGTGGCACCTGATGGGGCGCTGGCTAAGGTCGGTGTCAAAAGCAATGTTCAGATCCTTCAAGTCAACAACGATACCGTTAGCAACTGGGATGAGCTGACAGATGCTGTCGAGAAAGCAACCAAGGACAGCAAGACGGCTCCTGAATTGACCCTGAAAGTCAAAACAGACGGCCAAGAAAAAGAAGTCAAAGTGAAGCCAACCAAGTCAGGGAATCGTTACTATCTGGGTGTGACAAATGGCCTCAAGACAGGATTTGTGGATAAACTCTTGTCTGGTTTTACAGATACCTGGAATACAGCGACACGGATTTTGGGAGCTTTGAAAGATATCATTTTCCACTTTAGTCTCAATAAACTGGGTGGTCCAGTTGCCATCTACAATGCCAGCTCACAAGCTGCTCAATTAGGGATTCCGGCAGTCTTGTCTCTTATGGCCATGCTCTCTATTAATATTGGGATCTTCAATCTAATCCCGATTCCGGCTTTGGATGGCGGGAAAATCTTGATCAATTTGATCGAGGTCGTCCGGAGAAAGCCACTGAAACAAGAAGTAGAAACCTATATGACGCTTGCAGGTGTAGCTGTAATGGTTATTTTGATGATTGCTGTCACCTGGAATGATATTATGAAATTATTTTTGAAATAGAAAAGGATATTGTCCATGAAACAAAGTAAAATGTTGATTCCAACGCTTCGCGAAATGCCAAGCGATGCCCAAGTCATTAGCCATGCTTTGATGTTGCGTGCAGGTTATGTTCGCCAAGTATCAGCTGGTGTCTATTCGTATTTGCCACTAGCTAATCGAGTGATTGAAAAAGCAAAAGGCATCATGCGCCAAGAATTTGAAAAAATTGGAGCAGTAGAAATGCTTGCTCCAGCCCTTTTGAGTGCGGATCTCTGGCGTGAATCTGGTCGTTACGAAACTTACGGGGAAGACCTCTATAAGTTGAAAAACCGTGAAGGCTCTGACTTTATCTTAGGTCCAACTCACGAAGAAACCTTTACCGCTATTGTGCGCGACTCCGTAAAATCTTACAAACAATTGCCGTTGAATCTCTACCAAATTCAACCAAAATACCGCGATGAAAAACGCCCACGGAACGGTCTTCTTCGGACCCGTGAGTTCATCATGAAAGATGGTTATAGCTTCCATGCTAACTACGATAGCTTGGACGTTACTTATGATGAATACAAGGCAGCTTATGAGCGGATCTTCACACGCAGTGGCATCGACTACAAAGCCATCATCGGTGATGGTGGTGCCATGGGCGGAAAAGATAGCCAAGAGTTTATGGCTGTTACACCTGCTCGTACAGACTTGGATCGTTGGGTTGTTTTAGACAAATCAGTGGCTTCCTTTGATGAGATCCCAGCAGAAGTCCAAGAAGAAATCAAAGCAGAATTGCTCAAATGGATGGTCTCTGGTGAAGATACCATTGCCTATTCAAGTGAATCCACCTATGCTGCGAACTTGGAAATGGCTACTAACGAATACAAGCCAAGTAACCGTGTTGTGGCGGAAGAAGAAGTGAAGCGCGTGGAAACACCAGGTGTCAAATCGATTGATGAAGTAGCTGCATTCTTGAATGTTCCAGAAGAAGCTACGATCAAGACTTTGGTTTACATCGCAGATGGTGAGCCTGTTGTTGCCCTTCTCGTAGGTAATGATCAGCTCAATGAAGTGAAGTTGAAAAACCACCTCGGCGCAGACTTCTTTGAACCTGCAACCGAAGTGGAAGTGAAAGAATTATTAGGAGCTGATTTTGGCTCTCTCGGTCCAGTAGATCTTCCTGAAAATGTTAAGATTATCGCAGACCGCAAGGTCCAAGACAGCCGCAATGCAGTAGTCGGTGCCAATGAAACAGGCTACCACTTGACTGGTGTCAACCCAGGACGCGACTTTACTGCAGAATACGTCGATATTCGTGAAGTTCGTGAAGGCGAAATCTCACCAGATGGGAAAGGGTCTTGAACTTTGCACGTGGGATCGAAATCGGTCACATTTTCAAACTCGGCACACGCTACTCCGCTAGCATGGGAGCAGATGTCTTGGACGAAAACGGTCGTGCAGTTCCGATCATCATGGGCTGCTACGGGATCGGTGTCAGTCGTCTTCTTTCAGCCGTTATGGAGCAACATGCACGCCTCTTTGTCAATAAGACTCCAAAGGGGAATACCGTTACGCTTGGGGAATTAACTTCCTAAAGAATTGGCGCCATTTGATGTGCACTTGATTCCAGTCAATGTCAAGGATGAAGCAAGCCTTGCTTTGACCGATCGGATCGAAGAAGCCTTGGTGAATAAAGGCTACGAAGTCTTGGTGGATGACCGAAATGAACGCGCTGGTGTCAAATTCAGCGATAGTGATTTGATTGGACTTCCAATCCGCGTAACAGTTGGTAAAAAGCAGCTGAAGGCATCGTTGAAGTGAAAATCAAAGCAACAGGAGATACCATCGAAGTTCATGCGGACAATCTCCTTGAAACCCTTTCAATCTTGAACAAATAAGAAAAGCTTTCTGAGCTCTCACCAGTGTGGTGATGAAACTCAGGAAGCTCTTTTATTTTTCTTCTTTGAGGCCTTGATCTTTGAAATAGGTAAAGAGATCTTGAGGTTTGCCTTTGAGGTATTTCTTGAACTCAGCTGTTTCTTCCTCCCTTGATCCCCGTAGATGGAAGCAAACTCATCTTTCTTGATTTTTGAGAAGTCAGCTTGTAAGACTTTAGCATAGGATTGTTTATCTTTTGAAATTTGAATGCGGAAGCTAAGACCAGGCTTGCCATTTAAGCTTTTATAGATATCGCTATGTTCTAATTCTTCTTGGTAGATTTCCTTTAACTCGGAAAGATCCATGTCTTGCAAATCTGAGGAAATGGGTTCAAAACTAAGAAAAGTAAAAGAGACAATTTCATCTTTTTGTAGCCGATTTGAATTTTGTTTTGATGGTGATCGTTAAGTTCTGTGGAGAAAGTTTTGGTTCGAACGTTCTCTTCTTTTTCTTTTTCACTTGGGAAGTGCTTTGGCTAGATGTCGTTGAAGCTTTTCTTTTTCTGCTTGGCCTTGGCTACATGCAGTGAGAGCTAGGAGGCAGATAGAGGTCAATAATATTTTTTCATAGAAACTCCTTATAGGTTAATGGTGTTCGATCTTGTATGAATCAAGTTTTGAACAGGTTTCATTATACCATAAAAGTTTTAAAAATGAAAAAATATACAAAAATCTTCAAAATTTGCTTTTAAAAACACCTAAAATCAACATTTTTTATCTATGTGTTGAGTTAATATAAAAGGACAGAGTGTCTTCTTTTCTTTCCGGAAATAATACTAGTTGGAGACTACTGGGGCAAGGAATTCAGAAAATATATTACAGGTTTGTGACAAAATGTTACACAATCGTAACAAAGTTACAATGTTTTATCAGTTAGCCCTCTAAACTTGACATTCTGGCAATATTTCATTAAGATATTTTTAAGTAAATAATACAAAAGGGAGCAAAAGGTAAAATATACAGTTATCTGGCATTTTACTAATTCGTACTAAAATGTATTGTTTATGAAAAAATATAAGGGTATCAGCCCAAAAGGAGAAACATATGGCTCAAATTAAATTAACTCCAGAAGAACTACGTCAATCAGCACAACGCTATGCACAAGGTTCTCAAGAAATCGATCAAATCCTTAACACTTTGACTCATGAACAACAAGTCATCGACGCAAACTGGGATGGATCTGCATTTGATAGCTTTGAAGCACAATTCAACGAATTGTCTCCAAAAATCAAACAATTCGCTCAATTGTTGGAAGACATCAACGCTCAATTGATCAAAGTTGCTGATATCGTTGAACAAACTGACCAAGATATCGCTGCACAAATCCACTAAGATAGTCTTGGAGGTGATCTTACTTCTTGTAGGTAGATCACCCTTTTGTCTTTTGATATATAGAAAATAGGGGTTAGATTCTTAATTCCTAACCCCTATTTTGTATCTATGAATTAGAAAAAGGAAAAGGTATAGAAGTGAAAAAGAAAAAATGGTTAAAATACATCGGTCAGAGTGCAGTTGTGCTCCTTTTGATGGGATCTGTAGTGGGTCTTTATACGACGGTTCAAAAGGACCAAAAGCAAAACGAAGCCAAGACCGTACAAACGACAGAAAACACCAAGCTTAATATTGCGGTTGTCAATGAAGACAAAGCGGTCAAACTGAATGATAAAGAATACAACCTTGGGGCTAGCTATGTAAAGAATATCGAACGGGATAATTCGCAAAACTGGTCTGTACTCCCTCGTGGAGCCGCTGAGTCAGGGCTTGCAGATGGCAAGTACCAGTTGATGATTGTCATTCCAAGTGACTTCTCAGAGAAGGTCTTGGAAGTGAATGCGGTTAATGCAGAGAAGACCACGGTGACGTATAAGGTCAATGCGGCTGGAAATTCTCAGGTTGAAAACGAGGCCAATAAAGTCGCTAAAGATATCGTTTCAGACTTGAATAGCCAGTTGGTTGATATGTATATGGTCAGCATTTTGAGCAACCTTTATACAGCTCAGAAGAACGTGGAAACAAGTAACAAAATTCAATCTACCAACATTGGTTCATACCGAAGCAACTTGCTGGATTCGGCTTTAGATTCGAAGAATATCTTTCCAAGTCTCTATAGCTTGTCTACGTCTTCTGTCGAGTCGAACAATGCTTTGAAGACAGTCCTTGAGTCTTATACACAGGCTTTTGATCAATTGACCCAATCTCAGGATCAGTACGGTCAAAACTTCGACACATTGATCAAACAACGCTCTGAGGACAAGATCAGCCATGAAGAGTTCATGAACCAGCTGATGTCTATGAACCAGTCTGTTGTCAGTGAAAAGACCCAAGAGTTGTATAAGAATCTACAACAAAACCAAGAAGCAATTACCAAACAATTGAGTCAACCAACTGAAACAGAAGGAGATGCTTCAGGTACCAAGACTTATGCAGGCTTGACAAAAGATGTAAATGATCGTGTGGCAGACCTCGAAAAAGGGATCAAGGCAGAACGCGACAAATTAGATGAGCACGAAAAGAACATCGAGTCTTCTGTAAAAGCGAAGATCCTTGACTACTATGGTCTAAATGAAGGAGAAAAAGTCACTCTTAGTACCTTGCTTGGAAAGACTAGTATCAAGACATTAAGTGAAGCACGTAATAAAGCGGATGATGACATTCGTCAAGCGATTGAAAAACTTCCGTCTTTAGATCCAGCTAGTCTTGAACTGAATAAGTATGGAAATCTCAAGGCAGCGATTGATTTTGATAGTGCTTTTGCTGGAACGAAGGGGCAAGCAAAAGGGAACGCAGATGACTTGAAACGATTGGCTGCTGAAGTGGATGCTAAATTAACGGCAGTTGCGAATGTTCTCAATGCTAAATCTGGAAAACAAAAAGTTAGCATTCAAGTACCTGCAGGAGTTAAGGTTGATACCTGGACCTATGATGGACAGACTTATGCAGGCAGTGGTGAGCAGGAAGTCGAACTGAAAGATGGCAAACAAATTCAAATTCACCTTGTTGAAGATGGAGGAGCTATGCCAAGCGCGATTGATGTTGAAGTCCTTGTGAATGGAGTTTCTTCAACCAGTGTGACTGTATCTGCAGAAGACTTGAAAACAGCTGTCGCTAACTATGCATCGAAAGCTAGTGAAATCGCCCTGGATTATCAACGCGCGGGAGCATTGATCGATGCTTACTATCCAAAAGATGACAAGGGAGATCGTCATTCGCTCTATGATCCGATCGAAGATATGGATTTGACAAATGCTTTGGTCGATGTCGTGAAGGCTGCCGTTTCCAGTAACATGAAGGACTACCGTAAGAGTATTGAAACGGATGAATCTGGGGATGCAACGAAGAGTGTGAAAGCCCAGTTAGATGGTACACTTAAACAGTTGCAAGACTTGGGACCACAATTGCAGGCAAATCTTCAAGCAATCGAAAACACCAACAAGGATCTAACCCAAAATATCAACGATCAATTGAAGCAGTATGCAGACCTTCAAAGACGCCTAGAAGAGATCTCAAAAGCGCAGGAAACAGTGACACAGGCTCAAACCAAGACCGATGCAGATTTGTCAGCTCTTGGTTCTGAATACACGTCATTATTGAGCTCGACAGAAGGCGTTAAGAGCTCATCTCGTAGCAATGTAGAAGCTGCTAACTCTACCAATGAAATCTTTAGCCAATTGAACAAAGAATTGGAAAAAGCCCAAGGCAATACAGAGAAATTGTCTAGCAATGCAGAGAGCTTGATGGGTGAATTCGACAAGGAATTGTCTGAAAATGGGAACTTCGTCGAAGCCTTCCGTAAGGTCTTCAACAATGCCTATGAAAACGGAGTGCCGAATGAAGTCTTGCTCGACTTCTTGTCAAATCCAGTTGCAGAGAAATCTTCTTCTGTGAAAGCGACTATCAACGTCTCACCGTCCATTTATCTGGATCTTTATGTTGGAAGTCTTGAGTCTCTTTACAGCTTATCTCTTTGCGACTCAACCAATCATTCGCAAGGTTAAGGATCGTTTCAAATTGGATCGTTTGCAAGAATCAGATCTCTTGTCTGTCGGTGTCCTTGTGGGACTTTCTCTCATCCTTGGACTGGTGATCGGAATGATTTCAAGTATTCAACTCTCTGTTGGTCGTGAATATGTACCTTCATGGGTGTTCTTAGCGGTTCTAGCAAGCTTTGTCTTGGTACAACTACAATACCTTCTCTTGAAACACTTCCGTGTGATTGGAATGGGACTGGCCTTCTTCATGTTGATCAGCTATGTCTACCTATCAAGCGCGATCGGAACGACCGCGACCTTGTCAGGCCTTCCAGCACTGGTGAAAAATGTCAACCTCCTTTCTATTTTAGAAGGACAGTTTGCGGGTTACTTTGATGGACAAACAGCCGGTATCGGCGTCTTCTTCGGATTGTTGGTCTTCTTCGGACTTTTGGCGGTTGCCAATATCTTCATTCCTAAGAAGTTTACTCAAACAAAGGAAATTGAATCAAGCTTATGAAAAAAATGATGTATCTTCTCTTTGTCTTAAGTCTCTTGCCAGCGGTTGTTGTTTCTGCAGATGATTTTATTGATAATCGTCTGCAGGTCAACAACTCACGTCTGGAGACAGAACAGGAAAAGACACTTGGGGGCCAATTGGATGCGACTGAGTCTCTTTTCAATGAGAAGGATCAGAAAAAATTAGCAGATGAAAAACGCAAGCAAGAGAAACAATTGACCGATTCAGACGGCCAGTTGTTTTCTGCTATAAAGGGAAAGAAAAAACAGGGCCTGAAGCGGACTTGTTCCAGCCTGAAAATCAAAAATTATCTAAATTCGAGTCCAATGTGGAGGACAATTCGGCCAGCTTGTCGGATTTTATTCCAGCCTTGCAAATGCTGGCTTGGAGTGCCCTTCTCTTTGGGATTGCTGGCTATATTTCCTATCGAATCTATAGAAAAGAGGCCTAAATGGACCAACATATCAATGTCACCTTCCGTATGAATGGTGCAAGCCATGACCTCCGAATCCCAACGCGGATGGAGGTGCGACGCTTGATTCGGGAATTGGATCAGATCTTTGGGTCTACCATGGAACCTAGAAGCAAGTATCAGTTGCGCGTGGTAAATAAAGGCATCTTGCTGGATGAAGGCAAGGTGGTACAAGAGTATCCGATCACGAGTGGTGATCTGATCGAGATTGAGGAGTGGTAAGGTGAAAGAAGAACAATTTACACTGGAAGAACAAGTCTTCCGTTTTGAAAAAGAAGAAACGAGCTGGCGGTTGGACCTCAAGCTGTTCAGAAGTGGATAGCCAGGATTTACGCAATTTATGGATTTTGGATCTCCATCATCCCTTGTTTTTAGAGCAAAGCATGACAGCGGATCAAGACCAGATTCATCTGACCTATCAGACAGATGCTCTAGGCTTGAGTGCAGAAGAAATCCAGGCATTACCAGTTTCAGACCGTCTGCGTTTGGCTATGAATGTCTTGGATTTGGCGCCTGCATTGGAGCTTCCGGTGACCTTTATGTTGCATCCCATTAATTTGTTTGTGACCAAGGATGCTCAAGTCAAGATTGCTTACCGCGGGGTTCCGGGTATGATGGTGCCACGCAAGTGGGATCAGGATGAATTCTTGCGCCAGGCCAAGTGCTATGCCGTCACTCTTTTTGGGGACTGGGACTTCATGGAGCTCTATCAAGGGACACTTGAATTAGAAGATCTACCTGATTTCTTGGTGGAAATCCGTGATGCCACTAGCTTAGAAGAGATGAAAGCTCTCTTAGAGAAAGCCTACCAAGAGCGCAAGGAAGAGGAAGAAAAGACCTTGACCTTGGTTTCAAGTCGTCAACACCGAATCTTTAAGTTGGCAACAGTATGGCTTTCAGCTGTAGTGGCCCTCTTAGTCTTGCCCTTGATTTATTTGGTCTTTTTCCAAGCACCCTTTAAAGAAAAGTTGCTTCAAGCGGATACAGCCTATCTCAAGGTAGACTATACCGGTGTGATCGATGAGTTGGAGGGAGTAGCTCCAAGCAGTCTTCCAACGACACAGAAATATGAGTTGGCGACGTCTTACTTGCAAGGCTTGAATTTCTCAGAGGACCAAAAGAAGGTCATCCTTAACAATGTTACGCTCAAGTCAGACAGTCTCTATCTCCACTACTGGATCTATATCGGCCGTCATGACTTTACCCAAGCGCTGGATACAGCCAAGCGGATCGACGATTCAGACTTGATCATCTACGCCCTTCGTAAAGAAATCAAGGCGACACGTGATAGCGAAAAACTCTCTGGTGAACAGCGCGAGAAAAAACTCTCTGAGCTCGAGGGCGAATACAAGAAATACTGGGATGCCCGCTCTAAACTCTTGGAAGCAGAGACAGATGAAACCAAAGCTTCCACTAGCAGCTCAACAACGGCTTCGTCTACAGAAGGTTCCTCAACAGAAAGCTCGTCTTCTACAACTGCAAGCTCGACTGAGTCTAGCGACCACAAGGAGTAGTCTATGAAAAACGTATCATACTCTATAAAAAGGTTTTCGCTATGAGCTAGCGCTAGAAGAGGGAAAACAGCCACCGTATCGAATCAAGAAACAGCTCAGTTGACCCTGGCTTCGCAAGAAAATCCCCTTCATTTCCAATGGAGTCAAGGTGAAATCTTCTACCAGTATGGTGAAGACAAGGGTGTGCTTGAAAATAGCAAGATCCTTGGGGATGTGGTCTGCTACTTGGCGACAGGAGAAGTCCATACCTATGAACTGCTAGACAAGGAAGAAATTCTCGTAGCAGATGAAAAGGGTGCGGATGTGCGCTTGCACTATCCAGTGCGCTTTCTCCTTGTGAAAAAAGAGCAGACATGGACTTGCCAGCTCTTATCCGGAAAACTATACCATAACCACAAACTCGTCAGTGAAACGACTTTTCCACTGGCCTTTGGGGATGAGCTGGCTATTGGAGATGTGACCTTTAAGCTCTATCCGGAAGAATTTGGCGTGGAAGGGGCTGTCGAAGTAAGTCCTTATCTAGTGCCGCGTTTGCATTCACGCTATGACTTCTACAAGGACTATCCAGAGTACCACCGGTCTCCGCGGATCATCTACCGGAGTTCGGAAGACAAGATCTTGATCAATCCTCCGGGAGCGGAGCCTCAAAAGCCATCAGATGAACTCTTGAAGTTGATCATGCCACCCCTCATCATGGTTGGGGTGACCCTCTTGATCACCATTTTCCAACCGCGAGGACTCTATATCATCGCGACGGTATCCATGTCTGTGGTCAGTGTGATCTTTTCGGTCCAAGGATTCTTCAAGAATCGTAAGAAATACAAAGAAGACAAGAAAGAGCGCGTGGAGCTTTACCATCTCTATCTCAAGGACAAGGCCAAGGACTTGGAACAGCTATCTCGTAAGCAACGAGAAGGGATGTTTTACCATTTCCCAGCCATCGAAGATTTGACCAATATGGTTAAACGCTATGACTCGCGGATCTACGAAAAACACCGCTTCATTTTGACTTTTTGGCCTATCGTTTGGGCTTGGGCAAGGTTCCAACCAGCTATGAGCTCAAATATGGTCAGGAAGAGCGCAGTGGGAAGAAAGATGCCTTGGAAGAAGAAGGCTATGCTCTGTTCCAAGCTCATCAAAAATCGACAATCTTCCGATTGTAGCCAGCCTTAATCGGGGTCCCGTAGGGTATGTCGGTCCTCGCCCTATCGTGCTAGAACAGCTGCAACTCCTCGTTGCCCAATTGGCTGTCTTTCACTCTTACCATGATCTGACCATTATTCCGATCATTCCAGAAGAGGAAAAAGAAAGCTGGGATTGGATGCGCTGGTTGCCTCATGCGACCCTGCAAGACATGAATGTCCGTAGCTTTGTCTACAATCAGCGGACACGCGATCAGGTCTTGAACAGTCTCAACCAAATTCTCAAGCTCCGCAAGGCGCAAAAAGAGGAAGAAAAAGCCAATGATACTAAGATCTTCCACCCGCACTATGTGGTCCTCATTACCGATGAGACCTTGATTTTGGACCATGTCATCATGGAGTTTTTCCGTGAGGATCCGACAGAGCTCGGCTGCTCCATCATCTATGTGGCAGACGTGCTCTCATCTCTTTCTGAAAATATCCAAACCGTTATCTCTATCAAGGACCGCAACCAAGGGCAATTGCTCTTGCAAGAAGGGGTTCTTCGAGAGCTTGACTTCCAATTGGATCACTTCCCTGAAGGCTATGACAAGGAAGCCATCTCGCGTAGCCTTGCCCCACTGAAGCATATCCAACAGCTCAAGAGCTCGATTCCAGACTCGGTGACCTTCCTTGAAATGTACCAGGCGGAAACTTTCAATGATCTCAAGGTCTTGAGTCGTTGGGAGAGCCATGCCCCTTACCAAAGTTTGGCCGTGCCGATCGGTCTGCGTGGGAAGGACGATTTGGTCTACCTCAATCTCCATGAAAAAGCTCATGGACCACACGGTTTGATCGCAGGGACGACCGGTTCTGGTAAGTCTGAGACCATTCAGTCTTATATCCTGAGCCTTGCCGTCAACTTCCACCCACACGATGTGGCTTTCCTCCTCATCGACTACAAGGGTGGGGAATGGCCAACCTCTTCAAGGATCTGCCTCACTTGCTTGGGACTATCACCAACTTGGATGGTGCCCAGTCTATGCGGGCCTTGGCCTCTATCAATGCGGAGATCCATCGTCGGGAGCGCCTCTTTGGCCAATATGAGGTTAACCATATCAACCAATACCAAAAGAAATTTAAACTCGGTGAAGCGACAGAACCGCTTCCTCACCTCTTCTTGATCAGTGATGAGTTCGCTGAGCTCAAGGTTAACCAACCAGACTTTATCAAGGAGTTGGTCTCTATCGCGCGTGTCGGGCGTTCCCTCGGGTGCACTTGATCCTTGCGACACAAAAACCTTCTGGAGTCGTGGATGACCAAATCTGGTCTAACTCTCGCTTCAAGCTAGCCCTCAAGGTGGCAGACCGTGGAGACTCCATGGAGATGCTGCGGACGGCAGATGCGGCTGAAATCACCCAGACCGGTCGTGCCTACCTCCAAGTCGGGAATAACGAAGTATATGAACTCTTCCAAACCGCTTGGTCAGGAGCAGACTACCAGCCTGAGAAGGATCAGCTAGGGATCGAAGACCATACCATCTACTTGATCAATGAACTAGGCCAGTACGAAGTCCTCAACCAAGACCTCTCTGGTCTGGATATGGCAGAAGAAATCAAGGAAGTGCCGACAGAACTTGATGTCATCGTGCAAGAAATCAACCACCTGCACCAACAAGAAGGCATCGCAGCTGTGGCCCAACCATGGTTGCCTCCCTCAAAGAGCGGATCACGCTGGATGAGTTGGAAAAGGTCGTGCCGATCGAGGCTTGGCAAAAACGGACAGCTCCAAGCGTCCTGATCGGGGTTGCCGATATCCCGCAAGCGCAAAAGCAAGAAGCTGTTGCTATTGATCTGTCAAAAGATGGGAATATCCTCCTTTACGGAAGTCCAGGTACAGGAAAGACCACTTTCCTCCAGACAGCAGCTATGGATCTGGCTCGCAAGCAGAGCCCAGAAAATCTGACCATGTACCTGCTGGATTTCGGAACCAATGGTCTAGCACCCTTGACTCAATTGCCACATGTGGCCGATAGCCTGCTGCTAGATCAAACGGAGAAAATCCAGAAATTCATCCGGATCATCAACCGCGAGTTGGATCGCCGCAAGAAACTTCTCTCTGAGCATGGTGTCGGCACTATCGCTCTCTACCGTGAAGTGACCGGCAAGCAAGAGCCAACCATGGTCATCCTCATGGATAGCTATGAGTCTATGAAGGACGAGCCTTATGAGACAGACCTCTTCAAGCTCTTCATGCGGATCTCCCGTGAAGGTCTCAGCATCGGTGTGCACTTGATCATCACAGCTAGCCGTCAGAACAACCTACGGGCTCAGCTCTATTCAAACTTCAAGCACCAGCTGACCTTGCCACAAAATGATATCTCTGAAGTCCGCGGTATCGTAGGAGCAACCCCACTGGCGTCTACGATGGAAGACATCAAGGGACGCGCGCTCATGAAGCGTGACGAAGTCGATGTCGTCCAGTTCGCCCTGCCAGTCGCAGGAGACAATGATATCCAAATCATCAACAACCTCCGCGACCAAGTTCAAAGCCTCAGAGAGATGTGGACGGGTCGCACCCCAGCAGGCATCCCAATGGTACCAGATGAGTTGACAGAAGCAGCTTTCTACGGACGTGAGGATGTGAAAGAGTCCATGGAAAATCTAGAATTTCCAATTGGACTTGACTTTGAAATGGTCAAAACGGTCAAGATTCCATTTGATCGCTTGAAAAATCTGGTATTTATGGCGGACTCTCCAGAATCACTGGAAAATCAGCAAAAACATTTGTTAAATACAGCACTTCAATTTGGATCAAAATTACATATTATGCTGGTGGATCCTTTAGAAGAATGTGTTGCTTATAAGGATAAAGTTTCTACTTATATTAGTAGTAGTCAAGAAATTTCTGAAATTGCCAAACAATTAATCTATGAGGTTGATCGTCGTCTAGAAAAAGATCTGTATTCAGATTGGTTGATCATGATGCCAACTATTAAGGCAATTGTTGATCAAGGACTTACAGAAAAAGATCTACGCTATCTATTTGATAATGGACCACGAGTTGGTATGCACTTTGTAATAGGAAGTGAATATGCCTATCTTGGAAATAACATCAATGAAGTACCGAAATATCTCAAAGGAAATGCTCAATGGTTTATGATCGGTATGAGATTGATGGATCAAATGTTCCTAGATAAGCCTTATAATAATCGAGAAGCGCGTCTTGCTTCAGATGAAATCTACTTGCATGATCGCAAGCAAGCTATTAAACTTAAAATCACCAAGAATGGATAGGGAGGTAACTATATGACACCAATACAGAGTAGAGAAGAAGTCGCAAGTTCTATCGCTTCAGGAATAGCGAGTGCGGCAGGAAGTATAACATCAGCTGATACCGTCACATTAGATGGATCGAGTGAGTATCCAGGAAATAGTACAGCTGCAGAAAAATTCCAGAGGAAGCCAACTATGCAGCCTCAATTAGTGGTGTGCTAAATGATTTTGTAGAATTGATTCATGGAGTTGCGGCAGAATTTGTAGCCATGGATAGTAATATCGCGTCTAACATCGATGCCAATACATCTAATTTACCAGAAACCAGTGCAGCTCCTGGTGAGAGTGGAGAGTTTGTACCAAATTCAGGATATTTTGCGGAATAATGAAACCAATCACCTTAGAAGAGATCGATAAAAGAAGAAAAACATTGCCCAATCGCTCGATCAACTAAACTTAGAAAAAGGAAAGTGGAACGAGCAGAAAAGGAAATGTTTGAACTACATCGACAAAGCTTAAAACCTCTTCGCCAGATCTTAACTCTACCTATATCTTCCAAAGACTACCAAGTCTACGAAAATCTAATCGTGAGTGTAGAAGGCATCGGAGCTATGGTTGAAGAATGGTCTGAAGGACGAAGAGCGGATATTAAGAAGCGAGAAAATCAGCTGGATGAGCAATTAAATGAACTCTACCACGCTAGAAAGAAACTATTAATAGAACAGGAG
This sequence comes from Streptococcus sp. 2A/TPW/M5, assembly GCA_036663675.1. Taxonomy (GTDB): domain Bacteria; phylum Bacillota; class Bacilli; order Lactobacillales; family Streptococcaceae; genus Streptococcus. The sequence continues at coordinate 245,819 of JAYXUK010000001.1, read as the reverse complement.
TCGAAAAAGTAATATGGTCAAAATGGTATTAAGTTCATCGGATGCACAAGGTCAGACCATGTCTTCCGTTGGAAAGGCTCGAGTCGATGCTTATAACTCAGCGGTTAAAGCCCTCTCTAACTTCAATGGAGCGAGTGACTTGCAAGGGAGTGCCTATGATTCAGGGAAACAATACGGAGTGAGTGTGATTACGCCTTTAATTAAAGGGGCGATCATGTATTCTGAGTACCTCAGTGAAGCAGTACCCAAACTCCCTCAAAATATCGGTCAGAAGTTGGGGAGAAGATTTGGATTCAGCCTTACTTGAAAGTGAAATTCAAAACCTTGAAAGTAGCATTAGTAGCCTTAGAGGTAGTTTACGTGCTATGGAAGGAAGTGATCATGCGGATAAGAGTCTCCTGCAAAATATATCTTCTCGTATGGATGGTTTAACGTCTCAAAAAAATGAGAAGATGGATAAACTTCGTAAGCTAAATCTATTTGCGGGGAGTTCCAATGAAGTTTTCTCAGGAGAAGGGAGGTTGATCCGATTAACACTTTAATTCAAAGTATTCAAATTGGTTTAAGCCAAATTCAAACAGAGTTTACAAGTTTTAGTGGAACTTTTCATATGCCAAAGGAAACTTCTTGGATTACTGATATATCTAGTCGATGGGAAGAGCGTGAGAAAAAATCTCAACTAGATGAGGATTCCAAGAAAGCATTAAATAGACTTGAAAAGGATAAAAAGAGGGTAAAATTTCAAATGATACCTATCAATCATTGCGAAGTGGAATTATAAGTGGTGGAGTTGCATTTCTTAATGAATTAGCAAAAGTAAAGTTATAGAAAAGGGCGTTGAAGGTTTTGTGAAATTTGTTTGGAAAATTTTAGCTTATAATCCACAAAATACACAATATGGATTGATGGGAGCAGTTGCAGGAGGTGGGACAACTACTATTCCAATCAATGTTAATCCCGCTTATAGTCAATTTGTTAGTGGTGTTGCCAAATACGGAGCACCAATAATTGGTGCGGCTATTGATTTCACAATGCAGGTTAATGATGGAGCAAATCTAGTTGATGCAGGTATAAAGACAAGTGCCCATGTTGCGATTGGTGTTGGAGCAGCTAAATTAGGTTCAGCAATTGGAAGTGCACTGGTCCCAGGTGCAGGTACAGTTGTTGGTGGAGCAATTGGTTTTGTTGCAGGAGTGGCAGGGTCGATGCTCTTCGACTTCGTGTATGATAACAAAGATAAGATTGCAAAATTTGTAAAAGATTCTTCTGATGCAGTTGTTAATACTGTAAAAACAAAAATGAAAGAAGTGGGCGATGCAGTTTCTGGTTTCTTCAGTGGCTTAGGTTCAGTTTTTTCTTAGATAAGGATAATATTTTACAATGTTAGAAAAAAAGAGAATCATAAACAATTAGTGAATTTGAGTAACTATAAAAATAAAACGGTCTATTATGATTTGAGGCTTAATAAACTTTATTTTTCATTACCTAAAGGTAGTTCTAAAAATCAACATTTTTATACTCTTTTTCTTATTTTAATAGCACTGCCAATCGTTCGATTATTTAATAATATGGATATATTTGGTGTGTTTGTAATAAAATATTTAGGTTTGATATTATTTACATTAATTTCAATATTTTTAGGAAATTTTTTTGTAAAGTATCAGTATAGGAATTTAGACCTGTATCCGGCTTCTTTTAGTGATATTGAATATTTAGAATATTTGCATTATGAAAAGAAGAACTTAATGTTCGTTTTTGGATATTTCATTGCGATTATCTTTAGTTTAGTAATTTCATTTGTAATTTATTTAATCATTGGAAATTTTTTAAGTTTAATCATATATTCAGTATTATTATTTGTTATATATGTATGTTTTGCTAATCGTTTATATATGAGAAAAGGGTAGTAGATACCTTGTTAAAAGAAATAAGTACCTAAAGTAAAGATACTATAAATTTTTATTGTTTCTTAAGTAATATAATTAATTTTAAAAATTTTAGAATAGTATTAAATTTAAATGAAAGGAATCAGATAAATGAATGAAGTGTTGCCAATTGGAAGTATTGTCCAATTGAATAATGGAGAGGTGAAGTTAATGATAATAAATCGTTATCCACTTTACAATAACCATGGAGTGATAGGCTATTTTGATTATTCTGGTTGTGTATATCCTAATGGTAGTTTAGATAATCAGGCATATTTTTTTAACAAAGAAAACATAGCTAAGGTCTGGTTTAAAGGTTATATTGACGAGTCCGAAGAGTTACTTCAACAGAAATTCAAAAGGAAAAAGATAATATTAATTATCCTCGACTAAGTCTTGATGAATAATACTGATAGATTATTAAAAAAATAATAAAATTGAAATAAGATAAAGAAATAGTTATATCGTATATTGAAAGAGACAAATAGTAGAACAGGAATTGAATTGATAATATGGTCAAAATGGTATTAAGTTCATCGGATGCACAAGGTCAGACCATGTCTTCCGTTGGAAAGGCTAGAATCGATGCTTACAACTCAGCGGTTAAAGCCCTCTCTAAATTCAATGGAGCGGGTAACTTGCAAGGGAGTGCCTATGATTCAGGGAAAAATACGGAGTGAGTGTGATTACGCCACTGATTAAAGGGGCAATCATGTATTCTGAGTACCTCAGTGAAGCTGTACCCAAGCTTCCCTCAAAATATAGGTCAGAAGTTGGGGACGAAGATCTAGATTCAGCCGTGCTTGAAAGTGAAATCCAAAACCTTGAAAGTAGCATTAGTAGTCTTAGAGGTAGTTTACATGCTATGGAAGGAAGTGATCATGCGGATAAGGGTCTCCTGCAAAATATATCTTCTCGTATGGATGGTTTAACATCTCAAAAAAATGAGAAGATGGATAAACTTCGTAAGTTGAATCTATTTGCGGGAAGTTCCAATGAAGTTTTTGAAGGCGATGCTAAAAGAGCATGGACACAGTCGTGAAGAATTTGGCATCTGGATTGAATATGATACAGGGTGATTTCGCGAGCTTCGGTGGGACATTCCCCAAACATTCTGGAAAAACGTTGAACTGGGCTAATAGTATCGAAGGTGAATGGGATAAAAAGCCAAGATAGATGAAGATTATCAGAAGGTGCTTGAGAAAATAAAAGACGGGAAAGAGCTTAATGACGATGATGTGAAGAAGATCGATGCTTATAAGAAGCGATTTTCTAATAGAGATATACCAGAGACAGTCCAATTGGCTGTTGATAAGCATAAACAGGCAATTGAAGGTAAAAAGTTAAAAGCAGCGGCTAAAGAAGTGTCAGAAAAGGAAGGGGTTCCTTATGAGGAGGCTTTAGAGCTCGTAGGTTCTACAGTTGCAGAAGAACTTACCTCATCGCAACTTGAAAAAATTAAAGTTTATTATCCAAAACTCGCAGAATATATTCAATACTTTGCTAAAACAGATAAAATGGGTAATGTACATATATCTATGAATTCAAACGTAAAAGGTTATACTAATAATGTAGTAAAAGAGACAACTAAAAGTTTCCTTAAACGTTTGGCTTCAGAGGTAGACATTCCAGTACCAGGAACTAATTCGTCTGTTGGAATTTCAGCAGTAAGTTCGGCATTTATAGGCTATGATTATTATAATAATTTGCAAAACGAGAATGCGGGACGTGCCTTTATGCATACGGCAGCCACAACTACATCTACAGCAGTAGGAGTTGATATGCTGACTACAGGAATCTTATATACTAGTACAGGAGGTAGTATGTTCACACCAGCTGCAATGGAATTAGTTGGATTTATGGGAAGTCATCCAGTTGGATGGGCTATTATGGCAGGCATTGGAATTGGTTATCTTGCAACAGTAGCCTATGATAATAATTTTTTAGGTATTAAAGATATAGCTAATGATTTTGGTGATAATCTTAATAAAGGACTAGAATGGGTGGGGATAATATTCATTCGGGTCTGAAAAAACAGGTGAATTTATTGATTCGACATTAGATGGCGTTGGCAAAACTTTTGACTCAGGTATAAAGTCAATTCAACATGTTTTTGGTTTTTGATGAGGTAGGAATTAAGTGGAATTAAAATTTAAAAATTCAAGTATGACATGTTTTCAGATTGTCCAGTTAGATCAAGAATCAAAGAAGTATATCATGGATACAAGTACAATGAGTCCAAAGAGTTATTACTGGGGATTTAAAACAGATACGATTACAGTGGGTATGGTGGAGATCGAAAAGAATAACAATCAGTTCGAAATTAAGCCTACAACACCTGTAAGTACAACAATGGCAGCCATTATCGTACAACCAATTGTCAAAATTGGTTACGATGTTATAAAGCGGCTTTTTATTAAAAACAATCTTAGTGAGCAAGTGTTATTAAAGTTATTACTCTTTGCAATTTCTATGCTTATTTCTTACTTTGCCATTTTGATTTCATTAAAGGTGGCCCATAAAAAGCAGATAAATGGATTCCTAAAAACAGCCATAAATACACAGTTACCTTTACAACTATTAAGAAAAGTAATGGAGGAGTATATCCTTTGGTTGGAGCAATTTTCATTTGTTTACTTTTCTTTCTTGGTTTGAATAATGGAACAGAAGGAGCTTTTTTGGTAATCAATGGAATCGTATCCTTATTCTTTTTCATGTTTACTCTAGGAAGTTATCCAATTGCTTATCCCTATAAGCAAGGTCAAATTGTGGTTAAAAAGATTGAAAAATTGTAGAGGAAAGGAAATAAAATGTCAATATTACCAATCGGAACAATCGTATATTTAAAAGAAGGAAGTCAAAAACTCATGATTCTTAATAGGGTGTGACTATTGATCAAAATGGGGAAAGTGTTCTTTTGATTATTCTGCAGCCTTTACCCAATAGGATTAAATCCAGAACAGTTATTCTATTTTAATCGTGAAGATGTGGATAAAGTTGTATATCCTGGTTATAGCGATGAAGAAGAGGAGCGATTTGCTGAAATCTATCAACGTTGGCTTGATGAGAACTCGGAGACTATTAAAAAGGTGTAACGAAATCTAAATAACACGATAGAATTTTATCATCAATGGTTTATACTGAAAATTTATAACTATTAATTTTAGAGAGAACCACGGTTCTCTCTTTTTCATCCACAACTTTCCCCACCTAGTAACTAACTTGCTCTTCAAACTAATTTTCGGTATGAATAGTAGAAAATATTCTTAAATCTAACTCAATCATAAAAGAAGGAAAATAATCCATGAAAAAGATGCTACTATTACTGGCGAGTGTGCTTGTTTTAACAGCCTGCACTCAGCCGAAAAAAGAGGCCAAGGAGGCAACCGCAAGCAAAACGGAGCAAACTACAAAGGCTTCCTCGTCTGCTAAAGAGGAAAAGGGGTTGAAATTTGTAGTCGCGCCTCAATTCGAAGGAAAGACATCAGAATTGATGGAACTGGGGAAAAAGTTAGTTAAAGAGCATTCGGAAGTTGGCGATCAAGGGGATATCACTGTGTATTATACAGGGAACACCTATACTGTAGAGCAACAAGAATATGCAGTATTTATGTTGGTCAATAAAACTACAACGAATATTGACCATGATGCGACCTTTAAAATTAGCTGGAGTTATGATGGGTAATCTGTTTACCAAGATCAAGTGGTCCAGTATAGTCTATCGAATAATCCTAAGTTACCGACCCAATCAGCGACTCTCTTGTTGCTTCCTTTGACGAGTGAACAAAACTCGATCGTAGAGAAGATATCAGATGAAACGAAGATGAGTCTGAGTATCACAGACATTATGATGAAGTAGGTGATGGACATGCCCGATATCAGAATACTTCTAGTCATTGCTGTGGCTGTTATTGGATTTCCTTTGTTTACCGTACTATTTTTTGGACATTTTTATAGAAGAGAAGTTAGGATTAAGACCCTCTCGTCAAAGAGCGTTGAGGGAGTGGTAGTTGGCTATAAGAGGACACAAATTGTAGCGGCTCCAATTGTAGAATATAGAGTGGATGGTCAGACCTATCGAAATAGCCTGAAATATTATTGAGTGGTGCGGGCAACATTTCCTTGGAAAACGAATCAAGCGGCTAGTGACATCGATTTGATGGCGCAAAGGATAACCGTCTACACCAATTCTACAGTCTCAAAGGGAAATCTTTTTCAAGATGCTTTTCCATTGGGATCGAAGATGACGGTCTGGTATAATCCAGCTTGTCCAAAAGAATCATACGTTGAACGCTATAGTGGGCTAGATAAATCTTATAAGCGGGAAATGTGGATTGGAATCTGGATGTTGATATTATTGCCTATTTTGGCAGTTGTGGCCATTATCATGGGGATGAAGTATAAATGATGGATCAGCCCTAACTGAAGAAATGAAACATGGGGAGAAATCACCGCTAGACCGGTGGTTTTTTTGTCTTCACTTCTCTCTCGAATTAATCCTTAAATTGTGATAAAATAAAGGTTACGAATGTTTTTGACTGGTCTGTTTTTGCTTAGAAGCGGGCTACTCAAAAGCGAGCAAAAGAATCAAGATCAAGGGAGAAACAATGTCCAACACCTTTGAAATTTTAATGGATCAGCTGGATATGCCGCTGGAGATGCGATCTTCCAGTGCCTTTTGCATGCGGAGATTCAAGAAGTCGTGGTGCACAAGGTCAGTCGGGTCTGGGAGTTTCGCTTTGCTTTTGCCGAAGTATTGCCGATTGCTCTGTTTAAGGAATTGCGCCAACGCTTGAAGGATGAATTTTCAAAGACAGGAAACCAGGCAACCTTTACCATCCAGGTGGCCAATCCGGACTTTTCTGCTGATTTATTGCAGGCCTACTATCGTGAGGTCTTTGAGGATGGCCCTTGCGCCAGTCAAGGTTTTAAGGGGCTCTACCAAGACTTGCAGGTACGCGCGGAAGGGCAGGAATTGATCATCTCAGGGCCTTCTTCGGTCGATACAGAGCATTTTCGTAAGAACCATTTGCCCAACCTTGCCAAGCAGTTGGAAGCCTTCGGTTTTCCGCATTTCACCTGTCGGGTAGAGTCTGATGATGCGCTGACAGAGCAAGAAGTGGCGCGCTTTGAGCAGGAAAATGAAAAGATCTTCCAAGCGGCCAATGAAGAGACCTTGCGAGCCATGGAATCCTTGGCCCAGATGGCTCCACCACCCGTGGTTGAAGAAAAGCCGGCCTTTGATTTCAAGGCTAAGAAGGCTGCGGCTAAACCTAAGCTAGACAAGGCTGAGATCACTCCGATGATCGAGATTACGACAGAAGAGAACCGAATTGTCTTTGAGGGTGTGGTCTTTGACGTGGAGCACAAGGTGACACGGACCGGTCGGGTCTTGATCAGCTTTAAGATGACCGATTATACCTCTAGTTTTTCCCTTCAGAAATGGGTCAAAAATGAGGAAGAAGCTCAGAAGTTTGACATGATCAAGAAGAACAGCTGGCTCCGGGTGCGGGAAATATCGAAATGAACAATTTCACCCGCGACTTGACTATGAATGTCCAAGACATCCAGGAAGTCGTGCATTATACCCGCAAGGACCTGATGCCAGAAGGTGAGCGCCGGGTGGAATTCCACGCCCATACCAATATGTCCACTATGGATGCCCTGCCGGAAGTCGAAGAGCTGGTTGCCAAGGCAGCTGAGTGGGGCCACAAGGCGGTGGCCATCACCGACCATGGCAATGTGCAGAGCTTCCCACATGGCTTTAAAGCAGCCAAGAAAGCTGGGATCCAGCTGATCTATGGGATGGAAGCCAATATCGTAGAGGACAAGGTGCCCATCACCTATAACGAGGTGGACTTGGACCTCAATGAAGCAACTTATGTAGTCTTTGACGTGGAAACGACGGGACTTTCGGCCATTTACAATGACTTGATCCAGGTCGCCGCTTCTAAGATGTACAAGGGCAATGTCATTGAGGAGTTTGACGAATTTATCGATCCGGGCCATCCTTTGTCGGCCTTTACAACCCAATTGACAGGGATCACCAATGAGCATGTCCGTGGGGCCAAGCCCTTGGTGCAGGTCTTGAAGGAATTTCAGGCCTTCTGTGAGGGAACCGTTCTCGTTGCCCACAATGCCACCTTTGACGTAGGCTTTATGAATGCCAACTATGAGCGTCATGGCCTGGCTAAGATCACCCAGCCGGTCATCGATACCCTGGAATTTGCCCGTAACCTCTATCCAGATTTTAAACGGCATGGCTTGGGACCTTTGACCAAGCGGTTTGGAGTGGGCTTGGAGCACCACCACATGGCCAACTACGATGCGGAAGCGACAGGGCGCCTGCTCTTTATCTTTATCAAAGATGTCGCTGAAAAGCATGGGGTGACCAATCTCAAGGATCTGAATATCGATTTGATTGATGAGAATTCTTATAAGAAGGCCCGGGTCAAGCATGCGACTCTCTATGTCAAGAACCAGACCGGCCTTAAGAACATGTTTAAACTGGTTTCACTTTCTGGGACCAAGTATTTCGAAGGAGTCCCACGGATTCCCAAGACCGTGCTGGACGCCCACCGCGAGGGCTTGATCCTTGGATCGGCCTGCTCAGAAGGGAAGTCTTTGATGCGGTCATGTCACAAGGTGTGGATGCGGCGGTCGAAGTGGCTAAGTACTACGACTTTATCGAGGTTATGCCACCGGCTATCTATGCGCCTCTCATTGCCAAGGAGCAGGTCAAGGACATGGAGGAGCTCCAGACCATTATCAAGAGCTTGATCGAAGTGGGAGATCGTCTTGGCAAGCCTGTTCTTGCGACAGGGAATGTCCACTATCTGGAGCCGGAAGATGAGATCTATCGGGAGATCATTGTCCGTAGTCTCGGTCAAGGGGCCATGATCAACCGGACCATCGGGCACGGAGAAGATGCCCAGCCAGCGCCACTTCCTAAAGCACATTTCAGAACCACCAATGAAATGCTGGATGAATTTGCCTTTTGGGAGAAGACTTGGCGCGCAAGATTGTTATTGAAAATACCAATGTGCTGGCAGAGACCTTTGAGCCGGTCGAAGTAGTAAAGGGCGACCTCTATACGCCCTTTATCGACAAGGCCGAAGAGACGGTTGCGGAATTGACCTATCAGCGAGCCTTTGAGATCTATGGTAATCCGCTCCCTGATATTGTCGATCTGCGGATTGAAAAGGAATTGACCTCTATCTTGGGGAATGGATTTGCCGTGATTTATCTGGCTTCGCAAATGCTAGTGCATCGTTCCAATGAACGAGGTTACTTGGTTGGTTCCCGTGGGTCTGTTGGATCCAGTTTCGTTGCGACCATGATTGGGATTACCGAGGTCAATCCGCTCTCGCCTCACTATGTCTGTGGTCAGTGTCAGTACAGTGAGTTTATCACGGATGGTTCTTATGGTTCAGGCTTTGATATGCCCAATAAGGACTGTCCAAACTGTGGACACCAGCTTAGCAAAAACGGGCAGGATATTCCCTTTGAAACCTTCCTTGGTTTTGATGGGGACAAGGTACCCGATATCGATTTGAACTTCTCTGGGAAGACCAGCCCAGCGCCCACTTGGATGTTCGTGATATCTTTGGGGAAGAATATGCCTTTCGGGCAGGAACGGTAGGTACGGTCGCAGCTAAAACTGCTTATGGTTTTGTCAAGGGCTATGAGCGTGATTTTGGCAAGTACTACCGAGATGCCGAGGTCGAACGTCTGGCCCAAGGTGCCGCTGGGGTCAAACGGACGACCGGTCAGCACCCGGGGAATCGTTGTTATTCCAAACTATATGGATGTCTATGACTTTACTCCAGTCCAGTATCCGGCAGATGATGTGACAGCTGAATGGCAGACCACTCACTTTAACTTCCACGATATCGATGAGAACGTCCTCAAGCTCGATGTGCTGGGACACGATGATCCGACCATGATTCGCAAGCTCCAGGACTTGTCAGGTATTGATCCGAACGATATCCCTATGGATGATCCAGGGGTCATGGCCCTCTTTTCTGGGACGGAAGTGCTAGGGGTAACAGCCGAGCAGATCGGAACACCGACAGGGATGTTGGGGATTCCAGAGTTTGGGACCAACTTTGTTCGGGGCATGGTCGAAGAGACCCATCCGACGACCTTCGCAGAGTTACTTCAGCTTTCTGGTCTGTCTCACGGTACCGACGTGTGGTTGGGAAATGCCCAAGACTTGATCAAGGCGGGCATTGCCGATCTATCGACCGTTATCGGGTGTCGGGACGACATCATGGTGTACCTCATGCACGCGGGGCTCAAGCCTAAGATGGCCTTTACTATCATGGAGCGCGTGCGGAAAGGCATGTGGCTCAAGATCTCAGAAGAAGAGCGCAATGGCTACATCCAAGCCATGAAGGAAAACAATGTCCCTGAATGGTACATCGAGTCCTGTGGGAAGATCAAGTACATGTTCCCGAAAGCCCATGCGGCAGCCTATGTTATGATGGCCCTTCGTGTGGCCTACTTTAAGGTGCACCATCCACTTTACTACTACTGTGCTTACTTCTCGATTCGGGCCAAGGCCTTTGACATCAAGACCATGGGAGCAGGCCTTGAAGCCGTGAAAGCGCGGATGAAGGAAATCGCTGAGAAACGCAAGAACAATGAAGCTTCCAACGTCGAGATCGATCTCTACACCACCCTTGAGATTGTCAATGAAATGTGGGAGCGGGGCTTCAAGTTTGGCAAGCTCGACCTCTATCGCAGTCAGGCAACAGAATTCTTGATCGATGGGGACACCCTCATTCCACCATTTGTCGCGATGGATGGTCTAGGAGAGAACGTTGCCAAGCAAATCGTGCGGGCGCGTGAAGAAGGAGAATTCCTTTCTAAGACGGAGCTCCGTAAGCGTGGCGGTGTCTCCTCAACCCTGGTTGAAAAGATGGATGAAATGGGCATTCTGGGCAATATGCCAGAGGATAATCAGTTGAGTTTGTTTGATGATTTGTTTTGATGGATAAATGATTTTTATTCAAAAGAATTAGCTACCCTTAACTACAGATTCATATGAATTTGTAGTTTTTAAAAAATACGATAAAGGCAGATAAAATGAGTATTCAATTTACTTCAAAAAAGGTTGGAGAGCTATTGAAAGAAGGGAATTTGCGGATTCCTTCTTATCAAAGACCTTATAAGTGGAACAGAAAGCATATTCGTAATCTTTTTATGATTTACGAGATGCTATGGAAAAAAAGGAATATCAAGTTGGCTCTGTTATCTTTCATGATAATGGTGGATACTTAGATATTGTAGATGGGCAACAACGACTAATTTCTATTTCCTTGTTTCTTCATTCATTAGAAAAGTTAAAGGATTATGAAGGCGCTAATCAACTTTTAGGTGCTGAATTTGGAGAGATATCCTGCTATCATGCAAGCGAAAATTATAACGAGTGGGAAAATTTAACTCAATTGGTTGGTACAAGCCAGGCAAAAGATATTTGCGAATTTTTATTGGAAAATTGTTCTATTTCTTGTATCATCATGCCAGAGGAACGTTTGGCAGAAGCCTTTCAATTATTTGATTCTCAGAATAATCGTGGAAAATCTTTAGAACCTCATGATTTACTCAAAGCCTATCATCTGCGACAACAAGACTCAGAAGATGAAAAAATTGTTGAGAAATGGGAGCAGTTTGTGGAAGATGACGATTTAAGTCTGAAAGATTTATTTGATAAGCATCTTTTCCGTATGAGACGTTGGTCTAGGGGAGAAACAGGACTAACTAACAAGCGTTATGGTTCTTATCTGCGTTTTACAGAAGATTTTATTGACGATTTTAAAGGTGTTGATTTAAATCAGAATTTTCCATACCTAGAATTATATCGTCATATTGAAAACTTCCCTATGTCAATTACTATGCCAATCATAGATGGAAGCAAATTTTTTGAATATATTGAATCTGTTCATCAAATGATTAAAGATCATATAGATGTTTTAAATAAACAGTTAGGAATTTTTAATGATCCTAAGAGTGAAGAAAATGGTTCAGATTACCCTGAAGGTATGTTAAAAATTTACAATAGTTCAAAGGGCGCTATCGCAAGTGCCACAATCTGTTTCTAAACATTTGTTCTCTCTTTGCGGAGAGATTTGGAAAAGATAAGCTATCAAAGGAAATAGTAGAAACCTTGTTTATTTGGGCTTACTACCCCGTGTGAAGTCTCGAGCCATATATGACGCTACTGTAGGAAACTACGCTGCAGGCGGGAAGTTCAGACAAAGAGAAGTTCAAAAACTATTTCAAGTTTTAGCCCATGCTGTGACTCCGAATGATTTCATGGTTAAGATAGATAGAGAATTATTTGAAAATTATACGATGGAACAAATTATAGAAGAGGAAAAAGATAAATGGTAGAAACACATATAAGCTTATCCGTTAACCGTTTGTTAAATGAAGATACCTATGCTATTCCTCTTTATCAGAGAAATTTTGCTTGGACTTATGATGAAATTGAACAATTATTGAACGATGTGGCAGATGCTTTTCAAGAAAAGAGAGACAATTATTATATTGGAACATTAGTTGTTAATGAAGAGAATGATCTTTTCAAAATAATAGATGGGCAACAACGGACAACAGCACTTAATTTGATTGCCTTAGCTTTGAAGCATGAGTTTGGTTTTGATAGATTGAAAGCTGTCAATCTTACCTTCCCAGCTCGGAAGAAATCAAACGATAATATTCAAAAACTATTTATCAATGAAAAAATTTCTGAGGACGATGAAAATGAATTAACTAGAGGTTACAGACATGCTAAAGATGCCTTGAAAAAGTGCTAGGAGAGCGCCAACTTGAACCTCAGCCCTTCGTTGATTATCTTTTAATAAAGTCATCATTTTTCGTAGTATTCTTCCTAAAGATTTAGATTTGAATCTTTATTTCGAACGTTTCAATTCTCGAGGAGAACAACTAGAGGCTCATGAGATTCTTAAGGCGCAAATGATGGCTAAGTTCGGTATAGATCAAGAAATGGCTCAAAAGTTTGCAAGAATCTGGGATGCTTGCGCAGAGTTTGATAAGCCAGTAGCAAGTCAATTTAAGATGAGGCGGAAGAGGGCAGATAATTTTCAGGAGCGTGAACGTATTTTCGGATGGCACTTTTCAAATTACTCCTTTCATAATATTTATGATGACATTGATTTTTATCAAAATGAAAGAAGAAAGTTATCAGATATATTAGGAATAAAGGTCAATGAAAAAATTACAGAATCAGAAAAAGATTTTGGTGACTATACCCAAGTTATTGATTTTCCGACGTTTTTACTCCATGTATTGGCAATTTGGGAAGGTAAGGATACCAGTGAGGTTCAGTTAGATGATAAGAAACTCTTAACTCTATTTGATATAAAAAATAAAAATGAGACTTGGGTTATTGAGTTCAGTGAATTCCTTCTTAGAATGAAACATATTTTTGATAATTTCATTGTTAGAAATTCAAATATGGATTCTTCAAGCAGAAATAAGGATGAATGGTTTTTGCAGAAGGGTACTTACTATGAATACCAGCCAAATGGAAAAGCAAAAGAGCATTACATAGTTGAAGAACGCTTTACTAAGAATACATTTTCAGATTCAGAAATGAACAAAAACATCATTCTTCTTCAATCTATGTTTGCTGTGACTTTCACTGCCAATCGTGATAGTCGTTGGTTATATGAAAGTTTGCGATTCCTCTTCAACCATATTGAAGAGTTAGATCAACCGGAATTTGGTTCTTATTTTAAGGATTTTCTTGAAATAATGGCTGTAAGATTTGCTGAGGGAAGATTATTCACCGAGGAAGATATGATCAAGAAATATGGTGATATTCCTGTTTATGCATTCAATTTTGTTGATTACATCTTGTGGAAAAACCGTGAAGAATTAGGAAGAAAGTATAAAGGTATAAAATTTGATCAGTTCAAATTTGCATATCGTCGTTCTATAGAGCATTGGTTTCCGCAACATCCAAATAGTGATGAAAGAGTTGAGAAAATGGATGATCAATTCTTACACTCCTTTGGGAACCTTTGTATCATTACAGATAGTCAAAATTCGAAATTTGGGAATTTAGTTCCGAGTGCAAAATATAAACAGTGGGAAGGAATTTTTGATCGTCAGAGTTTAAAATTACAAATAATGGCTAGCATAACAGAAAAAACTAAATGGGAATCGGATCAGATAAAAGGATTAGAAAAAGAAATTTTACTTATGGTCAAAAAATTTATAGAGAGTAAGTCATAAGAATTGCCTTAATCATCAATATTAAAATGCAATTGTATATCTTTTGTATTTACAATATCCTTCTTTTTGTTATAATAATCAATAGAAAGAAGGTGAGAGTATGTCTAAGACGAGTATGAGTATTCGTTTGGATAGTGAGGTTAAGGAACAGGCCCAACAGATTTTTAATCATTTAGGGATGGATATGACAACAGCCATCAACATTTTTCTCCGTCAGGCTATTCAATATCAGGGCTTACCTTTTGATGTTCGATTAGATGATAATGGGAAGTTGCTCCAAGTCGTAACGGATGTAGAGCAAAATCGGAATATGAGTCAACCCTTTGAATCAGTTTCAGACTTGATGGAGGACCTGCGTGCTTAAGATTCGTTAGTAGCAGACTATGTGCTCCTCCCATCTACCGCTATGCTCTCAGGAGCGATTGCTCTAGCCAGCTTATGTTCAGCCTTGAAAGAGTAGATGACAGAGAGTGGGACAGAAATCGGTAATTCGTTAGAATTCGATTTCGTCGTCCCACCTCTGCACAGTTGAGTAGGGCTGTAAAGCTGATGAAATCAGCGTAGTAGAGCCCACTCAACTACTGCGTCTTGCTCGACAATCCAAAGTCAATTGAGAGGCTAGGACTTTTGTCCCAGCCTCTTTTCAGTCCGTTCAGACCGGATAAGTGTTTTCTTTGGCACTGGATTGTGTTACAATTTTTAGTGACAAGTGTTTGTAACAAGGAAACAGAAAAAATGAAACAGAGGAAAAGCGCGTGGCAAGATATTTAGTAGGGCCTTACAATAATAGTTGGAACTTTATGGATGCGCTTGAAAAAGCGCAGGATGGTGATACCATCGAGTTTGAAAATGGGTATGTCTTTCAATGGCCGACAAATAAAGTGATCGAGATCGACAAGAACCTTCATTTTGTGGGGCATGTGGTCCCAAATCCAAATGGCAATGGGCGCATGTTTAACAACACGATTGAGGCTTCCTTCCGATTTGTAGAGGAGCTCAGGTGACATTTGAAGATCTGTGGTTTAAAGTTGGTGGGAATTACACTACCTTGCTCTTATGGAATAGCTCAGATATCATCTGTAAACAGGTCTATTTTGAAGCAACCACTCCAACAAATAATGAATTTTTATCTATATGGATACGCATTCGAAGTTGACACTGGAAGGAGTCGGGATGAAGGTTCCGGAAAAACACCAAAGTGCCATCGGTATGTCCGCTTCGGAATTGTCTATTCGCAATTCAACGATTTTTTCTAAGATTGATCTGTCAGAAGGATCTAAATTGACCTTAGAAAATGTCCATATTGAAATATTTGGGAATAATACGATCCATGCCAAGGACTCAGAAGTGATCGCAAAATATTCAACGATTACAGGCGGGGATCTGGAAAGGACTTTCCACCAGTTTGGTTGAGGAATGTCATCTGGGAGTCTGAAAACTGTAAAATTGAGTTGCCTACTGGTACTGGGGTCTGTCTTGATAATAATGTTCAATTCAATTCGGATTCGGATCATATGACCTCCATCAATTCATACAATAGTATGATCCGAGCTCATCAAGCTACATTTTCAGAATTTTTATGCGTCTATGAAGAATCCTTTGCTTCCCTGACTGGAGAAACAACCTTCTTGAATGAGAATGCTCAAACCATTTCATTTGGAGTTTTTGATGATGGTGTGCTGATGGCTGAGCATATGATTTGTCATAAGATTGCGGATCCCAATATACGGCTTCAAGGTGGAGCTTTTGCGAAGGTGGGCACCGTGACCTATAGGCAGGGCGATGCGCGTGATCTGACCAAGGAAATCGAGGATGACTGTGACTATCTTGTTGGCAGAGAAGTGGCCAAGGGCAATGCGCAAGTCGTTCCTACGGGACAGGCGACGGATGCAACGGTGGCTCCAACCACCGCAAGAGACTCTGGACCAGAGAAGAAACAAGATGCTCTTCAAGAACTCAATAGCCTGATTGGTCTTGAAAAAGTCAAACATGAGATCAAGAAAATGATCAACATGGTGGAATTTAACAAGAAACGAATCGCTAGTGGCAAGGCTCCTGAAAAACAAACCCTTCACGCTGCCTTTATGGGAAATCCTGGTACAGGGAAAACCACTGTGGCCCGTCTGTTGGGACAAGTGCTCTTTGATGCGGGTGTTCTCTCAGGGGAAGAATTCCGTTTCGTGGAAGCAACGGAGTCCGATCTGATCTCTTCGAATATTGGAGGAACAGCTGAACAGACCCAAGCTCTGCTTGAAAAAGCGCGAGGAGGCATCCTCTTTATTGATGAAGCCTATAGCTTGGATAAAAGGACAGCGGTGCGGACTTTGGGATCGAGGCGATCAATACCATCCTCAAATTTATGGAGGACAATCGTGACGACATCATGATTATCTTTGCCGGCTATACCAAGGAAATGGAGGAGTTCTTAAAGACCAATCCAGGCCTTCGTTCTCGGGTGCCAAATAATTTCATCTTTGAAGATTTCACAGGAGATGAGATTGTCCAACTAGGCGAAATGATCCTAAGCAAAGGAGACTACAAGCTCGAAGACCGGGATTACTATGCGCGGCATGTTAAGCGGGCTTATGATGGCTCGCTAGATAAGAGCAATGGTCGCTGGATCCGTAACCTGGATGAACAATTGACCAAGACCATGGCAGATCGGGTGGTGGCCCAAGGTTCCGACGATATTGAGACCATCCTCAATAGCGATATCGATGCTGTCCTTAACCAAGGTAAGTATCAAGCAGGAGCCGACAAGGAAGAAGATGGGATGGCTGCCCTCAACCGTTTGGTTGGAATTGCTAAGGTGAAAGAGCAAGTTGAACAATTCGTGGCCATGGCTGAGTTCAACCAAAAACGGGCTGAACAAGGTGGCATCGTTGAAGATACGACCTTGCACTCTCTCTTTCTTGGAAATCCTGGTACAGGGAAGACCACCGTGGCCCGCATTTTGGGCAATATCCTCTTCCAAAAGGGGTTATCAAGCAGAAGAAGTTCATCGAAGTTTCGCGGAGCAATCTGGTTGGAGGCTACCAAGGTCAAACAGCCTTGAAGACGCGTGAAGTTTTGGAGAGTGCACTGGGTGGGGTCCTCTTTATCGATGAGGCCTACACGCTCTATACCGGTGTAAATGATGATTTTGGGAAAGAAGCCTTGGATGAAGTCCTCAAATTTATGGAGGACCACCGCCGCGATATCGTCATTATCTTTGCTGGTTACACGAAAGAGATGCACGACTTCTTGCAGGTCAATTCAGGTCTGCAAAGCCGGATTCCGACTACATTTGATTTTGAAGACTACAGCCCAGATGAGATCGTTGAGATCGGTCTGTTAGGATTGCGTAAGCAAGGCTACCAAGTCAATGAAGCCCTTTACGGAGAGATTGTGAAAGGGAATTATATGCGTGCCAATGACCATAGTAATGGTCGCTGGGTCCGCAATCTTAATGAAAAACTCTTGCGCCAAGTATCGACTCGGGTAACCCGTGAAGGTAGTACGGATTACAATTCGATTTTGGATCAAGATTTGGAAGCCTTGAGAGAGAATGGCAATACTGAACATCCCCATACGGTAGATGATCAAGGCTATGTTCTTCCTTAAGCTAGAAGGAACAAGAAAAAGAGGCTGGGACAAAAGTCCTAGCCTCTCAATTATTTTGGATTGTCGAGCAAGACGCAGTGGTTGAGTGGGCTCTACTACGCTGATTTCATCAGCTTTACAGCCCTACTCAACTGTCCCACTCTCACTTTTCTCACAGCGGAAAGTTTCGGTATTTCTTGATTCGTTCTAAAAGAACTCATTTTTATTTCTTTTCAGAATCACTTAACCTATTTTATATTAAAAAAGGTTGTTTATGTTCTAAAAGAATTCTACATGGACTTATGGTATACTAGGAGAAGATTATTCACTTATGAAGGAGAAAACAATGGTTTTACCAAATTTTAAAGAAAATCTCGAAAAATACGCTAAATTGTTAGTGGCGAACGGTATCAACGTGCAACCTGGCCATACCTTGGTCTTGAACATCGATGTGGAACAAAGAGAATTGGCCCACTTGATCGTGAAGGAAGCCTATGCTTTGGGGGCGCACGAAGTTATTGTCCAATGGGCAGATGATTTTACTACCCGGGAAAAATTCCTCCATGCACCGATGGATCGTTTGGACAATGTACCGGACTACAAGATTGCGGAAATGAACTACCTCTTGGAACACAAGGCCAGTCGCTTGGGTGTGCGTTCATCTGATCCAGGTGCCTTAAATGGTGTCGAGGCAGAGAAGCTTTCTGCCTCTGCCAAGGCTTTGGGCATAGCCATGAAACCAATGCGCATCGCTACTCAATCCAACAAGGTCAGCTGGACAGTGGCGGCTGCAGCAGGTTTAGAATGGGCGAAAAAGGTCTTCCCAAATGCGACGAGCGATGAAGAAGCAGTGGATCTCCTGTGGGATCAAATCTTCAAGACCTGCCGGGTCTATGAGGAAGATCCAGTCAAGGCTTGGGAAGAGCATGCAGCTATTCTCAAGAGCAAGGCAGATACACTAAATAAGGAACAATTCTCAGCCCTTCACTACACAGCGCCTGGCACCGATTTGACTCTTGGCTTGCCGAAAAATCACGTCTGGGAATCTGCCGGAGCCATCAATGCCCAAGGTGAAAGCTTCTTGCCAAACATGCCGACAGAAGAGGTCTTCACAGCTCCTGACTTCCGTCGCGCAGAAGGTTATGTCACCTCTACAAAACCGCTTAGCTACAACGGAAACATCATCGAAGGGATCAAAGTGACTTTTGAAAATGGAGAAATTGTGGATATCACAGCTGAAAAAGGCGATCAAGTCATGAAAGATTTGGTCTTCAAAAACAAGGGAGCGCGTGCCTTGGGTGAATGTGCCCTCGTACCAGATCCAAGCCCAATTTCCCAATCAGGCATTACCTTCTTTAACACTCTCTTTGATGAAAATGCCTCTAACCACTTGGCCATCGGGGCAGCCTATGCAACCAGCGTAGAAGGTGGTGCAGAGTTCACGGAAGAAGAACTCGAAGCAGCCGGCCTTAACCGCTCAGACGTTCACGTCGACTTCATGATCGGCTCAAATCAAATGAATATCGACGGCATCCGAGAAGACGGCACCCGCGTCCCAGTCTTCCGCAACGGAGATTGGGCAATATAGGGAGCAGGACAGAAATCGGTAGACGCAGTCTCGATTTCGTAGTCCTGCCCCGCACAGTTGATTAGACTGGACGAAGAACCGAAAGGTTCAAGTACCGTCAATCAACCGCTGTGCTAAGAGACAGAAATCAATAACTCGAAGAGTTTGATTTCTACCTCGCTTTTGGATTTAAGGCTCGGGCAAAAGGTCCACCGGACCTTTTAGTCCCCGCCCAGTTGATCAGGAAGTACGAGTACCGCAGGTAGGAGTAGTTCCAATCAACCACTGCGCTAACAAATAAAAGGTAAAAAGTATCCAACTGTTAAGAAGTTGGATACTTTTTGGTCAAAACTTGATCATCAAAGTAAAATCAGGTATGATGGAAGGTATGTTTTGTCATGAGAAGATAAGATGGTTTTGAAAGTTTCTTGCTTTTGTAGAGTTTAGAAGAGCCCCTGGAATAATTTCCTAGAAAGGAGCATGTCATGAAAAACGAAAAGAAAGTTGATATTGAGCAGGCTAATAAAGTCTATTTTAAAAGTTTAGCCAATACACGCGCTTCTGCGGCTATGATGATCAATTCGTTGGCAGGCGTATTTCTGTTCGCAATTGAAATCCTTTGCTTTTATTCGTATGATGTATCGAAAGGTATAAAACCATTTAGTCATTGGTTTTTGATATCCTCGTTGTCTATTGTCTTTACCATATTATTGCATTTTTCTTGCCGTTAATGGGGCATTTATATATAGAAGACAAGTATTGTCAACGACTCTACTCTTATTCACCTATGCAGGAATGTTTTTATCGCTCCAAGTCATGGGCTTGCTCATCATTGTTTCTGCTCTGGCAAATAAGGAATTTGAAGTAGGTTTCCCGAAATATGGTTTCATCGTCATTCCTTTTCTTGTGATTTGTACCTTATTGGGCTTTATTTATCATTATTTTTGGCTTAAGAAGCAGTTAAAGATTGGCTTTTCACCAATTAGAACTTTGGGAAATTATTTCGCAAAATCAAGTAGTTATAGTAGCAATGCCCTAACGATCATCTTCGTCTGCTTCATGATAGGAGCGACTCTTACTGGCTATTTTGGCGTGGTGCTAGGAGTATCCGTAAGCATATTATTCAGCTATGCCTTTACTCAGTTGCTGACAGAAGTGGGCTATCTCTTGTATTTGAAAACGAAAAGCAAGGAATACTGGGAGGATGAACCTGAGGATAATCCGACGTTGTGGGATTTACTATGGAATTGGTTGAAAGGCTTCAGTCTGAAAAAGCTAAACTTCGCATTCCGTTAGAAATAGTATGCTATCTATTGATGTTTGTAGCACTTGATCATTTAGGATATGCTGATGCAAAGGTAAGACGACCAATCTGGTTGGTGTGGATTGTCAGAATGATTACCCTAGGAATTGCCTTGGACTTCTTTATTAGCATGGCGCGTGCTATCATACATAAGTTTTCGAATAAAGGCAAGGCAAAAATAACAAAAATACCTAACCGAGAGCTTTCTCAGTTAGGTATTTTTGTCATTTACGCCCTTTGTATCTTATTCTAATATCAAAAGGCCTTCTTTGATTTCAAATGGGTTGTTTGGGTTGATGCGGTCATAGAACATGATGCCGTTGGTGTGGTCGATTTCATGTTGAACGACGATGGAGTTGTAGCCTTTGAGTTTGATGCGTTTCTTTTCCCCATCTTTTGTGAAATACTCAACCGTCACGCGGGCATGGCGAACCACATAGCCTGGGACGTTGCGGTCTACAGAGAGACAGCCTTCCCCGTCGCCAAGCGCTGCATCTTGAACAGAATGGGCGACAACCTTTGGATTGTACATGACTTCTTGAAGGCTATAGGCTTCTTTTGGTGGGTTGCCATCGGCATCTTCTGGATTGGGAACCAAAACAGCGATGATTCGTTTAGAGATATCCAGCTGAGGGGCAGCGAGCCCCACTCCTCCACGGAGGCCAAGTTTTTCAGCCATAACAGGGTCTTGAGAATGGTGCAAGAATTGCATCATTTTTTCACCTAGGATAATTTCCTGATCAGACAAAGGGAAGGTCACGTCTTCTGCAACAGCTCGAAGTGTTGGATTTCCTTCGCGGATAATGTCATCCATATCAATCAAATGGGACGCTCTTGTAACTTTTTCAATTGCTTTCATCGTTTTACTCTCACTTTCTTTCTACCCTCCATGATAACACAAAGAGCCTAAAATTAAAGTTATCTGTCGACGGTTTCCGCATGTTTGATGGACAAATCATTTATCCTTTTTGCATCTAAAATCGTATAGATTCGTCCTTCTCTTTGGACTAAGCCCTCTTCGATCATCTGCTTGATGACACGGCTAAGGTGGCGGTAGCTGATCCCAAAACGCAGGGCTAGTTGATTCATTTTGGGCTTGAGGGTCCCATTTTCATCGCAATGTTCCAGAAAATGCGTAGCTAGGCGTTCCTTGACCGAATAATGAAAGTTGGCAGGAGCCAAATAGTTGATCTGGTGCAATTTCTCAGCCAAGGTCTTGGCCGTAGAGCGCAAAAGGTTGGATCAAGCAGGAGGCGCTTCTTAAAGTGCTGGGCTGGGAACTGGACGACTAGCGAGTCTTGGTCTGCAATGACCGATGTGATACAGACTCGATCGAGCAGGAGCTCAATCTCTCCTAAGAGTCCAGGTTTTTCTTGGATTTCAAGGATGGTGTCGCTGCCATTTTCAAGACTGTGGACGATCTTGAGCCGGCCTTTGAGAAAATAAGGAATGACATCTTGCTCAGAACCTTGGCGGCAGATATAATCTCCAGCCTGATAGAGGACGAGGTCCAGCTGGCTGAGGCAGTCGCCCGGAAAGATCTGGTCCAATTGGTAGTCTGTGATGATTTCCTTGAGTCTTGTAGATGGGGAAATTTTTTTCATCTTAATCTCCTAAAATAGGACAAATGTCCTGTTTTTCTATTTCTAAATTGATTATACTAGGATTCTATTGAAAATACTAGTTTGAATTTTTTCTGAAAAACCTAGTAAAATCAGAATGTTACCAGTAAAGTGTAGGAAATAAAAAATGAAAAAACAATGGAAAGAATCAGTCTCTTGAGCTTGTCGCTCATGCTGATCTCATCCTTTTCAATTACAGCCGGTTTGCCGGCTATGAAGGCTTATTTTAGCCAATTTGGCTATACAGCAAGCCAGGTGGAACTCTTGGTTTCCTGCCAGCCTTTGCGGTCGTGGCCATGCTCCTTTTAAATAGCGTGATCGAGCGGTGGATGAGTGAGCGCCAGATGATTGTCGCAGGGCTCTTGCTCTTTTCAACTAGTGGCCTCTTGCCTTTGGTCGTACAGGACTATCCTCTCATCTTTCTAAGTCGTCTGATCTTTGGCTTGGGGACAGGAATGATCAATGCCAAGGCCATTTCAATTATCAGTGAGCGTTACTCAGGCAATGACAAGACCCGGATGCTGGGCTATCGGGGTCTGCTGAAGTAGTGGGTTCTGCCATCTTGACCTTTATGGTGGGACAACTCTTACCCCTAGGCTGGCCAGCGATCTTTGCCGTATATGGTGGTGGTTACTTGATTTTACTCCTCTATATCCTTTTTGTCCCTTATCCTAAGGAGAAAAAACAGGCTAGCTTGAAGGAGAAAAAGAAAGGTTCCGCACGTCTTCGCCCCCTCAATGGCGTTTTAGTCTAATGCTAGCTGTGATTGCTGGTATCATCATTTGTTTCAATTCTATTATCAGCCTGCGCGTGCCGGATATCATCGTTGACGCTCGTATGGGAACGGCGACAACAGCTGGAACCGTCCTAAGTCTGATGCAATTGACAGGGATTGTAGCAGGAGTGGGCTTTGCCAGTTTGACACATGTTTTCAAAAAGAACTTGCTCATGATCATGTGCTTTGGTTTTGGTCTAGCTCTGGCCTTGATTGGTTTGTCCGGACAGTTGTGGAGCTTGGTTCTAGGAACCCTCTTGGCAGGATTTACCTACAGTACGGGGTCACCAGTATCTTCTATCACTTATCTGAAAAAATCCCGACCAATCTCCTGAACCTTGCGACTTCGCTGGTCTTGATTGGCTGCAATCTCGGGTCAGCCCTCTCTTCTTTCTTCATCCAGTTGGTGACGCCACTAGCTCCCTCTAATCACCTGCTCTTTGTCTGGATTGGTGCTTTGATGGTCCTAACGGGAGTCTTCGCCTCACAATTACTAGCACGAACGAAATGATGGAGAAATCATTTCGTTTTTTAATTCAATCTATTGCGTCCTGTCACTAGCTCGTGTTATTATAGGAGGAGTGTGAAAAAAGATTAGTTTAAAGGATAGAATAATGAAAAAATCATGGAGAAAGTGAGTATTCTCGCGCTTTCATTTATTTTGACGACCTCGTTTTCGATTTCGAGTGCGCAGTCGGCCATGTTTGCCTATTACAAGGGAATTCCTCACAGCATGATTGAGCTCTTGGTCTCGCTTCCTTCTGCCGGGATCATGGTTTCACTCATCTTCAATAAATGGATTGGACGCCTATTTTCAGAGCGTCAGATGATTGTGACAGGCTTAGTTGCTTATGCTCTATGTGGCTTTATTCCCTTAATCAGTCCCGCTTATCCGGTTGTCTTTTTGTCTCGGATTATTTTTGGGATGGCAGTTGGTTTGCTCAATGTTTCTGCCATTGCGATTATCAGTGAGCGCTATAAAGGAAAAGAACGCGTCCAAACCCTTGGCATTCGTGGTTCTGCAGAGGTTGTAGGGACGGCCGTTTTAACCTTTGGAGTCAGCCTTTTGATTCGCTTTGGCTGGCAGGCTGCCTTTCTCGTTTACGGCATCAGTATTCCTATCTTACTTTTGTATCTCTTATTTGTGCCTTATGGATCTACGACGGAAGCAGTGGAGGAAAAACACAAGGATGTGAAGATGACGGGGGACAATGGCGGACTACGCTCGGCTTAGCGGTCGTTGCGGCAGCTATCGTCTTGTCCAATGTCATGATCACCGTTCGGATTCCAAGTGTGGTAGAACAAGTTGGACATGGCACTGCCCAAACTGCTGGGGTTATATTAGCAGCCATGCAATTTGTTGGGATCTTGGCAGGTTTGGCCTTCTCGCCCTTGACCTATCTATTCCGTGATCGTTTATTATTGGTTTCGGGAGTAGCTTATGGTGTGGCCCAAATGTTGATCGGGGTCTCTCCAAATCTCTTGATTCTTGCCCTTGTAACAATTGCTTCTGGCTTCGCCTACAGTGTGGCTTTGACAACAGTTTACAATGTCTTATCTGATAAGATGCCAGCTGGAGTATTAAGTCAGGCAACGTCCATTGCGGTTTTGGGATGTAGTACAGGTTCGATCGCAACGACCTTTGTCCTTAGTCTATTAGGGACGATCTCATCTGCTCCAGTCTTCATTTTTGGATTTTCTGGTATCCTCATGATCCTGGTTTCCTTTTTGGTCTTTGGATTGTACGAAAGAGCGGGAAGTAATCATGCGACTAGATAAATTTTTAGTGGATTGTGGCGTGGGGAGCAGGTCCGAGGTCAAACAACTCCTCAAGCAAAAGAAAATCGCAGTAAATGGAAAAAAAGAGACAGCAGGAAAACTACAGATTGATCCAGACAAGGATCAGGTGACCTTTATGGGAGAAGACCTGGTCCATGAAACCTTCGTGTATTATCTGCTCAATAAACCAGCTGGAGTCATCTCAGCGACTGAAGATGATCACCACCAAACTGTCTTGGATCTATTGGATGAGACAGCCCGTCACAAGGAAGTTTTTCCTGTCGGACGCTTAGATATCGATACCCATGGTTTGCTCCTTTTGACCAATAATGGCAAGCTCGCTCATGCCATGCTTTCGCCGAAGAAGCATGTGTCGAAGATCTACCGTGCCCAAGTGGCTGGGATCATGGATGAGGCAGATGTAGCCCGTTTTGAAGCAGGCATTGCCCTCAAAGACTTCACGACCTTGCCTGCACGATTGCAGATCTTAGAGGTAAATGAGGCAAATGCCAGCTCCTATATCGAAATCGAAATCGCTGAAGGAAAATTCCATCAGGTCAAGCGCATGGTCGCTGCCTGTGGCAAGGAAGTGGTGGATTTAGAGCGGATCTCAATGGGTCCTCTAACGCTAGATCCGACTCTTCAATTGGGAGAATGGCGGAGACTCCATCCTTCTGAACTCAAGTCCCTAGAGGTCTTCGGAGTTCCCTTATAAGCAAAAACCAAGAGGCTGGGACAAAAGTCCTAGCCTCTAAATTATTTTTAGATTGTCGAACAAGACGCAGTGGTTGAGTGGGCTCTACTACGCTGATTTCATCAGCTTTACAGCCCTACTCAACTGTGCGGAGGTGGGACGACAAAATCGAATTCTAACGAATTACCGATTTCTGTCCTACTCTCTATTTTTCTTTGTTTCAAAAAAATGTACTTAAAATACAAAAAGCATATATATTAGCTTGTCTTCTCAAAGTAAATCGATTATAATGAAACAAGATAGGTTGTGTATAAAATCACAATATGTAGTGATAATTTTTCGACTCACATACCTTATCTAGTAAACGTAGAAAAAGGAGAAAAATCGTTTATGAAAAAGTGGCTCTATTCTGTTGTGACAACAGTTGCCCTATTTTTATTAGCGGCTTTAGGATTTGCCAAACCCAATAGTCCAGCTAAAGTCCATGCAGATACGATCAATGATGTTGTGACGTCTGTAAACATATCGAAATCAACTGGTGGAGCGATTACAGATCCACTCGGTGTTTGGGAGAGTTTTCAAGTTGAAGCAAACTTTGTGTTGCCGAATGGACGTGTAAAAGGGAGATCAGACCGTTATTCAACTTGGAGATGACTTTAAGGTCTTTGAAACGGACACCATCGACCTGCTGGATCCAAGTGGTCAAAAAGTTGCGACAGCAACGGTAGATGATCAACGAAAAGTCATTACTGTAACCTATACGGATTATCCTGAAAGAATGGCTAATGTGACAGGAAACTGCGTTTCTTTGCGCGTGTAGACCACCAAGTCGTCAAAGGTCAAAAGACACTTGATTTTACTCTCACGATCGATAAGAAAGTGATTTCAGGTGGGAATATCGATTACAAAGGGGTGAACCCGGGTGAAAATCCTCCTACTCCAGAAGTCTTTAGCAAATGGGGTTGGACCAACTCAGATAATAAATTAAAATTGACCTATACCTTGAACATTAATCAAGGTCACACTGCCCTTCATAATATTGATATTAAAGACCAATTGGTCTTTACAGATGGTAAGATCAAAGCAGATTCTGTCAACATCCATACAGGAACTTGGCAGATCGATAACGAAGATGGTGCCTATCACTTAAGAGACACTACCAACGTCACCAAGAATTATTCCCCTGTTGTCAGTGCTGATGGGCGTTCTTTAACAGTTCATATCGGTGATCTAGCTCCTGAACAAGGAATGACAATTCGCTATGATGTCTATTTGGACAAGGTCCCAGCCATCAATACTTCCTACAAAAACAATGCGAAGATGACAGCTACAGAAATCAAGGAGCAAAATAAGGTTGCAGATATTCTGTATCAATTCCTTGATGGAGACTTCAATGGTGAGAAATACTCCTTCACTATTCATAAAAAGGTGAAAATGGTCAGGCTCTTGCAGGTGCTGTTTTTGCTGTGACAGCAGATGATACAGGTGAGCAAGTTGGAACCATTACGACAGATGAGAATGGTGTTGGCACCATTACGGGCTTGATCAAGCAGGCTTATACGGTTAAAGAAATTCAAGCTCCGACAGGCTATGTGCTCTCTGAAGAACCTATCAAGATCAGCAAGGATGATTTTGGAAATGACCTCGCGATTTCTCGTGATGTCGTAAACCAAAAAGAAAAAACAAGCGTTGCTGGTCAAAAGACATGGAATGACAATGACAACCAAGATGGCAAGCGTCCATCAAAAATCACCGTCAATCTCCTAGCAAATGGTGTCAAAGTCGCTTCTAAAGAAGTGAAACCAGATGCTACAGGAACTTGGGCTTATCAGTTTGATAATCTCGATGTGGTCGATGATGCTGGCAATGTCATTGCCTACACTGTTTCAGAAGAACCTGTTGAAGGCTATGAAGCGACTATTGAAGGAACCAATATTACCAACAGTCGGACACCAGAAGTTGTTGAGATTCCAGTAACGAAAGTTTGGAAAGACAATGATAACCAAGATGGCATTCGTCCTGACAAGGTCACTGTTCGTCTCCTTGCAGATGGTACAGAAGTAGCTAGCCAAGAGCTAAGTGCAGCGACTGATTGGAAGACAGTCTTTACCAATCTTCCAAAATACAATAACGGTAAACAAATTGTCTACACAGTCACAGAAGACACAGTAGCCAATTACTCTGCTGCGATTGATGGAACAACTATTACCAATAGCTACAAGCCAGGTAAAACCAGCGTCACTGTTACAAAACGTTGGGAAGACAACAATGACCAAGATGGGAAACGTCCAAACACCATTAAGGTACAGCTTTATGCAGACGGCAAAGCTCAAGGAAAAGAAGTGGAACTTTCTGCTAAAAATAACTGGACTCATACCTTTAGCAATTTACCTCTAAAAGCGAAAGGCAAAGAGATTCAGTACCAAGTGAAAGAAGTTGGAACAGTCAAAGGCTATACTAGTACGGTTGATGACAGTAACAAGGGAAATGTAGTGATTACCAATAGCCGCACACCAGAAGTAACGGAAGTAGCGGTCAAGAAGATCTGGGATGATGCAGACAATAAAAATGGTCTTCGTCCTGAAAAAATCACAGTTCGTCTCCTTGCGGATGGTCAAGAAGTGGCTGTAAAAGAAATCACAGCTACTGATAATTGGCAGGCAAGCTTCACGGATCTACCTGTATACAAGGAAGGCAAGAAGATCGCCTACACGATTACAGAGGATCCAGTAGCAGGTTATACAAGCAACATTGATGGTTTCACGGTAACCAACCGTCATACGCCACCAACAACACCTCCTACCACACCACCAAGCACACCGCCAACGACTCCTCCTACGACCCCACCAACGACACCACCAACAACACCTCCTACAACTCCACCGACGACACCACCAACAACGCCGCCAAGCACACCGGAAAAACCAGAAACTCCAACTACACCAAAAGAAGGAAAGAAAAAATTCTTCCATCAACTGGTGAAGTTGTTGCTTACGGGTTGACCATACTCGGTGCCCTCTTAGCAGTCTTTTCATTGGCATTGCTTTTGCGTGGTAAACGGAAAGAGAAATAAGATTCATATAGTTAAAAGGCAAATATCTTAAAAGATATTTGTCTTTTGAATAACTGTCTAGAAGAATGATCCATCAAACCGTTCAAATTCGTGAGGTTCATCTTAAAAATCCATCTCGAAGGAAACATAAGTGTTTGACAGAAAGATGAAATCTTGGTAGAATAAGAAGGTCGAATAGACAACTAACTCTTTCTTGGTAGCAGGATATGCCAAACCTGCCACTCGGATAGAGCATAAAGAAAAGGAGCTTATCATGGCAATCTCAAAAGAGAAAAAATGAAATTATTGCACAATACGCACGTCACGAAGGTGACACTGGTTCAGTAGAAGTACAAGTTGCTGTCCTTACTTGGGAAATCAACCACTTGAACGAACACATCAAACAACACAAAAAGACCACGCTACTTACCGTGGTTTGATGAAGAAAATCGGTCGCCGTCGTAACTTGTTGGCTTACCTTCGTACAAACGACGTTAACCGTTACCGTGAGTTAATCAACTCTCTTGGACTTCGTCGTTAATCTGCTCTATTTTCCACTTACGCTGCGTTGTCACCTTGCCTCGATATACTCGAGTATATCGAGGCTTCGGTTCCTAGCACCGTAAGGTAAAATAGACCAGAACTATCTCCCTTCGGGGAGATTTTTTGTTTTCAGAAGAAATCCGGTGCAATCTTCGGTTTGTTACCTTGTCTAGAAACGTTTTATCCAGCAAGAATGGAGCCCTCTGAATTCAGAGGGCTGTTTTCTTGTCTTTTGTTATCGCACAAGATCCATCATTCTGAGGAAGTCGTTTTGTTTGACAGATGTAATGAACGGAGTTACAATAGATACATCTTAAGAAATAGAGGTTACTGATATGATTGAAATTACATATCTAGATGGTGCAAAACATGAAAGAGTCATGCATTTTGATTCCTATGAAGAGTTTGAACGCTCCCAACAAGCTTGCTTGATTGGTGTAGCGGATTACTATCCCGTACAAAAATTGACCTATAATGGGCACGAACTCGATTACCACGGAACTTACGGAGATGTCTTCTTCTATTTGATGAAGCAAGACCTCGATCAATACAAAAACTAAAGGAGAAAAACAATGGTAAAAGCAATTACAGATGCAACATTTGAAGCAGAAACGAAAGAAGGATTAGTCTTGGTAGACTTTTGGGCAACCTGGTGTGGTCCATGTCGCATGCAAGCTCCTATCTTAGAAAAATTATCGGAAGAACTCTCGGAAGATGAGTTAAAAATCCTGAAAATGGATGTGGACGAAAATCCTGAAACAGCGCGTGCTTTCGGCATTATGTCAATCCCAACCTTGCTCTTCAAAAAGATGGGCAGGTTGTCAAACAAGTAGCAGGGGTACACACCGCAGCACAAATTAAGGCCATTGTGGCTGAATTGAGTTAATATCCTAAGCACTTCCATTGGTAAAATAGGAGTGCTTTTTATATCCAAAGAAAGAGCCCTGTCCTTTTATATGAGGAGCAAGGCTCTTTTATCTTCAATAATTTTTCACGAAAAGTGACTTAGAATATTTTGGAGAGTTTAACTTTCACTATCAACAGTTAGTATTGAAAAGATTGAATGGCCACTTTTAACTCATCTTGTAAAAGTTTCTTTGGTCAAGTTGAATATAGACTTCTAACAGACAGGATCTAAGGTTGGAAAATTTATAAAAATCTTCCCTTTCGTCTATTGGAAAGTCAAGCGTCTTTATCCAAGAAGCTACTTGTTCTTGCTCGATTTTTCCTTGCAAAATAGGTTCATAGAGCACTCTAGCTAAACGCCAATCCTCATCAGAGGTAAAACGAATTGAAATTCTTCTAAAGACTTGGCCAAGTATGTTCAATACTTCATGAACTTTGTCATTAGGAAAGTCTGGATGACAAACCACTTCTGTCAAGAGGTCAGCTCCATGCGCAAAAGCGTGAACCCAACCATACTGACTGGAAAAACCTGTTGTATCCTTTTCTTTTTCAAGATAATGTAAACCTTGATCCAGTAAAATATATCTTATATCGGCTTTTAATCTTTGATAAAAAATTGATTGCGGGTTGGCATCTGCAGATAGGAGGTTGGCATAAACAAGGGCTTTAAAAGAACGCTCAAGTGTTGATAGCCCAATCTTATCAATCTCTTTTTCTACTCCTTCATTGGATGAGATCGTCTCAGCAATGAAATGAAATTGTTCCTGTGTAAACAGTTCTTCTTGAATCCCTCTAGCCAAGCTGGTAAAAACGAGATCATCGCGAATTTCGGGCGAGGGATCTCTCAAATGTTCTAGCAACCACTGGATTTCTTCTTGACGATAGCTTGGTTTTTCTTCTGTCACTTTACTTTGTAATTCTTGATACATGGTCAAAACCTCTACATTTTTAGCAACTTGATATAATCCAGACCCCAGTTCTCCACAGCATCTAAGACAACTTTGAATTCCTGCCCTATTTCGGTTAAGCTGTACTCAACTCGTGGGGAACTTCCGCATAGACCTTTCGTTGAACAATCTTATCCTTTTCTAATTGACGGAGATGACGTGTCAAAATAGTTTGAGTAATCCCAGGCAATAATCTCTGCAATTCTTTAAATCGTTTAGTACCCGTACTTAACTGATAAATGATTACCAGTGCCCATTTCCCTGTTAAAACCCTCTGCGTTGTCGCAAATGGACAAATACCATACTCACTCACTTTATTTGGCATAAAACATCTTCTTTCTATTTTTTAAAAAGTTATCCTTTAGCAGCAACAATAGTATTGATTTTGATACCAGCTATCAAAAAGTGTCTACTTGTTTTTTGTTTGTAACTGTTAAAATTATATCATAAAAATGAAATGGAGAATAGATATGTCAACAAACTTAGAAATTTTCAATACCTATAACCAAGCTTTAATTGCTGGTGACTTTCCTGGTGTCTTTGAAACGATGGCAGACGATATTGTCTGGCATCAACCTGGTACTCATAGTATATCTGGTACAGTTGTTGGTAAGGACCAACTAGGATCTCACCTAGCTACATTTGCTGAGAAAACTAATGGAAGCTTTAAGGTGATAACAAATTGGGTTTCTGATAATAAGGATTTTGTCGCAGCTAATGTTACTTTTCTTGGAACACGGGCTGATGGTACTGAACTCAATATGAACGGGATTGATCTCTTCCGTATTGAAGACGGGAAAATCAAAGAAGTTTGGCTCTTCTCTTCAGATCAAGCTGAAGAAGATAGCTTTTGGGGATAAGCAAAACAGATTGGAAAAATCCAATCTGTTTTTGCTTATACTCATAACTCAGCACTGTAAGCAATGATTTGATCGACAGTGTCTGAAAGGAATTGGATGGTATCGCGAAGTGGTTTGTCGGTTGAAATATCTGCTCCGATAATCATAGCTGACTCAAGTGGGGTCTTGCTACCGCCTGATTTGAGGAGGTCCAGCCAATCTTTTGCTCCGTTTTCGGAGTCCTTCAAGTGCAGGTAACCTGCTGTTGAGATAACTAGGCCAGCTGAGTAGGTGTAGCTGTAAAGTCCCATGTAGTAGTGGCTTTGGCGCATCCAGGTCAAAGCTGCATCGTCATCGATTTCAACGGCGTCTCCCCAGAATTCGGTCAAGACTTCCTTCATGATGCTATTGAGCTTGCTAGCGCCGAAGGTACCACCTTCTTCAATCAGGGTGTAGACCTTGCGTTGGAAGGCTGCTTCCAACAAGTGGGTGATGAAGTTGTGGAAGTAGGTGTCTGTCAAGCGGTGAGCTAGGGCAAAGCGTTTTTGACGAGGATCGTCAAACTGGTGTTCCAAGTAGTCGCTGAGGAGGAGCTCATTAAAGGTAGAAGGAGCTTCCACATAGTAGGTCGACATGTGGGCGTTGAAGTAGCTTTGGTTGTTGTCTGAGAAGATGAATTGACCAGAGTGTCCAATCTCGTGGATTAGGGTATAAACATCGCTCATCCGTCCTGTCCAACTCATGAGGACATAAGGATGGACACGGTAAGGATCGGCTGCATAACCACCGGAATCCTTGCCTTCATTGGCGGCAAAATCGACCCAACGTTCGGTTTGGTAGCGGGCAATTTCGCGAGAATATTCTTCCCCAAGAGGTGCCACGGATTTCATGACCAAGTCATAAGCGTCATCAATGGTGACATCTGGATTGAGCGCACTGTCCAAGTCCAACTTCCAATCAGCAAAGGTCATTTTCTCAAGGCCGTTGACCTTGGCCACGTGTTTGAGGAATTTTTGAGCGACTGGAGCGAAGTCCTTCATGATCAGGTCAATCTGACGATCAAACATAGCCCGATCCACTTCCTGCTCAGCTAAGAGATAGTCAAAGACTGAGTCGTAACCTCGCATGTCTGCGATCAGTTTTCAGACTTGACTTGGGCTAGATAGGTGGCAGCAGCCGTGTTTTGGTGCTTGCGGAGACCTTCTGAGAAGGAACGAAAGGCCTTTCCACGGACTTCTGCATTCTCATGGTTTTGATAGAAGTTTTCATAGGTGACAAAGCTATTCTTGTAAACTTTTCCATCTACTTCAAAATCAGCCATTTCAAAGTCGCCCGCCCGCATCTTGGTATAGATGTCTTGCGGTCCGTAGAAGACTTCACCAAGGTTGGTCAGAGTTTTTCCACATCAGCTCCCAAGTAGTGAGCTTTTTGATTTTAGCCTGACGAATGGCAAAAGTGAGGTGAGGAGTTGTCCGAGACGTTCAAGGACTTCTTCATCCGCTTCTACCAAAGCATCGTCAAAGAAGGAAAGTTCGACGCTCGCCCAAGTTTCGAAATCCATCCCTGCTTGGGCAATTTCCGCAAAAGCTTCATCGCCAAAGTCCGTCGTTTGGGGCATAAAGCTGTAGTTACCAATGTGGCTGAGTTGGATCTGAATTTGTTCAAAGACTGTAAAGGCAGCTTCAAAGTCTTCAAAAGTGTGGAGCTTGCCCTTATAGTTACGGACAAATTCATTAATTTCCTCGCGCGTTTTTTCAATGGCACGCAAGAAGTCTTCCTGGTCTTGATAGAGGGCTGTGAGGTCCCAGAGTTCGTTCTCAGGAAATTCAGAACGTTTTTTAATTCCATAGTGTTCTCCTTTTGATCAAATAACTATACTAAGTATAGCAGAAAAAGGGCAGAAACATAGAGGGAGAGGGAAAATGCTTGTGTAAAAATCTTGAAAAGAGCTGGAAAAAGTTAAGATTAAAAACTTAAGTCTAACCACTATATTTATGTAGGAGGCGGAATGAAATTTTGCTGATATACTTAGTACATCAGAGTATTGCATTTCATGCAATACTCAACACTAATGGCTCTAAAGAATATAAGAATTGTTTGATATTTTTGTGGCAATTCTTATATTCAAAATTTTAGTAAAATGTTGCTAATTAGTGATAGAGGAGGTTATATATGGAAACAAGAGAAGAAATTGTTTCGAAACTAGAACTAATCCGTGAGAATATATTGGGATTTATTCAGGCCCGTTCACGTCAAGTTACACTTGTTAATCAAATGAGAACAGCCAAATTGATTCAACAAGATGAATATAACGATAACACATTGTCTCATAAATCCCTAAAGCTTGCTTTTTCAATTATGGTATTTTCAAGTATTGCCATACTATTAGGGATTTATTGTATGTCATCTTACTTGGTGCTGTGAATCGATTAATCGGAGATATTATCTTTGAAGTTATATTCTTATCAGGATTTTTATTTCTGTTGTATCGTCGTATGAAAGGTTCAAAAGATAGCTGGATTTATCCGGCGACACTGATTATGGGAGGGATCTTACTTGTATTCCCTCTACGTTTGCTTTGACTCCTAATCCTATAACATTAATTCTACTTGGAGTATCAATTGTAGCCACCTATTTCATCATTCAAAACAAGCTGGAACTAATGATTGCGTTTGTGAATAAAGGTATTCGTAATAAAAATGAACAGCATTTAAGAGATTACCAAGCAGTGGTTGCAGAAAATCAACGATTAGAATTGGCCTATCAGCAAGAGGGACGTTTGATGGAAAATTTCCGAAATCAAGCTGTAGCAATTGGTCAAGGATGGTACCCTAAAGATTATTATGCACTAGATGCAGTGAACTATCTTATTCACGCGTTTAATAATTTCAAAGCAGATAATATAAAGGAAGCAATTAATCTATACGATACATATTTAGACCGAGCAGCCCGTCGAGCCTTTGAGGCAGAGATGATCGAACTTGAAAAAGAGCAGATTATTAATCAAGAACGAATGATCAAGCTTCAAGAACATGCAAATATTTTAAGCGCTAGACAAATTGCAGAAACACAAGAAGCAGCTGCTGCATCACGTGCTGTAGCAAGTGAACTTGAGAATATTCGTTATGGAAGATAAGAAATCCGGGATAAATAGGTAGGGAAGAAAATAGAAGGAATATAATTATGAATAAAACAACAAAGAAAAGTATTGCTATTGGTGCTACTATTATTGCCGCTACTGCTGTAACTTCAGTTGTACAAGCTGAAGAAGCGTCAGTTGCTCAACCTCAGACAGGGACATCAGCAACTGTTTCAAATATCGATCATACTGCTGAGGTTACAAAAGAGGTAGTTGATACAGCAAAAGAGAAAGCTGATGAAGCAGCTAAATCAGTAGCTGAACAAGAAAAAGTTGTCAGCGTGGCCGATCAAAAGGCTAGGAAGCTGAAGCCGCTGAAAAACGACTGCAGCAAACTATGAAAAACAAAGGAAGCTGCAGAAAAAGCAACACCAGAAAATATCGCAAAAGCTGAAGATACCATTAAAACAAAAGAGGCTGGTGTAAAATCGGCTGAAGAAACTGTGAAATCAGCTGAAGAAGGTGTGAAATCAGCTGAAAAAGCAGAATCTGAATCAGAAAAAGCTTATGAAGAGGCTACTAAACAAGTAGAAAATGAAAAAGTAAAAGTAGAATTAGCCAAGGAAGAAGTTAAGAAGGCAGAACAAGCTCTCAATGAAACGACATTAAGCAAAGCACAAGAGACAGTAACGATTGCAGGGAACAAATTAAAAGACGCTGAATCAACTCACAAAGCGACTCAAGATGAGTTGAATCGTGCAAAACAATTCGACGCATCTCGTCAAGCTAAGATTAACGAAACAAAATCAGCTCTTGATAAAGAACGCACAGAAAAGAACGTTCCTGCACTTGAACAAGGTCTCTCTGATGCAAAAGCTAACGTAGAAGCTAAAGAACAAGCTCTTGCTGAAACAAAAGCAAAAGCTGGTGTTGCACAAGCCGAAGTCGATGCTGCTCAAAAAGCACTTGACGATGCTAATAAAGTGTATCAAGAAAAACTTGCCAAATTAAAGCAAGACGAATCCATTCGTAAAATTGTTATTCCTAAAGAATATGCAAAACATGATATTACTGATTACCAATGGTTTATTGCTCATCAAGATGAATATATGAAATTGCAACCAGAAATTGACTGGGATGCATATAGCCAAACAGGCATTGGTTCTAACAAAGAAGTTATCGATCTTGCAAATCTTACATCAGCTCAACGTAAAGAACTTGCTGAATTTTCTTCTCAAATGTTGAACGACCTTAACCAACAATACTGGTCACAACGCGAACCTGGTAAAACAATTGAACCGCTCCAATTGACAGTAGGTGGTCAAGAAATGGCTGACACTATCGCTCGTAGATATTCTAAGTTCTATGCGGATAATGGAGGGACACCAGATAAGTTTAATTTTCTTAAAAATTGGGAACATCTATCTTCAATTCTTGGACAATACGGTGCGGGAGAATCTCTTGGGGACTTTTACCAGAATGGCATAAAGAAAACTTTGACGGATACACTATGTTAAATATCAAACAAGACATTGCGAGCGCTATCCGTAAAATGATGTTTGCCGATGGTGACCAATCTAACGGTCACACAAAACATTTAATCACACTTCAAGGAACTGGTATTGGTATCGGCGTAAGTTCTGGTGCAGTCCACATCTTGTCAACAAGTCGTGCTATGAACGAAGATAAATCAGACTATATTAGTACTGATGCTGAATATAAAGCATCCCTTACTTCTTCGATTGCAGAGAAAGAACAGGCCCTTCAGGCAGCAAAGATAAGAAAACAGCGGCAGATAATGCCGTTAAACCTGCTGAAAATGATCTTGCTTCCGCAAAAAAGCTCAAGTTGACTCTCAAACAAAATTGAACGCTGCTCAAAATGCTATTGCGAAAGCTCAAAAGCATACGATGACGCACTTGCGGTCAAAGAACAAACTCCAGCAGCTCAAGCTAAAGTAGCAGAGACAGCTAAAGCTCTTGAAACAGCTAGAGCAGAACTGGCAACCGCTCAATCAAATCTTACAAACTTGCAACAAGTTCGTGCGCAACGCGAATCTGGATTGAAAGACGCTAAAGCTAAATTGATTGCTCAAGAAGAAGATCTTAAACTTGCTCTTAAAACAGCAATCGACGCTGAAAACGATTTGAAAGCAAAAGGTCTTGCAACAACTGAAGCTAAAGCTAAAGTTGAACGTGCTAAACAAGCTGTCAAATCAGCAGAACAAGCCGTACAAGACGCAAAAGATTATCTTGAATTGCTCAAGAATGCTCCTACAAAACTTGCTGAAGCTGAAAAAGCACTAACTGAAGCAAAAGCTAAAACAGCTGAAGCTAAAGCAACTCTTGAAACAGAAGTTGCAAAACTTGAAGCTTTGAAAGTAAAAGCGAAAGTGGCTCAAGAAGATTACACTCGCGTCTTCGAAGCTTATCAAAAACTCGTTAAAGCGAAACAATTGGAAGAAGCAATTCGTCTCGAACAAGAACGTATCAAACACGAAGAAGAAACTCGTCGCAACGAACCAGTTCGTCATGAATCCACTCAAAACAAAGTGATGAAGACAATCGTCCCAATCGTAACAGGAACTCCTGGTGCAAACACACCAGTTGCAGCTCAAGAAGAACAAGCAAATATGAAGAAATTGCCATCAACTGGTGGAACTACAAGTACACTTGGACTTATGGGGCTAGCAATGGCAGCTCTAGGTTTTGTTGGATTGAAACGCAAACGCGAATCAAAATAAAAATTCTATTTAGGCTGGGGAAACCCAGCCTAAAATGATATAATTTTAAGAAAAAGATAGTTAAATGGGGAATTTTTTATGAAAAAGGTTATGATTACACTATTAGCAGGTGCATCCGTGCTATCTCTAGTAGCTTGCACGCCCAAACGTTATGAACGCCAAAGCAAACCGAAAACGGCAAGCTCTTCGTCGGTCAAAAAGAGAAGAAGGATACAGGTCAAAAGCACTATCAAGAGGTATTAGATCGCTATAAGTCTTATGCGGTTGCCATTAATACTAAGGACCAAACGGCTTTACAAAATGAACTGAAGAAGATCGAAGCAACTTCAGAAGAATATGCGTATGTCTTTAACCTTCAAACACTTGGGAGTACCAATGAGTGGCAATATGCTTTTGAGGATCTTAATCGTGATGGTAATGACGAACTGCTGATAGGGGATGGCAAAACGATTGCTGCTGTGTATTATTTGAAAGATAACCAGCCAACCTTGCTCCATGTAGCCTATGTAGCTTCTGCAGGTGGCTATCGCTCCAGCTTAGATGTTTTTGACAATGGGCAAATCGTCTACGCCACTTGGCAATCCCTTAATCCAGAAATGGAATTGACCCTTTATTCGCTAGGAAAAGGGGAAGCCAAGGAAGAAAAGAAAGCAACCATTCAAATTGGTGGAAACCAAACAGCAGAGCAAGCTCTTGGGATTTCAGCTAAGAAGTTGAACCTCAGTAAGCTAGACTGGAAAAAATTTGATGGTTCAGGGGATTCCAAATCAACAGCTAAAGCCGAAGAGAAAAATCGGAAAGCTTCCAAGTGCAAGTCAGTGTGTCGGATCTCCGTATTCGAAAAGAGCCCTCAACCTCAGCTCCATCTGCAGGAATGATCGCAAAGGAATTCACACCATTACGGAAACCGTAGAGGCAGATGGTCATACTTGGGGCAAATTGGAATCTGGACAAGGCTGGATCGCCCTTGAATTCACAACGCGGGTGGATGGTTCTAAATCAGTGAGCTCAAGTAAGAAAAGCAGCGGAATGAATATTCAAGAAATTCAGAACGGTGATTTTTCAAGTATTGCAGGGACCTGGAGAAATGGGAAAGGAATGAGTGTAACATTTGATGATAACGGTATATCAAAGATAAATGGTGCACCAACAGATCAGGTTGTAGACCGCTTTAATCATGAATTTGGATACTTAAGTAGTAGTGTTCATTCAACTGCCCCAGCTGGTGCTTCAGCAATGAGTTTTTTCCCAGCAGGTCAAGAGTTTCCTGCATCATTAAAATATGGAAATTTTTCTGTTGATAATAGTAAGGATATTATTTATTGGGGTCAGAATGTTATTTCAGATCAAAGCGACTTGTTCTATAAGGAAGACTAAAAAGGTTAGAAAAACAAAAATTATATTTGCTAGTGGTCTCTTCATTGATACTGAGTAAATAGATTTCCTTTGATAGACTAGGATAAAAAATAGGAGATATTGTGAAAAAATTTATTATTTTATTCTTAACAGTTGGTTCGGTAATTTCCTAGCAGCCTGCGCCCCAAAACGCTATGAGCGTAAGCACAGTCCAGTAGGAGCTTCATCGGTCAAAAATCATCTGACAAGGCGCAAGAAAAAGAACAGTCAGAAGAAGCTAAGTCAGATGAGCATGATAAAGAAGCCATTGGGACCTTGTCAAAAGCGGACCAAGCGGATATCTACTCGATCATTGAAAACAGTGCGTCTTTGACCTATTCACTTCAGGTGCAACCGACTCGCTTGCTAGAGTTGAACAATGATCACGGTGCGGTTGATGGTTACCCGCAAGACATGTTCATTGATTACTACAATACCTACACGCCGGGAACCTATAATCTGCAAGATGTCATTGATAAATTGAATGCAGAAGAGACATCGGACTCTATCCGCAGTCTGTCACAAGACCAGCTCATCCAACTGACAAACGAAAAGAAGGACGGCTGGCTCTATTCGACAAAAGACAAGGCCTTCTACGAAATTGTACCTGGTGGTCGTGGAGGAGCGATGCCACCGATGGAAATCCCTTCGCCTGATGAATGGGTGGTCAATGAAGATTCAGTTGAAGTGACAACGACTATCCAAGGTACTTCCGATCCATACAGACGTTTTGTCTTGAAACGTAACAATAAGAACTACAAGGGTGGAAGCCATAAAACACGCTTTTATGTCGACAGTACAGAATTCGCGAAATCTTAAAAATAAATAGAAGCTATACCTGGATCTAAAATTTTTATATAGGTCTCTTGGAAGATTCGCAGAAAAAGGCCCGTAAAGCCTTTTTCTTTTGGGCTTGAATATGTTAAAATAAAAGGTATACGTGCTTGGATACAAAGATGAGGATATAACAAATAGATGTGCTGCGTCAATCGAATGCTATCATGCGTAATTGAACCCGCCTACAACTCTGTGGAAAAGATAAATCTACCTAGGAGCGTTCGCTCCGTCGTTCGATTTCCTATTTTCCTTTGAGTTGCTTAACGGCTTAGTATCTTGATCTTTGTAGGCAAGTCGTATAATTTTATCAATCCAAAGGGATTAAAATGACAAAACAAGTGTTTCAAACGACTTTTGCGGGTCGTGAGTTAATCGTAGAGACCGGTCAGGTTGCTAAGCAAGCAAATGGCTCTGTTGTCGTGCGTTATGGTGAGTCAACTGTCTTGACGGCAGCTGTCATGTCTAAGAAAATGGCAACTGGGGATTTCTTCCCACTTCAAGTCAACTACGAAGAAAAAATGTATGCGGCTGGGAAATTTCCTGGTGGCTTTATGAAACGTGAAGGACGTCCTTCAACAGATGCGACTTTGACAGCGCGTTTGATCGACCGTCCGATCCGTCCAATGTTTGCGGAAGGTTTCCGTAACGAAGTGCAAGTCATCAACACAGTGCTTTCTTACGATGAAAATGCATCTGCACCAATGGCTGCCATGTTTGGTTCATCATTGGCCTTGTCTATTTCAGATATTCCATTTGACGGACCAATCGCTGGGGTACAAGTGGGTTATGTTGACGGGGAAATCATCATCAACCCAACGCAAGAACAAGCTGAGCGCTCTCTTCTTGAATTGACAGTAGCTGGTACCAAACACGCTATCAACATGGTAGAGTCTGGTGCCAAAGAATTGTCGGAAGAAATCATGTTGGAAGCTCTTCTTAAAGGGCACGAAGCCGTTAAAGAATTGATTGCCTTCCAAGAAGAAATCGTTGCGGCAGTCGGTAAAGAAAAAGCAGAAGTGGAATTGCTTCATGTAGATGCTGAATTGCAGGCTGAAATCATTGCAGCCTACAACAGTGACCTCCAAAAAGCAGTCCAAGTAGAAGAAAAATTAGCTCGTGAAGCTGCGACTCAAGCGGTTAAAGACCAAGTGACAGCCGTTTACGAAGAAAAATATGCAGACCACGAAGAATTTGATCGCATCATGCGGGATGTAGCTGAAATCTTGGAACAAATGGAACACGCAGAAGTGCGCCGTCTGATCACAGAAGACAAGGTTCGTCCGGATGGTCGTAAGGTCGATGAAATCCGTCCTTTGGATGCACAAGTCGACTTCCTTCCTCGCGTACACGGTTCAGGTCTCTTCACGCGTGGACAAACCCAAGCTCTTTCTATCTTGACTTTGGCGCCAATGGGTGAAACGCAAATCATCGATGGTTTGGATCCAGAGTACAAGAAACGCTTTATGCACCACTATAACTTCCCACAATACTCTGTAGGGAAACTGGACGTTACGGTGCACCTGGTCGTCGTGAAATTGGTCACGGTGCTCTTGGGGAGCGTGCTCTTGCTCAAGTATTGCCAAGCTTGGAAGAATTCCCATATGCGATTCGTTTGGTAGCAGAAGTATTGGAATCAAATGGTTCTTCATCTCAAGCCTCTATCTGTGCAGGAACACTTGCCCTTATGGCTGGTGGTGTGCCAATCAAGGCCCCAGTAGCTGGTATTGCCATGGGTCTGATCTCAGATGGAAACAACTATACAGTATTGACCGATATCCAAGGTTTGGAAGACCACTTTGGAGATATGGACTTCAAGGTTGCTGGAACTCGTGACGGGATCACAGCCCTTCAAATGGATATCAAGATCCAAGGGATTACTGCAGAAATCTTGACAGAAGCGCTTGCCCAAGCCAAGAAAGCTCGTTTTGAAATCCTTGACGTGATTGAAGCAACGATTCCAGAAGTGCGTCCAGAATTGGCACCAACTGCTCCAAAAATTGATACCATCAAGATTGATGTCGACAAAATTAAGATTGTCATCGGTAAGGGTGGAGAAACCATCGATAAGATCATCGCTGAAACAGGCGTTAAGATTGATATCGACGAAGAAGGTAACGTATCTATCTACTCGAGCGACCAAGATGCGATTAACCGTGCCAAAGAGATCATTGCTGGTTTGGTGCGTGAAGCCAAAGTGGATGAAGTCTACCATGCCAAAGTGGTTCGTATCGAGAAATTTGGTGCCTTTGTCAACCTCTTTGACAAGACAGATGCCCTCGTACACATCTCTGAAATGGCTTGGACGCGCACCAACCGTGTCGAAGACTTGGTAGCCATCGGTGATGAAGTCGATGTGAAGATTATCAAGATCGATGAAAAAGGTCGTGTCGATGCTTCGATGAAAGCTCTTCTCCCTCGTCCGCCAAAAGCAGAAAACAGCGAGGAAAAAGGTGAAAAACTCATCGCCATGGCGATCGTCCTCGTCACCACAATAAAGACCACAAACCTAAAAAGACTTTACTATTACACAAAAAGATTCAGAATAATCATTAGAAAAGGAGGAGCACGGTATGGGATGGTGGCGTGAAACCATCGATATTGTAAAAGAAAATGACCCAGCAGCGCGTACCTCGCTGGAGGTCCTCTTGACCTATCCGGGCGTCAAAGCACTGGCAGCTCACCGTGTTTCCCACTTTTTGTGGAACCATGGCTTTAAGCTCTTGGCGCGGATGCATAGTCAGTTCTGGCGTTTTTGGACCCAGATTGAAATCCATCCAGGTGCGACCATTGCTTCCGGTGTCTTTATCGACCATGGAGCTGGCCTCGTTATCGGGGAAACGGCCATTGTTGAAAAAGGCGTCATGCTCTACCACGGGTGACCCTTGAGGAACAGGGAAGGATGTCGGTAAACGCCATCCAACGGTTCGTGAAGGAGCCTTGGTCTCTGCTCATGCTCAGGTCATCGGTCCGATTGAGATTGGGGCCAAGGCCAAAGTAGGAGCGGGAGCGGTCGTCGTCTCCGATGTACCGAGTGATGTGACCGTTGTCGGTATTCCTGCCAAGATTGTTCGTGTTCACGGTAAGAAGGATGAGCCAATCATTCATCAAGAAGAAGAAAACGCGAATACTATGTGAATAAGATGGAGCATGCTAAGGAAGCCAGTCATCGGTCTTCTAGCTTGTAAGGAGATCGCTACGTGATTCAAGCAACCAATACATTGAATGACCACCAACTACGGGAAGCAAAGGCCCTTATTGCCATCTGTCAGAAGTATGACGGAACTTTTCGGGATCCTTATCTCTCCAATATGCTCAATTTTGATCCCGATATGCCCGCCTTTTTCCTTTATTATGAAAAAGGTGAACTTGTTGGCCTAT
This sequence comes from Streptococcus sp. 2A/TPW/M5, assembly GCA_036663675.1. Taxonomy (GTDB): domain Bacteria; phylum Bacillota; class Bacilli; order Lactobacillales; family Streptococcaceae; genus Streptococcus. The sequence goes on along the minus strand of JAYXUK010000001.1, from coordinate 202,586 downwards.
TAACGGTTTATGCAGATGACCCAGATGTGGAGGTAGCGATTCTGGTCCACCCCAGTCATCGTCGTCAAGGCATTGCGCGTGCTTTGTATAGAAGTTTTGAGACAGAAACGGCATCTTATCCCATTGAGTCTGTGACTTTTCAGACAGAGCGTGTTTTTCTAGAGCGCCATCCTGAGTTTGCCAGCAATTGGGGACTGGTCGAGGATGAAGAGACAGAAACCTGGTTAGGTAAGGATAGAAGACCTTATCCGTTAGCCACTGTTTCCAATCTGGACGTTTTGTTAGCAGATCGTTCGTATCAGGATCAAATTAGTCAGTTGAAATTTCAGGCATTTTCAGAGGAGCATGAATCTAAAGAAGTTGTGGATAGATATGTCGCTGAAGCTCTGAAAGATCCAGAAAGTCGCCTATATATTTTGCTAAAAACGGTCAGGTTATTGGAACTTGTACAGTTGATTTATCGAGTAATACGAATTACCTCTATGGTTTAGCAATAGCCGAACATGAACGTGGAAAAGGCTATGGAAGCTACCTGGCAAAATCTCTTGTCAACCAACTCATTGAGCAAAATGACAAGTCCTTTCAGATTGCCGTGGAAGACAGCAATGTAGGTGCCAAACGTTTGTATGAAAAGATTGGCTTTGTCAAACAGACTCAGGTGGTTTATTTGAAGCCAAAAGAGTAGAAACAGAAAGGAAATGAAGCGTGTTAAAAATTTATGATACCATGTCTCGTGATTTGCGAGAATTTGTCCCCATCGAGGAAGGAAAGGTCCGCATGTATGTTTGTGGTCCGACGGTTTACAACTATATCCACGTAGGGAATGCCCGCTCAACGGTGGCCTTTGACACGATTCGTCGCTACTTTGAGTATCGTGGCTACGAAGTTGCCTACATTTCCAATTTTACAGATGTGGATGATAAGATCATTAATCGTGCCAAAGAGGAAGGCATTACGCCACAGGAAGTGGCAGACAAGTACATTGCGGCCTTTCGTGAGGATGTGACGGCTCTTGGGGTCAAACCTGCAACCCGTCACCCTCGTGTGGTCGAGTTTATGGATGACATCATCCGTTTTGTCGCTGACTTGATCGAAAAAGGCTATGCCTACGAGAGCCAAGGAGATGTTTATTTCCGTGTGGAAAAATCCCACAACTATGCAAAATTAGCCAACAAAACTCTAGAAGACTTGGAGCTAGGCGCTTCTGGTCGGACAGATGAGGAAACAGCCCGCAAGGAAAATCCAGTTGACTTTGCCCTTTGGAAAGCTGCCAAACCAGGAGAGATTTCCTGGGACAGCCCTTGGGGACCTGGTCGTCCTGGTTGGCACATCGAGTGTTCGGTCATGTCGACGGGAATTTTAGGGGATACTATTGATATCCACGGTGGTGGTGCTGACCTTGAGTTTCCGCACCATACCAACGAAATCGCTCAATCAGAAGCTAAGACCGGAAAAACTTTTGCCAATTACTGGATGCACAATGGCTTTGTCAATATTGATAATGTCAAGATGTCCAAGTCCTTAGGCAACTTTATCACTGTGCATGATGCATTGAAGACTATCGACGGCCAAGTGCTTCGTTTCTTCTTTGCAACCCAGCACTACCGCAAGCCCATTAACTTCACAGAAAAAGCGGTTCGCGATGCGGAGACCAACCTCAAGTATTTGAAAAACACCTATGAGCAACCGTTCACAGGAGAAGTGGATCCAGCAGACTTACAAGGCTTTGTGGACAAGTTTATCGCGGCTATGGATGAAGATATCAATGCGGCAAACGGAATCACTGTCGTCTTTGAATTAGCTAAATGGATCAATTCAGGTCACTACAACCAAGACGTCAAGGATGCCTTGACCAAGATGTTAGAAGTCTTTGGAGTGGTCTTTGTCGAAGAAGTCTTGGATGCGGATATTGAAGCCTTGATTGCTGAACGTCAGGAAGCGCGGGCTAAGAAAGATTTTGCGCGAGCAGATGCCATTCGCGATGAATTGGCTGCGCAAGGAATCAAGCTCTTGGATACAAAAGAAGGTGTAAGGTGGACTCGTGATTGATGTCAATCTAATCAATGGGATTGCCCTGGCCTTTGAGGGAGATGCGGTCTATTCCATGTATATTCGCAGACACCTGATCTTTCAAGGGATGACCAAGCCCAATAAGCTTCACCAGGCTGCCACCCGCTATGTCTCTGCTCGGGCTCAGGCTAACTTGATTGAAAGCATGCTGGAGCAAGAAATTCTGACGGAAAAAGAGTTGGAGATCTATAAGCGCGGTCGCAATACCAATAGCCATACTAAGGCCAAAAATGCGGATGTCGTGACCTATCGCATGTCGACGGGCTTTGAGGCTGTCATGGGCTATCTCCATATGACGGGGAGCTCTCTCGTCTAGAAGAGCTGATTGACTGGTGCATCCAGCAAGTAGAAGAAGGAAGGAAGCAGTGAAAAATATCAGAGAGTGGTTTCCTCATGCAGAGGTGACGGATCAAGCCAATCCACCAGCTGGTTATGTAGCCATTCCCTTCGGGCTCATCAATGGTTGCTGCTGAAGGAAGAAGAGCTAACCGAGCGAGAAAAACAATTGATTTCCTGGTTGGGCAGTGAAGAAGAGGTTGCCCCTAATCCTTGGTACCAATACCTGATCGATGGAAAGGAGAAGTCCCTCAAGTCATCAAAAAATGCAGCTCGTCCATTGCCACCTCTCGCATTCAACAGCGGAAGGGACGGCTTCTTGGCTAGAGATGATGCAGACACTCTTGCCCAATTTCCGAGCAACTTTGCAACTGAGCGGACAAGATTATGTGCTCATTCTGGACCAAGACCAGTCTTTGCCTGTGGCCGATATCTTAAAAGATACCGTCTCTGCCATGGAGTATGACTTCAATATTCGTTTATCTATCCTGGTCGGGCAAGTATGGACCGAGTCTAAAGAGGGGAAAGTGTCTCCTGTCATTCGAGCAGAACAGGCTGTCTTTCGAGCTTGGATTCGAGAAGGCCATCAAGGTGTCTATCGCTTTTCTCAACTCTATCTGTGGGGAATCGAGCAGGCAGATCTGGATCTCATCCCGATCAAGGCACGCTTGCATCAGTTGATTGAAAGTCAAGATCAATTGCAAGACATCATTGTCGCTCTTTGGGAAAATGGGGCAGTTGTGACCAAGGCCGCCCAGCAACTCTATCTCCATCGTAATTCGCTCCAATACAAGATTGATAAGTGGGAAGAGCTAACGGGTCTCCAGTTGAAAAATCTGACAGATCTGGCTCTTTGCTACCATTTAGTCTTACAAGATGTAATTTAAACGGAATCAATCGAGAGTTTTGTGCAACTTGCACAAAACTCTTTTTCTTTTTGTGAGACTTGCCATAGATTTGTAAAACGTTTTCATTTACAATAGAACTATAAAAATCAAAGGAGTACCATCATGGTAGAATTAAATCTTAAAAATATTTACAAAAATATCCAAACAGCGAACACTACTCAGTTGAAGACTTCAACTTGGACATCAAAGACAAAGAGTTTATCGTTTTCGTAGGTCCTTCAGGATGTGGTAAATCAACAACTCTTCGTATGATCGCTGGTCTTGAAGATATCACAGAAGGTGAATGTTCAATCGATGGCACTGTTGTAAACAACGTGGCACCTAAAGACCGTGACATTGCCATGGTATTCCAAAACTACGCTCTTTACCCACACATGACTGTATACGATAACATGGCATTTGGTTTGAAATTGCGTAAATACAGCAAAGAAGACATCGACAAACGTGTACAAGAAGCAGCTGAAATTCTTGGTTTGAAAGAATTCTTGGATCGTAAACCAGCTGACCTTTCTGGTGGTCAACGTCAACGTGTGGCCATGGGTCGTGCGATCGTCCGTGATGCTAAGGTATTCTTGATGGACGAACCTTTGTCAAACTTGGATGCAAAATTGCGTGTATCTATGCGTGCTGAAATCGCTAAAATCCACCGTCGTATCGGAGCTACAACTATCTACGTAACTCACGACCAAACAGAAGCGATGACACTTGCAGACCGTATCGTTATCATGTCAGCTACTAAAAACCCTGCAGGTACTGGTACAATTGGACGTGTAGAACAAATCGGAACTCCACAAGAAGTGTACAAAAACCCAGTAAACAAATTCGTAGCTGGATTCATCGGAAGCCCTGCAATGAACTTCATTAACGTGAAATTGGAAGGTGGATACATCGTTGCCAATGGCTTGAATTTGAAAGTTCCAGAAGGTGCTTTGAAAGTTCTTCGTGAAAAAGGCTATGATGGTAAAGAAATCATCTTTGGTATCCGTCCAGAAGACGTGAATACAGAAGCTGCTTTCCTTGAAACATTCCCAGAATCAGTAGTAAAAGCAACCATCTCTGTATCTGAATTGCTTGGTTCAGAATCTCACTTGTACTGCCAAGTTGGTGACAACGAATTCATCGCTAAAGTAGATGCACGTGACTACCTTGGAACTGGTGAAACCATCGAACTTGGATTTGACTTGAACAAAGCTCACTTCTTCGACAAAGAAACTGAAAAAACAGTATACTAATACCTACTGAAACTGTAGAGACTGAGACGATATGTCTCGGTCTCTTTCATTTTAAGGAGACAAAACATGGAAAAAGACTGGTGGAAGGGGAAGGTCGCTTATCAGATCTACCCAAAAAGCTTTAAGGATAGCAATGGTGATGGCGTTGGAGATTTGAAAGGCATCACGGAGAAACTCGATTACCTTCAAGACTTAGGGATTGACATTCTCTGGTTATCCCCTATTTACAAGAGCCCTTTTATTGACCAGGGTTATGATATTTCCGACTATTATGCCATTGATCCTATTTTTGGGACTATGGAAGATATGGAGGAGCTGATTGCTGAAGGTAAGAAACGGGGCATTTCTATCATTATGGACTTGGTGGTTAACCACTGTTCGAGCCATCACGAATGGTTCCAAAAAGCTCTAGCAGATCCAGATGGTCCTTATGCGGATTACTTTTATTTCATCGAAAGTGACAAGGAACCCAACAACTGGGAAAGTTACTTTGGAGGCAGTGTTTGGGAACCGGTTCCTGGCACTAATAAATACTATCTCCATTCTTTCCACAAGGATCAGCCAGATCTCAATTGGCAAAATCCTATCTTGCGCGAAGAGATTTACAAGATGATCAACTGGTGGTTGGACAAGGGAATCGCGGGATTTCGGATCGACGCTATTATCAACATTAAAAAGATTTAGAATGGCGTTCGCTTCCGTCCAATCGTGACAATGGCCTGGTTCCAGTACCGGAGTCTCTAGTCAATGCCCAACCGATTGAACCTTTCTTGCAAGAGTTAAAGAGCGTACTTTCGCCAAGTACAATGCCTTCACAGTAGGGGAAGTTTTCAATGAAACCGACGAAGAATTGCATTTCTTCATTGGAAAAGATGGTGTCTTCTCTTCCATCTTTGATTTCAAACAAACCATGCTGGGTCAGGAAGGAAAAGGCTGGTTCGACCATGCTCTTCCAACTGCAGATGAACTCAAGGAAAGTATTTTCCAAGCGCATGAGCGCGCGGATAGCATTGGGGTGCTCTCGACCATCATTGAAAACCACGACGAACCTCGTGGTGTGTCCCACTATATCGCAGAAGGTCCGGTAAACGATACCAGTAAAAAGTCCTTGGGAACCATTCAGGTTTTACGCAAGGGAATTCCGTTTATCTATCAAGGCCAAGAAATTGGAATGGAAAACCAAGTCTTTGAATCGGTGGAGGATTTTGATGATATTGCGACTATCAATGGCTACCATGTTGCTAAAGAAGCTGGTTTGAGCGAGGAAGAAGCCTTAGCAGCGATTGCCAAATACAGCCGGGATAATGCGCGGACACCCATGCAATGGTCAGCAGAGCCAGGTCTGGGCTTTAGTGATGGACCAGCCTGGTTGATTAGTCCCAAACCAGATGTTGCCATTAATGTGGAAGATCAGGAAAAGGATCCCAATTCTATCTTGAATTATTACCGGCAGCTGACGGCCTTGTATCGCCATCCCCTCTATGGGAATACCATCCGGTTCGGAGATATGATCCCAGCGTATCGCGACCGTGAAAACATCATCGCCTTTGAACGCCGTGGGGACAAACGTCTCTTGGTTGTCAGCAATTTCCAAAATCGCCAGGCCACCTTGGAGTTACCAGCTCCGATTAAAACAGTCGTTTTAAATAATACAGCAGGATTATTCCAAGAAGGAGACCAAGTGCTCGAATTGACCCTTACCAAACGGTTGTGTTGGAATTGGCAGAATAGAAAGAACCTTCGCATCTGCGAAGGTTCTTTTCATGTCATCCAGGTCTAAATCTGGAACTTACTCAACTTCTTTCTTTTTCAAGAGGAGGAAGCCTCCGCTAACGGCTAGCAAGAAGCCTGAAAGAACGAAGTGCGCGGTTGTGTCTTCTCCAGTTTGTGGCAATTGTGCCTTGGCTGGACTTTCTTGGAAGCTTTGTCCTACTTGGTAAGTCAAGGCTTGCACGCTTTCTTCATTTTTGTTGTCATTTCTTTTTGTGGAAGGAGCACTTTAGGAGTATCCTTCTTGGCTAAGATTGGCTGTGGATTGCTTGTTTGGTTATGAATTGGAACCACCACTTGGTCTGGTTCTTTAGCTGGAACGTAATCCATCAAGCTAGCCAACTTGCTGCCAAAGATCGCGTTGGTTACCCAACGGAAGAAGTGGACAGGGTGTTGGCGATTGGTTGGATTTCCTGCATAGACAAAGAGTGGTTGTCCCATCAGTTCTCCAGAGATGGCCATAACCTTATTGGCTAGGACTTCATTTTTGGCCACCAGCCAGCAATGTAGTAGTCGCTTGAAGCGATGCTCATCAAGGTTTTGAAATGCTCTGGAACCTTTTCAATCCAGTTTCCTGAGTTGGAGTAGAAGAGGGTATTCTTCTTGTATCCGCTGGTCAATGGATCCTGATCATCAATGATCGCTTTCATCAAGCCCTCGTAGTCGCTACCGCCTTTTAATTTTTCAGCGTCAAATCCTGCAAGAACTCCCAATTTTTCCAGTTTCTGCATGGCTTCCCCGCCGATGACGAGAGTTGGTTTCTTGCCAAAAATGGAAGCGTCAAAGCGATTGCTTTCCAAAATAACAACATCCGCTTCTTCTGGCGTATTGACGATTTGGAAGCCTAATTTTTCAAGGACTAAACTAGTATGAGCAGGCGCATCTACTCCAGCCCAATTATAGTGGTAGTTTGGAGAGTAGACCTTCATCGGTTTCAAGGTTGGGCCGCTTGGTACCTTGTAGAGGGCATCACCATAAATGGCATAGTTTGGCAGGAGCGAAGCAAAGGTATCGCGGTCAACAATGTAGCCATCGTCTGTTAGATAGACAGATTTACCTTGCGCGATGGCCTGGTTGACAGCTTTAACGGCACTGGCTGAGGTATTTGCTATCACATAGTAAGGAGCTTTTGGATCGATCTCAGAGGTACGAGTGGCGCGGGTGGTGGTGACTTCTCCTAATTTTCCGTTGAAAAGACCATCCGCAAAGACAGGTTCGGACTTGAACCCTCTCATATCTGGGAAGTTGACCAGCAACTCTGCGTACATAGCAGCCCAGGCAGATTCGTTGGAGCCCTTGTAGAGAATGTGGTTAGCATAGCCACGTTTGGCTTGGGCCATGTCAATGACTAAGTCCCCTTTTTATAGTTGCCAATATCTTCTTTGAGTTCCTTGACGAGGACACCATTGCGTTTGAAGTAGTCGATCATATTAAAGGCTTCTTGGGCATCGTTGTCTTTGTCGAGGCTCATTGGGATGACGTAGTAGTCTGGGAAGAATTTCGGACGACCATTTTTCACACGTCCAACGATTTCCCCATTTGGACCGACCAGTTCATTTTCAGCTTTTGGATCTTCGGTTTTATTGAGACCGCGCAGGTAGAAGTTGAGACGCATCTCAAGGAGACGGTCTGGATCTTGGTTGAGGAAGTCAATTCCGCCTAGGACAGCATTGCGACCTGCTTTGTAGGATTCTTCATTTCCTTCCGGAATTTCGATAGTATGGCCTAAGATACCATGGTAGACAGCATAAACTCCTGTATAGCCAGAGAAGGAGTCATCCCAGCCATCGCCCCAATCCAGTTTTGGAATGATGTAACTATTGTATTTAGAATTGGCAACTCCTGCCCGTCCCATATGATGGGCATTTTCTAGCATCAGGTCTGACAGAAGATCGTATTCGAAGTTCGGATCATGTGGTGGCGTTGCAGGTTCGATCAAGAATTCTTTGACAAAACCGTGTAAGTCGTAGAGAGCAATCGGATTCCACTTGTTGATCATTTGGATAACCGTGCGAACTTCCGGATTTGTTTGGTAGCTGGCATCCCGGTTTGGATCGAGCCCGTTTGCTAGGGCCCGCAGGTTGAGAGCATCCCCATCTGGGTTTTCCGTGAAGTCAAATAAGAAGATGAATTTATTGAGCAGGGTTGGAATATCTAGCGTGACTGTTTTAGCATTTCCAGCTTCATCGGTGGTGTTAAAGGTCACCTTTTCCTTGGTCGCAAAGGTATTGAAGAGGCCTGTGATAATGTCAATGCCTGGCTGCTCATCCGCGTGGGTGTTGTGGACTAAGACAGGTAATTTGTAATCCAAGGTCTTGTCTTTTAGTGCGGCCAGCATTTCGCTTGGCTTAGTCAAGGCTGTAGGGTTGGTACTAGACAGGTAGTGATCGATGCTGGCTTGGTCCTTGCTCACGATTCCCATCTTCATATCCCGGCCTTGGGCACTCTTTCCAAGAGTTTCCAGCTGTACTAAACGATCGGGTTTCGCTTCTTCCTTGGATTTTTCGATGGCAGCCAGCATCTCTTCATGTGTATGGTAGTCTTGGTAAGGTCGAAAAACAAGGGTTTTATTGATGGTCACACCCAAGTCTGCATTGGTCCCGACTAGTTCATGGTTGCCGATGTAGTTGCGGTAAGTCCGGCGAATATTATTTGGGCTACGAAGACTAAGATCTTGACCAAAGAGATCCTGCACGTCGATGTGGAGATCCAGATCATTGCCGTTTGCGGTCTCTGTGATAGTAAGGAATGGATCCTTGCTCAGTGTTCCTGTCTCCATATCCCAGGTTTTCCACTCAGAGAGAGGCTTGTTGTCCAAGGTCCAGCTGATCTTGCCAGCAGCTTGAGCTTTATCTTGGACCTTGTCATCAATCGTGCTCTTTTCAGAGAGATAAATGGTGCTATTCTCCAAGCGTGTCGCTTGGTCAGTGGTAGGTGTAGCACGGTTAGTGACTGGACTAGCGGCTGGAGCAACTTCTGTACTAGAAGCCACATCAGAAGTCACTGCTGTTTCTGCAGGACTAGCAGGAGTTACTTCTGTGGCTGTAGCCGGACTGGCAGTATCAGCTGTCACAGGTTGCTCAGTAGTAGGTGTCGCTTCAAGGATCGTGCTTGGTTCCGTTTGAGGCGCTTCTAAGCTATCGGCTGAAGCTTGGCCATGACCGATAACGGAAAGCAAGACAGCAGCGGAGAGGCTGAGTGTTGTAGTGTACAAATGTTTCTTATACGAAGACTTCATATAGAAGACCCTCCTTAAAAGTTATTTTCCAGTTCTAGTATACCATTTTAGGAAAGCGTTTACAACAACTGCCCTAATAAAAAGCCTTTGCATCTTGCAAGGGCTTCTTTGTCTATTCTGTTTCCTCATGGAATTGTTGGTAAAAATCAACCTTGACCTGGATGAAAGTTTCTAAGTCTCTTAAGAGTTGGAGCAAGGTGGCGCGTGTTTCGAATTCTTCACGGGTCTTAGGAAGAGGACGTTCGCGGAAAATCGCCAAATACTGACTAATATCATCAAGAAGATCTTGGGCAGGATTTTCTTGGCTTAACTGTTGAGCCGTTTTCTTAAATAGTTGTGCCAGGATCATACTTTCACTCGCCGCTAACTGACAGCGATTGACGTTTTCTGCCATATCCCGCAGAATATCGTTTTGTCGCTTGCGCATTTCGAAGTAGTGAATATGGTAGTTGGTTTGGTGAAAGAGGTGGTTGGAATGGTCCAGATAGACTAGATTCAAGGCATCCTGTAGGATGCTATCTAATTCCTTTATCAAGCGAGCATCATTGCGACCATCCCCTTTTCCAAGTAATTCCGCAAAACGACCAAGGATCTTCTTTAGTTGGTCTTCGACAACATCATGGTAATGATCGATCGCAGCCTGATTAGAAGGCATATAGAGATTGGCCAGCAGGGCAAAGCTGGTCCCTATCAAAAGAGAGCAAGTTCATTGAGCAAGAGTCCCCAGGAAGTAGACTGCTCAATCAAGAGGTGGGTGACCAGCACCGTACTAGGGGTGATACCGATCTGCCAACCCAATAGGAAGGCGCAAGGAACATAGAGAGCGATAAAGACTCCCAGTGACCAAAGGTTGAATCCAAAAAGGAAAAAGCGAGACTTCCGATCACAAGGGCCAGTAAGGTCGACATAAAACGCTGGTAGGCCTGCTTAATGGTACTGCGTCGCGTATCAGAAATACTCAAGATGGCAATGACGCCAGCTGAGATGGCATAGGTCAAGCCCAGAGCATAAGCAAGGGCCGCTGCTAAACAGGTGGCCAAGGTGAGCTTGATGGTTCGTTGAAAAAGAGGCATGGCTTCCTTTCTAGTTTGGTTCGTTCATTAAGATAGATTTGATTTCATTATATCATGAATTGGCATCATCCTCCTTTCTTGTGGTATACTAGTTCTATGGAAAATAACGATATCGTATACGGTGTCCACGCAGTCACCGAGGCTTTACAAGCCAATACAGGCAATAAATTATATATTCAAGAAGACCTCCGAGGAAAAAATGTCGACAAAATCAAGGCCTTAGCAGCTGAGAAAAAGTGTCGATTTCTTGGACGCCAAAGAAAACCCTGCAGGAAATGACAGAAGGAGCTGTTCACCAAGGCTTTGTTCTTCGTGTGGCAGCCTTTGCTTACACAGACTTGGCAGTGATTCTGAAACAGACAGCCCAAGAAGAGAACCCTCTTTTATTGATTCTCGATGGTTTAACAGATCCGCACAATCTTGGATCTATCTTACGGACAGCTGATGCGACCAATGTCTCAGGAGTCATCATTCCTAAGCACCGGGCGGTTGGGGTAACCCCAGTGGTTTCAAAAACTTCTACCGGAGCAGTGGAACACATTCCCATTGCGCGTGTGACCAATCTCAGCCAAACCATAGACAAGCTAAAGGAAGAGGGCTTCTGGATCTTTGGAACCGACATGAACGGCACGCCATCGCACCAGTGGAATACGGCTGGCAAGTTAGCCTTGATCATTGGCAATGAAGGAAAAGGGATCTCAGCCAACATCAAAAAGCAAGTCGATGAGATGATCACCATTCCCATGAATGGTCATGTGCAAAGCCTCAATGCCAGCGTGGCAGCAGCTATTCTTATGTATGAGGTCTTTCGCAATCGACTATAATCCTAGAAAGGCAATGATATGAAACGAAAAATCTTATTGGTTGACGGCTATAATATGATTGCCTTTTGGCAGGAGACCCGCCAGCTCTTTCAAAAAGTGAGCTCGATGCAGCTCGCAATATCCTCCTGCAAAAACTGAGTCACTATGCTAGCTTTGAAGGAATCGAAGTCATCTGTGTCTTTGATGCCCAGTATATGCCAGGAGTGCGGCAGACCTATGAGGAGTTCAATGTTCAGGTGGTCTTTACCGGTGAGGATGAGACGGCAGATGACTATATCGAGCGCTTGGCTGCAGAGCTTAACACGCCCCTCCACCAAGTATCGGTCGCAACCAGTGACTTAAATGAGCAATGGACCGTCTTTGCTCAAGGAGCCCTTCGGGTATCCGCGAGAGAGTTAGAGAAACGAGTCGCAGTCGTCAAAGGAAGCCTCAATCAGGCACAGCGAGTGGTCAACGATCAAAAACCACCCATGCGACCGCTCGATCACCAAGTATTGCGACAATTACAAGAAATGATGGGAGACAAGTAATGACATTTGCTATTTTAACCGATTCGACCGCAGATTTAGACCAGAACTGGGCCAAGGAACATCAGGTGACCATTCTTGGCTTGACCATTGAGTTAGATGGAACGGTTTACCAGACAGTTGGCCAAGGTCAATTGACCAGCCCGGAGCTTTTAGAAGCCATGAAAAATGGGGCTAAACCGACAACCAGTCAGGTCAATGTGGGCCAATTTCAGGAAACCTTTAAACAATTTGCCAAAGAAGGAAAAGATCTGCTTTATGTGGCCTTTTCATCGGTCTTATCTGGGACTTATCAGAGTGCAGTCATGGCACGAGACCTGGTTTTAGAAGACTACCCGGAAGCCGTGATTGAGATTGTCGATCCGAAGGCTGCTGGGATTGGAGAGGGCTATCTGGTCATGCGGGCGGTAGCTGCGCGCGATGCGGGTCGCTCATTAGCAGAAGCCAAAGAAGAGATCATGGCTCTAGCTCCAAAATTGCGGACCTATTTCCTCGTCGATGATCTCTACCACCTCATGCGTGGCGGTCGTCTTTCTAAGAGTGCTGCGATCATGGGAAGTCTAGCCAGCATCAAGCCTATTCTCTGGATTGATGCAGAAGGTAAATTAGTGCCCATTACGAAAGTCCGTGGACGCAAAAAAGCCGTCCGAGAATTACTGGAGTTGATCAAAACCGATATCGGTGAAAGCACAGCCTTGGTCTCTTATACCAACGATCTAGAAGGAGCCGAAGCGTTGAAGGCAGAAATGCTTGCGCTTGATGGCATCGATGAAGTTCTCGTGATGCCCCTTGGCCCGGTTATTTCTGCCCACGTCGGTCCGAATGCCTTGATCGGATTTGTCATAGGAAAAGAAAATCGCAAATAATTTTCCAAATCGGTTGACTTTTATCTTAGAATTTTGATACAATAGTAGGCGGTATTGTTTACCCCATTTGTAAGGCCCCGGAACCTTTCAAATAACTCGCGGACCGGAACATCCGCCCTGTAAACAAAAACGACATTCATATAGGAGAAATCATGAACAAAACTACATTCATGGCTAAACCAGGCCAAGTAGAACGCAAATGGTACGTTGTTGACGCAACTGATGTACCTCTTGGACGCCTTTCAGCAGTTGTTGCAAGCGTGCTTCGCGGAAAAAACAAACCAACCTTCACACCTCACACTGATACAGGTGACTTCGTAATCGTTATCAATGCTGAAAAAGTTAAATTGACTGGTAAAAAAGCAACTGATAAGATCTACTACACTCACTCAAACCACCCAGGTGGATTGAAATCAATCTCTGCTGGTGAACTTCGTTCTAAAAATGCAGTACGTTTGATCGAGAAATCAGTTAAAGGTATGCTTCCACACAATACTCTTGGCCGCGCTCAAGGTATGAAATTGAAAGTATTCGTTGGAGCTGAGCACACTCACGCTGCACAACAACCAGAAGTTCTTGATATTTCAGGACTTATCTAAGGAAAGGAACAATAAAGTATGTCACAAGCACAATATGCAGGTACTGGACGTCGTAAAAACGCTGTTGCACGCGTTCGCCTTGTTCCAGGAACTGGTAAAATCACTGTTAACAAAAAGATGTTGAAGAGTACATCCCACACGCTGACCTTCGTTTGGTCATCAACCAACCATTCGCAGTTACTTCAACTGTAGGTTCATACGACGTTTTCGTTAACGTTGTAGGTGGTGGATACGCTGGTCAATCAGGAGCTATCCGTCACGGTATCGCTCGTGCCCTTCTTCAAGTAGACCCAGACTTCCGCGATTCATTGAAACGCGCAGGACTTCTTACACGTGACTCACGTAAAGTTGAACGTAAGAAACCAGGCTTGAAAAAGGCCCGTAAAGCATCACAATTTAGTAAACGTTAATTCGTTACTGGACAGCAGAATACAAACGAAAACACTTTGCATCTTGCAAGGTGTTTTTTCTATGAGAACTGGCGGTGCGCAATTAGGATAGCTCTAGCGACTTTAGTCGCATAGAGATATGCTATGCACAGTTGCCTCAAGAAAACAATGCTTCTTGGTCCACCCTGTTAGACAAGCTTCAAAACCAAGGAATCCAACAGATTTCTCTTGTAGTTACAGATGGCTTTAAGGGGCTTGAGCAGATTATCAGTCAGGCTCACCCATTAGCTAAACAACAATGTTGCTTAATTCATATTAGTCGAAATCTAGCTAGTAAAGTGAAACGAGCAGATAGAGCGGTTATTCTGGGGCAATTTATAATGATTTATCGTGCTGAAAATTTAGAAATGGCAGGACAAGCTTTAGAGGACTTTCTCGCCGAATGGAAACCAAAGTATAGGAAAGTCATGGAAAGTCTGGAGAAGACGGATAATCTTTTAACTTTTTATCAGTTTCCCTACCAGATTTGGCACAGCATGTATTCGACAAACCTCATTGAGTCTCTTAACAAAGAAATCAAACATCAAACGAAAAAGAAGGTTCTTTTTCCTAATGAGGAGGCTCTGGAACGTTACTTAGTTACGTTGTTTGAAGATTATAATTTCAAGCAAAGTCAACGAATCCATAAAGGGTTTGGTCAATGTTCTGATACACTTGAAAGCTTATTTAATTAACACTCCGTAACTCTACTTAAGTGTTTACACATAATTATTGACAGTATCAAAAATAAAGTATATTGTTTTCATCATAATATAATTAAATATCAGTATAGAGAATTTTATCTATATATCAGATATCAGCAATTGCTTTTGCTGTCATTTTTCGCTACAATAGTTACAAGGAGGAAATAAACATGTTAAAAGAAGTATTAAACGTCGCAAAAGTTGCGAAAAATCATCTCTCTTCTTAGGAGGGGTAGCATTTGGGACGCTTGGCTTGAAAGTCTTAGCAAGTAAAGAAGCTAAGAAAGGCTATTCTAAGGCCTTGGCTAAAGCTTACAAATTGAAAGATGGACTGGATGCATCTGTTTCTGTTGTAAAACAACACGGTGATGATGTTTTACAAGACGCTAAATATTTATACGAACAGGAAAAGAAAGAAGAACAATTAGATAGCCTGACAGGTGAATAATATGTCTTTTAAAGTGCTACACAGAGGATATCAACATATCCGATTATCGTCCTCGTTTTCACTGACCTTGGATATTCAAGATTATCTTCGTTCCTTGGCTAAAGATGAAAAAGGGATCGACTCTATTCAGTTTTATATGGATCAGCAGCACTTTACTCTACGTATGAAAGAAGGCTTCTCTGTATTAGAAAATGCAGAGGCCTTTTTAAAAAAATTGACAAGGGAAAGTTTCGGACTTGATGACTTTTCCCATTCGTAGAGAAGAGAGTGCTTATTCAATTGTATCGGGTGCAGCGATTAAGCGTTTGCTGTTTCGAAGTTTTGTACCCTACCCTATTCGTTATATTTGGACTTGTTATCAGGCTTTGGGTTATGTCAAAGAAGCCTATCAAACTTTAGCGCGCAAGGAACTAACCATGGAGGTCTTGGACTGTTCGGCCATTTTGTTGTCCTTGTTTATGAACCAATCCAAGACAGCTAGCAACATCATGTTTATGCTTGATTTGGGTAATCATCTGGATCAGTGGTCTTTAAAAAAACAGCAACAGATTTGGAACAAAGCCTTCTTGCTAAAGAAAGTGATGTTTTCTTAGTGCGGGAGACATGGTCATCAGCATCAAGAGTTCTGATGTTCAAGTAGGTGATGTATTAGTTGTCTCCCAAGGGAATGAAATCTTGTTTGACGGCCAAGTGGTTTCAGGATTAGGCATGGTCAATGAGAGTTCCTTGACTGGAGAGAGCTTCCCTGTTGAAAAGAAAGAGGGAGATTCTGTATGTGCGAATACTGTTTTGGAAACAGGAGAGTTAAGAATTCGTGTGACTGATAATCAGATAAACAGTCGTATTTTGCAACTCATCAATCTGATGAAAAATCTGAAGAGAGTAAGAAGACAAAACAACGTCATTTTATTAGGATGGCAGACAAGGTTGTAAAATATAACTTCTTAGGTGCTGGTTTGACTTATCTGTTAACAGGTTCGTTTTCAAAAGCCATTTCCTTTTTATTGGTGGATTTTTCATGTGCTCTAAAAATATCCACACCTGTAGCCTACCTTACGGCCATAAAGGAAGGTCTAAATCGAGAAATGGTTATTAAAGATGGTGATGTATTAGAAAAATATCTGGAAGTGGATACTTTCTTGTTTGATAAAACGGGTACCATCACGACGAGTTATCCTTTGGTTGAAAAGGTTCTTCCTTTCGGAGATTATACTGAGAAAGATATTTTAAGAATAAGTGCATGTTTGGAGGAACATATCTATCATCCTATTGCCAATGCAATTGTTAAACAAGCTGAAATTGAAGGCATTGAACACGAAGAAATGCATGGCAAGCTTCAGTATGTTGCAAGCAAAGGGATTAAATCGCAAATTGATGGTCAATCGGTTGTCATTGGAAATTATGTACTAATGCAAGACGAACAGGTAAGAATTAGTTCTGAGCAGCTGGCCTTGATTGAGCAATATAAGACTCATTACAATTTATTGTTTTTGGCTTATAAGAAAGAATTAATTGGGATGTTTTGTATCCACACTCCCTTGAGAAGCGAGGCGAAAGTTGCATTGAAAAAGCTAAAGCGCCAAGGGAAAAACTGATTCTGGCAACTGGTGATACGTTGGCTAGAACAGAAGAGTTGGTTAAAGATCTGCCATTTGACAACGTTTATACTGATTTAAAACCAGATGGTAAGTTTCAGTTGGTTCAGGAATTACAGAAAGCTGGCCGAACTATTTTGATGGTTGGAGACGGGTTAAACGACTCTGCTGCCTTGACGCTTGCAGATATTGGGGTTGTGATGAATGAAAGTGCTGATATTTCTAAGCAGATGAGTGATATTTTATTATTAGATAATCGTTTAGATTTCTTCGAGGAATTGAATTCTTTATCTGAATCGTTGCAGAAATTAATTCAAAGAAATATTCAAGAAACAGTTGTAATAAATGGAAGTTTAATTGGATTTGGGTTGTTAAATTGGTTAAGCCCATCTAATCTTTCGATATTGCACAATCTGACTACTTTAAGAATCGTCCTTCGTAGTCTTTCTATTAAAAGTAGGTAAGAGACCGAGAAGCTGAGGTTATAAAAACTAAAAGGAGTTGTCTCATTTGAGAATAACGGCTCTTTGTCAACTGTAGTGGGTTGATGGAAAATTATACCTGGAGAGGACCAAATTGGTTCTCTCCTTTTAAATATTGAAAAACCATTGGCAGTGGACATACTTTAAGACTATATATTTCTGAAACTAGTTTCACAATACAAATATTGACATGCAATTATTAATTGGTGGATTTTAAGTTGACATCTACAAAGGTTAATGTTAGAATACATTCAAAAATATATTTGAATGAGGTGTTTTATGATTCAAAATATTGTTACTTCAATAATCCTGTATTCTGGGACAGCCGTAGACTTACTTATTATCCTAATGTTATTTTTGCCAAAAGAAAAAGCAGAAAGGACATCATTAACATCTATTTAGGACAATTTCTAGGCTCTGTTAGTCTAATATTCCTAAGTTTGCTTTTTGCATTTGTCTTAAATTATATTCCTAGTAAAGAGATTTTAGGTTTACTCGGTTTGATTCCAATTTTCCTAGGCCTCAAAGTTTTGCTTTTAGGAGATTCTGATGGAGAAGCTATTGCAAAAGATGGTTTGCGAAAAGACAATAAAAACCTGATTTTTCTAGTCGCTATGATTACTTTTGCAAGTTGTGGCGCTGACAATATTGGTGTTTTTGTCCCATATTTTACCACCTTAAATTTAGCGAATTTGATAGTGACTTTACTTACTTTTCTAGTCATGATTTATCTCTTGGTTTTTTCTGCCCAAAAATTAGCACAAGTCCCTTCTGTTGGGGAAACTTTGGAAAAATATAGCAGATGGTTTATTGCCGTTGTCTATTTAGGATTGGGGATGTATATCTTGATTGAAAACAACAGCTTTGACATGCTATGGGCTGTGTTAGGCTAGGAGAAAAAATTATGAAAAAAGATAGTATCTGTCAAGTGGATGTTATAAATCAACAAAATGTTATAACCGCAACGAACTACCTTGAAAAGGAAAAAGTCCAAAAATCACTTCGCATTTTATCAAAATTTACTGATAATAAACAGATAAATATCATCTTTTATCTCCTTGCCGTCGAAGAACTCTGTGTCTGCGATATAGCCTGTTTATTAAATCTCAGTATGGCATCTGCCTCCCACCATCTTCGTAAACTAGCCAATCAAAACATCTTGGACACTAGAAGAGAGGGAAAATTATATATTATTTTATAAAGGATGAGGAAATCAGAGATTTTTTTAATCAACTAGGATAACAACTATTTTTACTACTTTTCCATGATTATAGGGAGATTATATATGAAATTTTTTGATGAAAATTACTCACAAGAAATACCTACTCGTATCAAATGTTTAAGAAAAAGTATAATTTAAAGCAAAGCGACCTAGGTAATGCAGGTCAAGTTAGCCAAGTTGAAAAGGGAGAAATTTGAAAGAATTTGTATCTTTTATTTTTTGTTTTTTTGTTTCATTTATGTCCTATGCTACTGGAATAGTTAGTAGTCATTTCATGAATCATACGGCACAGCTCTTTTATGGACTGATCGTTATTGTTTCAACGGTAGCAAACTGGTTTTTACATAAAGTAATTGATAAACCCAATATAGATCAGAAAGAATTACTTGAAGCTACCGCACAATATAGGAAGTTATTGATACCTGACCTAATAATTAAAGGAGTGGGATTGATTCTGTCCTTAATTCTCTATCCTCCGATTATGATGTATAGTGTTTTAATTGCGGCATTTTACATCATAACTTTAAAAACACTATCCGAAAAAAGAGTGAATAACTAAAAACGGTGACCAAAGTTAGGTGTATTATTTTAATGCTTAGAGACCTAAACTATTCCCTATTTTAAAAATATTGATTCAGATTTTATGAAATTAAAAAGTAGATATTGTTCAGAAAATCCTTGATATTACGCTGTTTTTAGTCTAACTGAAATCCATACTTTCCAAACCAGGCTTGAAAAAGGCCCGTAAAGCGTCACAATTTAGTAAACGTTAAAACTTATTTACATTTATTAAAAGCATTTCGTATCAAAAATACGAGATGCTTTTTTCTAGCTTAATTTTACAAATTGGATTTTGAAGGACACAATGGACCTATTTTCAAGTTGATAACGACTACAAATTTGTTCTGGAGACCATGAAGATTGTAATCGCTCTTTAATTTCCTACTTCAATTCACAGGAGTCTAACTCGATTTTCTTCCCTTCTGCTTCGCCAATTGTTCATTGTGTGTTTGTGCTGCTTGTGCAGAGTAAGTGTCATTACCACACTTAATTCTCTTGAGAAGGTTGATTTGTGAACGCCTAATTTTCTAGCTATTTGGCAGGGTTTGAGACCTAATTCTAGGTAAGTCTCTATCTTAATTCGCTCAATTATGGTAATATGATAGTAGCTTATAGATTTCTCCTGTGTTCTGTTTAGTGTGGTTACTTACAGTTTACACGAGATTGGGCTCTATGAGTTTTTTGTTGCACTATATTTTACCATTTATCAAATATAAAAAGTAAGCTCAGAAAATCTCTGATCTTATTCTCATATCTCTCCAAACAACTTCCGTAAAATTTTCGGTGTGATACGTTGTCCTGGCCCTACGTAAGTATAGGCGTGCAGGTACATGGCAGGATTGAAGTTGAGTTCGATACAGGTGCAATTTGGTAGCTCCTTACTAGCAGGCTTGGTGTAGTCTGGGATAATCAAATCGACTCCACAGGCCCAAGCCCCCATAGCAGTCGCCATATCGGCAGCTAGTTGTTTGTAACTCTCGCTCATCTGGTCAGTCATGTCAATGGAGTCGCCTCCAGTTGAGATATTAGAATTACCACGCAGAAAGGTTTGGCTACCTTTAGGCAAGACTGTATCAGGTGTGTAACCCTGCTGTTCCAACATGAGTAATTCAATATCACCCAGATTGATGATTTCAAGAGGTGAGCGATGGTCGCGACCACGCAGAGGGTCTTGGTTTTTCTTTTCGACTAATTCTCGGATGCTTGAGCTTCCGTCGCCTACGACATTGGCCGCAACGCGGAGCACGACAGCCTCGCATTTTCCATCCAAGATAAAGAAACGGTACTCGGTCCCTGCCACAAACTCCTCGACTAGCACATGGCTATCTTCCGAAAAGGCGATGTCTAGGGCTTTTTCATAGCCAGAAAGGCTTGTTGACTCTTGGAAGATGGAAATGCCCAGACCGAAGTTGGTGGATTTGGGTTTGACAACAATAGCAGAGTTGGCTATTTGTCCGTAGTACCGCAAGGCATCGTCCTTGTTAGCAAATTCTGCTCCCGCAGGTACTGGAAAACCAGCCTTGTCCAAAATCTTTTGGTCACAACCTTATTAGCCATGGCCAGTGGAATTACGTAGTTATCTTTGGATGTCATGTTGCTATTTTTAATGTACTCCACATGGTCACCATGCCAGAGTTTGAGAAATTGGTCTTCCTCATCTAAAATTTCTACGTTCAAGCCCAGCTGAATGGCGTCAAAGAGAATCATTTGGGTGGAGAGTTCCATGTTTTCATAGCCTTTGAGGGCATAAGGTGCTGTCCAAGCATAGTCATGAAAGGCTTGTCCTTGTTGTTGGCCAAATTTTCAAGGGACCCTTCTTCAACCTGCTCTGCTATTTTTCCAGAAAGGGTCAAACGTGGATCAAGAAGAGAGGCCTCCACCTTAGTGATAAGCTGGCTATAATAGTCATCCAGTCCAAAGTGAGCGACGATGTCCTTCATGGCTGTCACGATAGGTTTAGGGTCAGCCTCTTTAGGAAGTGGTGTGTGGGGATGGCTGAGAGCGATTTGGTTGTTGAGAGTAGCAGCTACTGCCAATTCTTCGTCAACTTGCTCCATGTCGTCTAGCCACAAGAGTGCGAGTGCAAAGAGGTGGGTGGTGTCTAGTGTTTCTTGGCTGATTGCCAGTGGCTCAAAGGGGTTGAGGTCAAAGTTGCGGAACTCTAGATAGGAGATGCCCTTAGTCAAAAAGTCCCGGCTAGTCTTAGCACCGCGTAAACGGATGGCAGAGTAAAATTCTTTTTCAGAGGACAGTTGCCCAGATCCAACAGCGTTTTCGATGTCGGTCACGTATTGCTCCAGTGAAGAGAAGGAAATGTGAACATCGGGGGCATTGACATAGCCGTAGTTGGAGTTACGAATCGACCGCACGCAACCAATTTCATCTGTCAAAAACCCTTTTTCTGCTAGCGGGCTTGCTCCGTAAAGGTAGGTCAAGAGCCAGCGATAACACAAGAAGTTCTGAGCTAACTTGAGATAGAGGGCATTCTTGAAGGTCAGTAAATCGTCATAGTCACTGACTTCAAAGAGCTGCTGGGTCAGATCTTTGCCGAGTTCAAAATTATAGTGAATTCCAGATATGGACTGGAGCAATTTGCCGTAGCGTTCTGCCAAACCAACTCGGTATTGATACTCGTAGTCACTTTCCAACTGGGCAATCTGAATCTCTTCTTCTACAATCACAGGTGGCATGGATAAAGGCCAAAGATATTCTGACTTATCCATTGAGCGAATAGCCACATCGGTGATGGCCCCGAGGAAGCGACGAGCTTCCGTGGTCGACTGTGCTACCGGTGTAATGAGCTCTAGTTGAGGTTCGCTATAATCTGTCTGGATATAGGGATGGAAACTGCGAGAACCCAATTTTTCAGGGTGTGGCGTTTGAGCGACACGGCCTTCAGTATTGATTCGTAGAGATTCGCGCTCCAGACCAAAGGTAGCTTGTAAGATGGGAGTATTTGGGGATAATTTTTGAAATACGTTTGATAGGTTCATGATTGGGCCTCGAAATAACTAGTTTCTCTATTATTTTATCAGTTTGTTAAATAAACTCAACTTTCTGCTACGGAGATGGAGAAGGAAATGCTCAGACGAATTGACTATTTACTTGCATTAAATATAAGCAAAAGCATTAGTAGAAGTATTGAAACTACACCTAATAGTTTTTCCCCACACTCAATCTCTCATTTCTGTCTTTTTTCGTAGACAGTTATAAAGTCGATCAGAATAAACCTTGTAAGTGTATAAGTTAATTCTTACAGACCTAAACTATTCCCCTATTTAAAAAATAATGATTCATATTTTATGAAATTAATTAGTAGATATAGTTCTGAAAAGCCGTTATATTACGCTGTTTTTAGTCCAACTGAAATCCATACTTTCCAAACCAGGTCTTAAGAAAGCTCGTAAAGCTTCACAATTCTCAAAAAGTTAATCAATACGATACTATCAACGTTTACAGACATTCAAGAATTTTCTCTTGGATGTCTTTTTTGATGCAAAAATAGATAATTTCCACCATTTTTCCACTATTACTTTTTAAGCTACGAAATGCAATATCACCTACAGTTCGATTCACTATATCTTTTGTATTTACATAAGTTTTTGTAACTTCTTTATTACTATGAGTAAGTGCTTCTGAAATGGTTTCAAGAGAAACTCCTGCTTGTTTAGCAAGATGTTGGAATTTATGAGGTCCTTGATGGATATTATTTTTCTTCATAAGTATGTTATAATGTAGATATGATATGAAAAAATTAAGATATCTCTTTAAATTTTGTAAATGTCACTTTGTGTGAACATGAGTGAATTTGAGTTTAGAGAATGATAGGAGATGGTTTACAATGATAAGTTTAGAGTTGATGTCTGAAGAAAATAGCATAGATGTTTATTCTTTTGAAAAAGAAAATAGAGAGTATTTTGAGCGAAGTTTACCTCCTAGACCAGCTCACTATTTTGATTCAGAAAGTTTTAAAGAAATTACAAGGGAATTGTTAAGGGAACAAGAGAATCATGATGTCTACATGCATCTTATTAGAGATGCACAAGGTATTATGGTTGGAAGAATCAATTTAAGTGTTTTAGGGAAGGATAGAAAAACAGCAGAACTTGGATATAGGATTGGAGAAAATGTTACTAATTTAGGATATGCCAGCGAAGCGGTTAAACTCGTTTTAGAAAAGGCCTTTACTACTTATGGTTTACATAAGATTATCGCGGGGACGGCAACGTACAATCTGGCTTCTCAGAGAGTGCTTTTAAAAATGGTTTTACCTTTAGTAAAATCATAGAAAATGACTTTCAAATGAATAACGAGTGGATTAATACGGCAGTATTTGAGATAAGGAATCTATAGCATCATCATTACCAGACGTTTGCCAAACCTCAACATTTCTAGTAGACATTCGTCTACTTTTTATATGATAAATTGCAAGAATAAGTGCAACATCTACTCTAACTCTTCCACTAGAGCTTCATAAGCCAGGTCTTAAGAAAGCTTGTAAAGCATCACAATTTAGTAAACGTTCATTCGAAAGAATGACTATACTTACACAGAGCACCTTTCGGGGTGTTCTTTTATTGACATCTTGTAGATTTATAATTAGGAATCTCCTTGAAGGGTATCAGGTAAATGAAAAATTCGACGATCATATCCTATTTCTTCACGCTTTAGTCTAAGACCTATAATGTAAAAAACTCTAGCTATCAGGTAGTTGATAGTTAGAGTTTTTTTCTATTCATATGATCTAATGAGATTAAATAAGGCTTCTACTTCTGATGACAGTGTAGCTGATTTGAGATAAGCGTAATAAACTGTAAATGTTATCTGGTCCTCCGATATTAGAGGGATTTTTATTAAATCATCATCTTCATCAGAAAGTGCGATATCAGCCAGTAAACTAAGGCCAATCCCTTTCTTTAAAAGTTCTTTAATGATGACAATGTCGTCAGTCTTAAAGAATATTTCTGCCTTGTTTTGATACTTTTGATTAAGTAGTTCAAAAGCTTTCAGGTGCACAAAGTGTTCGTCTAAAAGTATAAAGGATTGATCTACTAACTCTTCAAAAGTGAGGGAAGGAGCAGTAGCAAGAGGATGGTTCTTAGATAAAACGACATACAGTTCTTTATGAAAGAGTTCATGTGTCTCTATTGAAGGATGATTGAGTGGTTCAATCAAGCCGAGTAGGCTTGCATCAAGGTCTCCCTTGAGGAGAAAATTTAATAACTCTACGGAGCCACCGCGGATAGGGCGTACCTTTTTAAAAAATCGAATTTATCTTTTTCGTTTAAGGCAGCAAAGAGATACTGAATGATAATAGGAGGGAATCCTACAGTAGAGTATTGTGCCAAGGAGCGATTAATTTCTTTGTGAGTAGAAATAACCTCAGGTAAGATCTTTTCTGTATGCTTTAGAAGGATTTGCCCTTGAGGAGTGAGTTTGAAGGAACGATGTGAAGGATCGTGGTGAATCAATTTGCAATTAAAAGATTCCTCTAAGCGCTTGATGGCATAAGAAATAGATGGTTGGCTGACTTTATGTAGTTTTGCTACATCCGTATAGGATTGAAGCTGGCAAAGGTCATAGAAATATTGTAGATCTTTTAAATTCATAGAGGCTCACTTTCATTAATTGGAGAAACATAAGTGGAAATCACCAGATAAATAAATTTTATCCGTATCCTACAATTTGACTATACGAGTATTCGCTGGTTAAAATGTAAGTGAGTCAGGAATCTCAAAGATTATCTAAGATACTTTCAAAAATGACCAACATCTTTTCTCGTTTATCAATAGGGAGCTGTTTAATCTTCATGTTGATTCTTTTGAGTGAAAGACTGTCAGTCTTATCAGAGGTTGATTCAAGACTATCAAAATTGAAAAATTCCTCTGGGGTCATCTCTAGGGCGTCAATCACTTTTTCAAGACTGTGAATGGTCAGATTCACATTTTGGTTTTCGAGTTGGTTGATATACTTAAGCCCAAGTCCCGCTAGTTCCGAAAGTTCTTCCTGGCTCATTTTGTTTTGTGTTCGAAAATATTTCACTTTTTGGGAAATATAGTGTTGTAAATAGTTTTTATTTGTCATATAAATAGAATACAAGTTTTGCATGACAAAAAACACATTAAAAAGTACAAAGTATTGTTTAAGAAACTTATATGGTATTAATTTTAATTAGGATTGCCAATTTGTATGATTATTTTGCTATACTTGAAACTTTTAGGAAAGAGTGCTCATCGAGAGTTTCATGACTTCAGAACTTTATAAAATATAACAACTTGAAGTATCATCAATAATAATGTTTTAAGTATAAAAGAGCTTATTAGAAAATTGTTCTCGTAGACTCATTATAACATATGCGGATACAATCGTATTTTTTAAACAACAAAGTTTTCCGAACAATTCATTTTAAGTGGTATAATAGAAATAAAAAGGAGGTTGCACTATGACTGCACATGATATTTTAAACAACCCTTTCCTCAATAAAGGTACTGCCTTTACCTTAGAGGAGCGAAAGGAACTAGGTCTTATTGGTTTACTGCCACCGTATGTTCAAACGATTGAAGAACAAGCGGCGCAAACTTATGCGCAAATGCAAACAAAAGCCAATGATTTGGAAAAACGTCTTTTCCTAATGGAAATTTTTAATACCAACCGAACTCTTTTCTATTACCTCTTTTCTCAACATTTGGAGGAATTTAATCCAATTGTATACGATCCAACCATTGCAGATACTATTGAAGGCTATAGTGACCTCTTTGTAGATCCCCAATATGCGGGATATCTTGATATCAATCATCCTGAAAATATTGAAGCCACTTTGAAAAATGCTGCTGGGGATCGCGAGATTCGTCTCATTGTTGTAACAGATGCAGAAGGAATCCTTGGAATCGGTGACTGGGGAACAAATGGTGTCGATATTTCTGTTGGGAAATTGATGGTCTATACGGGTGCTGCTGGAATCGATCCTTCTATGGTCCTTCCTTTAGTTATTGATGCAGGGACTAACCGTGAAGAACTTCGTAACAATCCTAATTACTTAGGGAATCGTCACGAACGGGTTCGCGGAGATCGTTACTACGACTTCATTGACCAATTTGTTCAAACAGCAGAACGTCTCTTTCCTAAACTCTACCTTCACTGGGAAGACTTCGGCCGCTTGAATGCAGCCAATATTCTTGAAAAATACCGGAAACAAATTCCAACTTTTAATGATGATATTCAAGGTACAGGAATCGTTACCCTAGGTGGTATCTTTGGTTCATTGGATATTAGTGGTGAAAAATTAACAGATCAAGTTTATCTCTGCTATGGTGGTGGTACTGCGGGCGCAGGAATTGCCTCTCGTGTTCTTCGTGAAATGGTGAGTGAAGGTCTTTCTGAAGAAGAAGCCTATAAACGTTTCTTTATGGTTGATAAACAAGGTCTTCTCTTTGATGACATGGATGACCTAACCCTGAACAAAAACCGTTTGCTAAGAAACGTGCTGACTTTAGTAACGCAGACAAATTGACTGACCTGCTTGAAGTAGTGAAGACTGTGAAGCCAACCATTCTTGTAGGAACTTCAACTCAACCTAATACCTTCACTAAAGAAATAGTAGAAGCTATGTGTGAAAACACAGAACGTCCGATGATTTTCCCTTTGTCAAATCCAACCAAACTAGCAGAAGCTAGTGCCAAAGATTTGATTGAATGGTCAGATGGCAAAGCTTTTGTCGCAACAGGAATTCCTGCTGATACAGTTTCTTATAAAGGTGTAGACTATGTGATTGGTCAAGCCAATAATGCCTTGATTTACCCAGGTCTAGGTCTAGGTATGCTGGCTTCTGAAGCAAGTCTTTTGACGGATGAAATGATTGGAGCAGCAGCTCATTCATTGAGTGGTATTGTCAATCCAGGCCAACCAGGAGCTCCTGTCTTGCCACCATTCAAGTATGTAGCAGATGTTTCTATTAAAGTAGCAGAAGCAGTCGCTAAAAAGCACAAGAGCAAGGTCTTGCGCGTGCTAAGGAAACAGATATGGCCAAAGCAGTTCGTGATTTGAAGTGGTATCCAGAGTATAAATAATTCATTGCTGCTGTCTATCCTTCACTAGCGACAGATTTGTATAGGTTGTGGACTTAAGTAATTTAGAAAGGATACCTATGTCACTCTTTTTAACCTCGATTACGAGTATCATTCCGATTATCGCTATTATTGTTTTGGGGTATATTCTTCAGGTGAAGGGATGGTTTGGAGATGCCTTTGGACCTAACCTATCTCGTTTGATCATGAATGTAGCCTTGCCAGCGTCAATCTTTGTGTCGGTGATGAAATACCTAACACTAGATAAACTAATCAGTCTTTCTGGAGGTCTCCTTTATACTTTTGTAGCCTTTATCTTGGGCTATATCGTAGCTTATATTGCAGTTGTGGTTTTCAAGGTTCGTCCAGGACGGCGAGGAACCATGATGAATACCTTTGTGAATGCCAATACTATTTTTATTGGTTTACCTTTAAACGTTGCTCTTTTGGGGATCAGGCTCTTCCTTATTTCTTAATTTACTATATCACCAACACGATTTCCACCTGGACATTGGGCGTGTATTTGATGACGAGTGACAGTAAATCGGGTCAAAGCAAGGAGACAAGTAAATTTGACTGGAAGAAATTGCTACCAGCTCCGCTTGTAGGTTTTCTTGTGGCTCTACTATGTTTGATTCTTCGAATCTCTATTCCAGATTTCGCAACGAATACCTTAACCTATGTTGGAAATATCGTCACTCCCTATCTCTGATTTATATTGGTATCGTTCTTGCAAAGGCAGGCTTGAAAACTATTACTTTTGATAAAGATACAATTGTCACTTTAGTTGGACGCTTTATCCTAGCTCCTCTAATCATGCTTCTTGTATTGAAGTTCTTTGCACCAAATATGGCGACAGTAGAATTTAAGACCTTTATGATTCAGTCCGCTACACCAGCTCTAGCTGTTCTCCCAATCCTTGCTAATCAGGGCAAAGGAGATGTGGAATTCTCTACGAATGTGGTGACTCTAAGTACGGTTCTATTTATCGTTGTTATTCCAATATTACAAACTTTATTAGGATAAGAAGGAAGAGGATAGGATTGAAAGTTTTGCGTTAAGAAATTTCACTATTTTAGATACATAAATTCCTATTTTTTGAAATCAAAATCGGCAGAAACTCTTCGGATGTTTCCTATCAAGCGCTTTTGAGCTTTCCTAAAAGCAAGACTGTTCAAATCAGGTCTTAAGAAAGCTCGTAAAGCTAGCCAGTTCTCTAAACGTTAATTCGTTGCTGGACAGCAGAATACAAACGAAAACACTTTGCATCTTGCAAGGTGTTTTTTCTATGAGAACTGGCAGTGCGCAATTAGGATAGCTCTAGCGACTTTAGTCGTGTAGAGATATGCTATGCACAGTTGCCCCAAGAAAACAAGCGAAGCTATGTTTGATTGGATGGCAACCACTGCACGCAAAACGTTAATCAATACGATTATACTAACGTTTACAGACATTCAAGAGAACTCTCTTGTATGTCTTTTTGTTTCAAAAATACAAAGTTCACCCCAAAATTCACCTTATACCTTTTGTGATGTTAAGCCTTCATATTGTCACTGTTTAGAGAAATGCTCTAAGCCATTTTGAATCAGAATGAGCAATTTGACTTAAATTATTTACAAAATGACAAAAATCATGATATTTTTGACTAATATCATTGTCAAAAATAAAAAGATATGTTACAATGTAATCAAATTAAAGAAATAAGAACTTAGATAGGGAGGAACTATGTGTGCATCGTTAATACTATCTTATTTAATAGCAAAGGAGGAAAGATCAAATTCTACTGTTTTTAGGCTATCTAAGCCAAGTGGTTGAATTTGATAGACAATGGTAAATATGAAGCTAAAAATCGTTTAAAGAGCTTCGCGCTCGTGATGGTTTAAACCAAACCGAGCTTGCAAAGCTAGCAGGTATATCGAGGCAGACTATTAGTTTGCTAGAGCGTGATGAGTATACCCCTCTATTATTATTGCCTTGAAAATCTCTCAGATATTTCATGAGCCAGTAGAGTCGGTATTTCGCTTAGAGGAGGAAGAATCATGAACAAATATAGAGTAATGTATTATCTTTGTATCATTGCCTTTGTAGCAAATGTTTCGATGATGATCGGGACCTTGCTGGGATGGTTTCACATTTTAGACAGTAATTATTTTTTCTGGAGTAGCTTGATTTTTAGTTTAGTATTTGAGCGGATAGAAAAGAAAGTAAAAGAAAGAGAAAAAGTATAAAAGGAGTAAGATTATGAAAGAGTTTTTGGCAGAATTTCAAGTGGATACCGAACACAAAGAAATTGCAGGGGTTTGTGCGGGTATCGCTAATTATTTCAAGGTAGATCCCTGATGGTTCGTGCATTAGTCGTTTTGCTTTTTCTATCTTCGATAGAAATTAGTCTTCTCACAGTGATAAGTTATGCTCTTTTAGCTGGCTGGATGGGAAGTGAATCTCTGGAAGAGGTCATCAAAAATCAGGGTACAAGATCCTATTTTTCTATATAGTTGCCATTCTCCTGAATAGCTTTGGTGATCAAGTGTTAACAGCTAGCTTTGGATTTGGTCATGCTCTGGTTCAAGGGCTACTTGGTTTGTTTTAGAAAGAAGATGGAAAATGAAAAAGAAACATTTATTACTATTGTTAGGAAGTTTATTGTTGGGTGGTTTAATCGGAATGTTTGGTGCTGCCTTCACAAATCTTCATTTAAACATTTCTCAAGAGCAAGTACAGTTTGTTTTGACGACCTTCTTTTTCTGTCTGGGAATACTATCGACCATAGTAGCTCTTTATTTTATTATGAATAGTAGGAAAGCTTATGATAGCTACCTAGCAGAAGAAGATGATGAATTAAATGAGCTGGCTTATATCAAGATGTATCGCTCTCTAGATTATGGGACAGTTGCTTACAATGTTTTGCAAGTTAGTATGTTTTTCAGTTTGGTTACCGTGTTACCTAGCCATGACCTTCCGTTATCAGTTTTCTCTTAGCGGTATTAACCATTCTTGTTGGAAGTTTCTGCGTCAAAACAACGAGCAAAATTCGTAATTACCAGATCTCTATTTTAGCCACACCAAAAGAGGTATTAGACTATCTAGAAACGTATGACGAGGGAGAGAAACAAGCGGAAATGGAAGAGGCTTATTTAATCTTGTTCAAACTCAATCAGCTAATCTTACCATCTGTCTATATCCTCTTATTTGCCCTATCTATCATCCTTGGTGAAGTGCAGTTAGTTGGTGTCCTTATAACTGCTGTCATCCATCTCTATATCAATATTGCACAATTAAGAAAAACAAAACGTTACTTTAAATAACAGGGATTTCTATGAATCATGTCGCAAATGTAGGTGACGATTTCGAAAGGAATGAATCAATCAAAATAAATTTCGTTCCAAGATAGAGCTATAACATAAAATTCTAAAAAATTTGTAAAGTAGCTTTAGTAAACGTTCTATTAAAAGAATGCTAATCATTACAATGAGCACCCTTCGAGGTGTTCTTTTTGTATACCGGAACTGAATTAGAAATAAACAAAAACCACCCTATCTTCCCTAGTCAAATAGGACTGTAGAAAATAGGGTGGTTTTAGAACTTTAAGGATTATTTATCGTCTTTGTGAAGGATATTCTTCACGCCCTTGATAGCTCCTTCAACAGCTTCTTTTGCATCTTCCGCAACTTCTTTAGCTTTTGATGCAACTTTTTCAGCAACGCCTTCAGCTTCTGTTTTTGTGTCGCCGGTTACTTTACCGAGACCTTCCTTAACAGAACCTTTAACTTGGTTTAATTTATCTTCTAATGACATAGCGCCACCTCCGTTAAGTAAATAGTTTTTTAATCTGAATTGAAGACAGTTCATTTAAAAAATTAAAACTATTTAGTTCAGATTAACATAAGTATATACCCTCTGAAATGGAAAGTCAAGTATCCGCTCCGGCATTCTAATAATAGGGATGAGGTCTGAATAATGATCGACTAATAGGTCACGACATTCAGGCTTTCCAGCAAAGATTTGAAACGAAAGAAGCCAAAAAGTTTTCTGTCTCCAATAAAATAAATGGTATAATGGTCGTGAATGGATACATCGTAACGCTATTTTTTGAAAAAGAGAAGAGAAACATGAAAAGAATCCTCAAAACCTACCCCGTTGTCAGTACTTTGTCTTTAACTTGTTTGTTGCTCGGCCTGTTGACTTCCTTTTATGGGGATGCTATGTATGACCTGTTGGCCTTTCATTCGAAGCCGGCCTATGCTTGGCAGTATGTCAGTGGGACCTTGATGCATGGCAGTAAAGGAGCCCCTGTCTGGTTTTTATGGGTCCATTTGATTTTAAATGGACTCATGGTCCTTCCTTTTGGTGGACTGCTAGAAAGAAAAAGAGGCTCCAGGCAAGTCTTGATCGTCTTTGTGACGGCGACAGCTCTCTCTTCCATCGTTTTTCACCTCCTAACGCAGGCGCAGGACATTCAGGCAACAGGGATCTCTGCTGTAGGCTATGCCTTTGTAACCGGGGAGTCTTGCTCCTGCCAAATATGTGGAAAGAGTTTTCACTCTCCGTAAAACTGTTTTATCTATTCTTAGTTTTTCTATCTGGCTTCATGCTCTTACCGGCCATCACCGGCTGGATCTCGACTTGGCTGCATCTTTCAGGGATTGCCAGTTATCTATTGGTCTTTTTCGGAAGTAAAGGCTTGAAGAGGAGAAGCAAAGGTTCCTGATATAGTAAACGTGGATAGGGTCATTCCTAACAGACACTCAATAGAAGAATCTTGGGTGTTTTTTGCTGGGAAAAATTTCTCTGTATCCTTTTAGTCGAACCTACCATTGAATCATGGATAGTTGTATGCTATAATAATCTAAAATTGAGTGATCACTCAATTTTGTAATGGAGGTATGTATTGTATGACTGTGAAAGCGGTTCAATTTCATCGGTTTGGTAATATAGATGTCTTAGAATTAGCAGAAATAGAACCAGAACCACTAAAGGAAAATCAAGTGAGGGTCAAGGTAGCTGCCGTAGGATTAAATCCGGTAGATTATAAGATTTTTAAGGGTGTTAAACAGCTTCGAATGCTATCCCTTTTAATGAAACTCAGGCATCCTAGTAGATGGTTTGAGAAAGCTTCTTCTTTATTCCCTAGAGGCGTTGCACGTGATTTTGCTGGGACAATCATTGAAGTAGGTAAGAATGTGACTCAGTTTTCGGTAGGAGATAGAGTATTTGGGACGATTATAAGTGCACCTGGTCTTGGTTCAAAAAGAGGAGCATTAGCAACTGAGATTTGTGTGAAGGAGACGGAGATCGCTTCTATGCCATCTAATATTGATTTTCTGCATGGCTCAGTCTTGGGGGTTAGTTCCTTAACGGTAGGAGGAGCTTTTCGAAAAATTAATATTGGAACTAAGGATACAATTGTCATTTCAGGTGCATCTGGAGGAATTGGATCGATTGCAGTACAATATGCTATTTCAAAAGGTGCCAGAGTTATTGGAATAGCTAGTGCTGGTAATGCGGACTACCTAAGATCGATCGGTGCCATCCCGATTTCCTATCATGAATCGATCAAAGAAAAATTCAAGAACTTTCAGGAGTAACTGTTACCAAGATGTTGGATTGTTATGGGGAGATTATGTAAAATTAGGCTTCCAATTGGGTTTGCGAGGTGATCAAATTGCTACCCTGGTTCCATCTCCTTCTGCTATCTTGAAAGGAGCTCAATTTACAGGCCCACGGCATTCACAATATGATGACTTCCTATCACTTGCAGAACTCGTTTCCAAAGGGAAGTTTCAGTTCGTTTGGATAAAATCTATCCATTTTCATTACCCGAAATAAAAGAAGCATACAAGGAGCTTGAAAAAGGGCATACCAGAGGAAAACGTGTGATTGTGATTCAAGAGGAGTGAGGAGGAAAGGAAAATGGTTGATCTAAATCAAGCTTGTGTTCGTCATGTTCAACTCATGAGATTGAGTGATAAACAAAAACGTGTTTTAATTGCCAGTTTAACCTTGTTTTCCGAAATCGGTTTTGAAAAACTACATCGCTTGACATTGCACGCCGAGCGGAAGTATCAGAAGGGACTGTTTTTAGCTATTTTAAAACAAAAGAAGGCATACTCAATACGCTTCTTCTCTTGTTTTTGATCAGGTCATACCTGAAACAATTGAATTGTTTACTGATCAAAAAGTTCTGTGTAACGATGAAAGTGTTACAGTTTTTTTCGGAGTATGATCGAAGATCGACTAAATTTTCTGATTAACAATAGAGATATTATTAAAATTCTCTTTTCAAGGTGTTTAATTGATTCATCTTGGTTTGAAAAAACAGAGAGCATCGTTCAGAACAATATTGTAACGCCACTCAATCCTATTTTAGATAACTATAAGGGAAAGGGAGCTAGTTAATTGGCCTAATGAACGAATCATTCGTAATATTATCTCCTTAATGCTATCTTATGCTGTGCCATCCATACTAAATAGTAAAGCAATTGATGTGGGAAAAGTTTCAGATGAGATGATTGAAATTCTAGCAAATAGGATAGTCTTGTAATTCCTATTCTATACCAACGATGTTACAGTGAGAGAATTCATCTTTGATCTTAGTTCAATAAGGAGCTCAAAAAATGAAATGAACTCCTCTTCCTTGACTCTTCCATCACTGCGCCTTATAATATTCTATATCAATGAAGAAATCACCTTTTGTCATTGTGCAAAGGGTGATTTTATAAGTGTAAAAAGGAGACACAATGGGGTATATCTCTACTATTAAGACGGCTGTTCAGCTCTTTCCTTTCCTGGCATTTTTGCTGACCTTGCCCTACATGATTTTGAATTATCGAAAATATGGCTCGGTCAATAAATTGCGGGTGCTGATTTTCTATTCTTTTATGCTTTACTTGATGACGGTCTATCTGCTGGTGATCTTGCCCCTGCCGGATCCGAGTAAGATCCATACCAGCTACTCGGAAATGGTCAATCTCCATCCCTTTGCTTTTGTGGTGGATTTTTTCAAGGAGAGCCCCTTTGATCTAGCGCAGACTGGTACTTGGATTCAAGCCCTTAAGCATCCGACTTTTTATGTGCCCGCCTTTAATGTCCTGATGTTAATTCCTTTTGGGATGTATCTACGCTATTATTTCAAGTGTGGTTTTAAGAAAACGATTCTCCTGACAGCCCTCTTTAGTCTCTTTTTAGAGCTGACCCAGTTGTCAGGTCTCTACTTTCTGTATCCGGGCCCATACCGCCTAGCAGATGTCGATGATATCATTCAAAATACCACTGGTGGTGGAGTGGGCTACCTGCTCGGTTGGTTTCTAGTTTGGTTACTGCCAACACGAGATGAAATCGACCAGCATTCTTTCCGAGTGGGGACGAGAGTATCGGGTCTTCGGATGGGTCTTGCTTTCATAATCGACTTTGTGATGGTATCTATTCTCTACGCATTGATTGGGCGTTTAGGGACGATTCCTTATGTGGCGGTTCTAGCGGTTTACTTTAGCTTGCTTCCTTTGTGGCGGGGCAAAACCTTGGGAATGGCTTTATTGAAATTCCGCTTGCATTTTGACAAGCAAAAATGGCTTCGCACCATCTGGCGGGGAATCCTGGTAGTAGGTTATTTCTATCTGATTCCTCAAGGGTTGTTCTATTTGATTTCGTTCTTGAATAGCGATTTGACGGACAATTCCCTCTTAACCCTGTCCATGATTTTATTGCTCTTCTTTATGCTTTTATTGTACCTGATTCTCACTCTTGCCATCGTCTTACTCAATCGTCGCTTTCCCTTTGACCGTCTAGCTGGGGCTGAGTATGAGAGTACGGTGCGCGTGAAGAAAGAGCTCTTAAAAGATGAAACTGAATCGTCAAAATAGAGAGAGTGGGACAGAAATCGGTAATTCGTTAGAATTCGATTTCGTCGTCTCACCTCCGCACAGTTGAGTAGGGCTGTAAAGCTGATGAAATCAGCGTAGTAGAGCCCACTCAACTACTGCGTCTTGCTCGACAATCCAAAAACAATAAAGAGGCTAGGACTTCTGTCCCAGCCTCTTTATTTTTATACACGTTTAATATATCCGAACGTTCCCAGTTGAGAAGGGCGATTTTAAGGGGATTGTGCTACAATGGAAGCAAATAGATAGAATGGAGCAGTGAAATGAAAGCAATTATTACAGTCGTTGGAAAAGACCAAAAAGGAATCGTAGCGGGTGTTGCAACGAAAGTGGCAGAATTAGGACTCAATATCGATGATATCTCTCAAACCGTATTGGATGAATACTTTACCATGATGGCGGTTGTATCGTCAGATGAGAAAAAGATTTCACACAGCTCCGTTCAGAGTTGGAAGAATTCGGACAGTCTCTTCATGTAAAAATCAATATCCAAAGCGCAGCGATTTTGATGCCATGCACAATTTGTAAGATAGGGGTTGAGAATTTATGGACATTAAACAGGTAACAGAAACCATTGCCATGATTGAGGAGCAGAACTTCGATGTTCGGACTATCACCATGGGGATTTCGCTTCTCGATTGTATTGATCCGGATATCGAAAAGGCAGCTGAAAAAGTCTACCATAAGATTGTGACAAAGGCCAAGGATCTTGTGGCTGTTGGAGATGAGATTGCGGCAGAACTTGGTATTCCTATTGTCAACAAGCGGGTTTCGGTCACTCCGATTTCCATTATCGGAGCAGCAACCAACGCGACAGATTATGTGCCCTTTGCCAAGGCGCTGGATCGTGCAGCAAAAGAGGTTGGGGTCAACTTTATCGGTGGCTTCTCAGCCCTGGTTCAAAAGGCTACCAAAAAGGGGATGAAATCCTCATCAATTCTATTCCTCGAGCTCTTGCAGAGACCGATTTTGTCTGCTCTTCAGTCAATATCGGATCGACCAAGACGGGGATCAATATGACCGCTGTCCGAGACATGGGCCGTATCATTAAAGAAGCATCGGAAGCAGATCCAATGGGGCCTGGTAAGCTCGTAGTTTTTGCCAATGCAGTAGAAGATAATCCCTTTATGGCGGGTGCCTTCCACGGTGTCGGTGAAGCGGATGTTGTCATCAACGTTGGGGTTTCAGGACCTGGTGTTGTCCAACGGGCCATTGAAAAAGTTCCAGGTGCAAGCTTTGATGTCTTGGCTGAAACAGTTAAGAAGACAGCCTTCAAGATTACCCGTGTCGGACAATTAGTGGGTCAAATGGCTAGTGAACGTCTCGGTGTGGAGTTTGGAATTGTAGACTTGTCTCTCGCGCCAACACCAGCTGTTGGGGATTCGGTTGCCCGTGTCCTTGAAGCCATGGGGCTTGAAGTAGTAGGAACCCATGGAACTACAGCAGCGCTAGCTCTGCTCAATGACCAAGTGAAAAAAGGTGGTATCATGGCTTGTAACCAAGTCGGTGGGTTGTCAGGTGCCTTCATTCCGGTCTCAGAAGATGAAGGGATGATTGCAGCGGTTCAATCGGGTCATATCAACCTGGAAAAATTGGAAGCCATGACGGCTATCTGTTCCGTCGGTCTGGATATGATTGCCATCCCAGCTGATACTCCAGCTACGACCATTGCGGCCATGATCGCAGATGAAGCTGCTATCGGGGTCATCAACCAAAAGACAACAGCAGTTCGCATCATTCCTTATGGCAAGGAAGGCGATATGTTAGAGCTTGGAGGGCTCCTTGGCTCTGCTCCAGTGATGAAGGTCAACAAAGCTTCGTCAGCTGATTTCATTGCCCGTGGTGGTCAAATTCCAGCTCCAGTTCATAGCTTTAAAAACTAAGAGAAATCTAGTATAATAGTAGAAAATAGAAAAGTCTGTGATGATGAAACTCCAGACTTTTTCTTGCAAAAGGAGACAAGATGGCTAAAACAAGATTATTTGTGATTCGTCATGGGAGAACCATGTTTAATACCATTGGCCGTGCTCAAGGCTGGTCTGATACACCCTTGACAGCAGAAGGAGAAAAAGGCATTAAGGCTCTAGGGATCGGCTTGCGTGAGTCTGGTTTGGAGTTTACTCGAGCATACTCCAGTGATTCAGGTCGTGCCATTCAGACCATGGGGTCATTCTCGATGAATTGGGCTTGAAAGACCAGATTCCTTATCGCTTTGACAAACGGATTCGAGAGTGGTGTTTTGGTAGCTTTGATGGGGCCTACGGTGGGGAGCTCTTTCACGGTGTAGTGCCGCGTGTGCTAGATGTAGAAGACTATAAGACTTTGACCTTGGAAGACTTGGCCAATGGAATTTGCCAAGTGGACACAGCAAATTGGGCTGAACCATGGGAAGTCTTGAAAAACCGAATCCTAGAAGGTTTTGAATCCATTGCCAAAGAAGTAGAAGAAAATGGTGGAGGCAATGCCTTGGTGGTCAGCCATAGTTGGACCATTCAGACCTTGGTCTGCTTGATCGAAGGAAAACCAAATCTCAATCTGCCTCTTTCAAATGGTAGTGTTACCCTTGTAGAATATGAAGATGGAGTATTGACGGTTAAGGGGTTCGGAGATAGCAGTTACCGTGAGGTCGGTGAAAGCTTGCAAGAATCCTAGTCCGCCCTGAAAGGCTGACCCCTTGGTCATGGCCTTTTCTTTTTCACAAAACTTGTAAGAGCTTTCCTACTTTCTTTTTGCAAAAATGATATAATGAAAGAGATACATACGGAGGTAATACAATGACAAAAACCAGATTATATATTGCTCGTCATGGAAAAACCATGTTTAATACCATTGGACGGGCACAGGGCTGGTCAGACACTCCGCTGACAGAAGCAGGAGAACGTGGAATTCGAGAATTAGGACTTGGTCTCAAGGAAGCTGGGCTTTCTTTTGAAGAGGCTGTTTCGAGTGATTCTGGACGCACCATTCAAACTATGGGAATTATTCTTCAAGAACTTGGTCTGACAGGAAAAATCCCTTATCGTTATGACAAACGGATCCGCGAGTGGTGTTTTGGTAGTTTTGACGGTGCTTATGATGGTGATCTCTTTATGGGGTCTTACCTCGTGTCTTTAAGGTCGATGATTTCCATCAGTTGAGCCTAATGGAGTTAGCAGAAGGAATCGTCGAAGTGGATACCACTGGTTGGGCTGAATCCTGGGAGCCTTGAGTAGTCGGATCAAAGAAGGTTTTGAAGCCATCGCAAAGAGCTAGAAGCAGCTGGCGGTGGCAATGCTATTGTGGTTAGCCATGGTATGACCATTACGACCTTGATTTATCTCATTGATCCAAAAGCGGTCGAAGAATTGGTCTTGGACAACGGAAGCGTGACGGTTTTGGCCTATGAGGATGGTGCCTTTGTATTGAAAAGATTGGGGATATGTCCTATCGTAAGGTTGGAGCAAAACTTCTAGAGGGTGGCCATGACGAATAAGTATAGACGCGCAAGAAAAAACGTAAGAAATGGTGGCCTTACCTATTGAGTTTCTTTCTTCTTGTGGTCCTTGGATCAGGAATTGGTGCTTATTTAGCAAAACCGAGCTTGTTTTCAGGGCTTCAGTTTTGGAAGACTAAAAAACAGCTGTAACGACTCCTTCTTCTTCTAAGAAAAAGAAAGAAAAATCAGATTTACCAGCCGTTTCGACAAAAGACTGGCAGTTGATCTTGGTCAATCGTGACAATGTGAAGCCAGAGTTGAACCCGCAATTGACAGATGTGGATGCTATCAAAGTGGATAGTCGGATTGTAGAACCAACTCGTCAATTTTTAGAAGCGGCTCGAAAAATTGCCCCAGAAGAAACCTTGATATCAGGCTATCGAAGTGTGGCCGAGCAAACAGAGCTCTATAATGAACGTGTTGCGCAACTAGAGGCTAGCGGCCTTTCGCACGAAGAAGCTGAAAAGCAGGTGCAGACCCAGGTACAGGTCCCTGGTGCGAGTGAACACCAGACAGGGCTTGCGATTGATATGAGTGTTGAAGCTGGTCAAAGTGATGAGCTGGGCATGCAGCTGGCTGCCATCGCACCGCAATATGGCTTTGTCCTTCGCTACCCAGATGGGAAGAGCAACATCACGGGTGTGAATTTTGAGAATTGGCATTTCCGTTATGTTGGCGTAGAAAATGCTCAGTATATGGCCAAGCATCAGCTAGTATTGGAAGAATATATTCAGCTATTGAAAAAGCTGGCAAATAAGAGGAGATTCACTTCTCTAGGTCTTAAGAATGATTTTTAGCACTCTTGAAAAAAGAGTGCTAATTTTTGGATTTTCTCTTGACTTTCTTTTGGATGGGTGTATAATAGAATCATAGTTTAGCACTTGAGTGTTTAGAGTGCTAAAAAATGAAAGAGAGGTGAGGTCATGGTTACAGAACGTCAAAATGAGATTCTCAATCTTGTTGTCGATATCTTTAC
Source organism: Streptococcus sp. 2A/TPW/M5 (assembly GCA_036663675.1). Taxonomy (GTDB): domain Bacteria; phylum Bacillota; class Bacilli; order Lactobacillales; family Streptococcaceae; genus Streptococcus. Next base: position 163,312 of record JAYXUK010000001.1, on the reverse strand, counting down.
CAAGACCCACGAACCAGTCGGTTCAAAAGCGCTACAAGATGTCATTCAATCCAGTAGTGCGACCATTCGAAACGACATGGCTGCCCTCGAAAAACAAGGCTTACTTGAAAAGGCCCACACTTCGAGTGGCCGCATGCCTAGTCGAGCTGGTTTTCAATATTTTGTTCAGAACTCGCTTGATCTAGAGTTGATTGATGAGCAAGATGTCTACCAGGTGGTGAAAGCCTTTGATTTCGAAGCCTTTAAGTTAGACGATATCTTGGATGCTACAGCTAAGTTACTAGCCCAAATGACGGGCTACACCGCAGTCATTCAGGATGTTGAACCGACACGTCAGCGCTTGACTGGTTTTGAGATTGTTCCATTATCCAATCACGATGCCTTAGCGGTGTTGACCTTGGATGAATCAAAGCCCGTCACCGTCCAGTTTGCCATTCCAAAGAATTTCTTAACCAGTGATTTGGAAATCTTCCATCAGCTGGTTCAAGAACGCTTCATTGGAAATACAGTCTTGGATATCCACTACCGTTTGCGGACAGAGATTCCACAGATTGTACAGCGCTATTTCAAGACGACAGACAATGTCTTGGATCTCTTTGATTACGTCTTCTCGCAACTGTTTCAAGAACTGGTCTTTGTAGAAGGAAAGGTTTCATCCTTAACCTACGCCGATCTTCAGACCTATCAGTTTTTGGATAATCCCCAACACGTAGCCTTGGAGTTACGAGGGGAATGCCAGAAGATCAAATGACCCAGATCCTGGTTGCGGAGTCTCAAGAGAAGGCCTTGAAAAATGTGACGGTCATTAGTCACAAGTTCCTGGTTCCTTATCGTGGGATGGCCCTCATGCATGTGATCGGTCCCGTAGAGATGGATTACAGGCGTGTGATTAGCTTGGTCAATGTCATCGGACGGGTATTGGTCATGAAGTTGACGGATTACTACCGTTACCTCAACAGCAACCATTATGAAGTAAATTAAGACCAAATGAAAGGGGTGTATGCCTTGACAGAAGATATCAAAAAGAAGACGTGAAAGAAGAAGTTGACCAAACAACTGAAGAAGTTGTAGAGGAAAGCAACCAACCTTCTGAGTTAGAAGAAGCACAAGCGCGTGCCGAGGAATTTGAAAACAAATACCTTCGTGCTCATGCAGAGATGCAAAACATTCAGCGCCGTGCCAATGAAGAACGTCAACAATTACAAAAATACCGTAGCCAAGATTTGGCAAAAGCGATCTTACCATCACTGGACAACCTCGAACGTGCCCTTGCCGTCGAAGGATTGACAGATGATGTGAAGAAGGGCTTGGAAATGGTACAAGAAAGCTTGATTCACGCCCTGAAAGAAGAAGGGATTGAAGAAATCGCAGCGGACGGAGAATTTGACCATAACTATCATATGGCTATTCAAACAGTCCCAGCTGATGACGAACATCCAGCAGACACTATCGCACAAGTCTTCCAAAAGGCTACAAACTCCATGACCGCATCCTAAGACCGGCTATGGTAGTTGTCTACAATTAGGATATCTTGTCCGAAACGACACTAAACTATGAAAGAAAGATAAGATGCAAGCCGGAGGCTTGCAAGGAAGATATTTCCGCCGTGGTGAAAGTTTCAGTAGCTTGTGCTACTGAAACAGGGATTTTGAGACAGTAGGCTCAAAAATAAGTGATGAAATCCCGAAGGGAGTTGCTCACGTCCCCACCACTTAAGGGAAATATCAAAAAGAAAAAAGATAAAAAACAACGAGGAGAAAACATATGTCTAAAATTATCGGTATTGACTTAGGTACAACAAACTCAGCAGTAGCAGTTCTTGAAGGAACTGAATCAAAAATTATCGCAAACCCAGAAGGGAACCGTACAACTCCATCTGTTGTGTCATTCAAAAACGGTGAAATCATCGTTGGTGACGCTGCAAAACGTCAAGCAGTCACAAACCCAGATACGATCATCTCTATCAAATCTAAGATGGGTACTTCTGAAAAAGTTTCTGCAAACGGTAAAGAATACACACCACAAGAAATCTCAGCTATGATTCTTCAATACTTGAAAGGTTATGCTGAAGATTACCTTGGTGAAAAAGTAACGAAAGCAGTTATCACAGTTCCTGCTTACTTCAACGATGCACAACGTCAAGCAACTAAAGATGCTGGTAAAATCGCGGGCCTTGAAGTAGAACGTATCGTCAACGAACCAACAGCAGCAGCCCTTGCTTATGGTTTGGATAAGACTGACAAAGAAGAAAAAATCTTGGTATTCGACCTTGGTGGTGGTACATTCGACGTATCTATCCTTGAATTGGGTGATGGTGTCTTTGATGTATTGGCAACTGCAGGGGATAACAAACTCGGTGGTGACGACTTTGACCAAAAAATCATCGACTACATGGTTGAAGAATTCAAGAAAGAAAATGGTATCGACTTGTCAACAGACAAGATGGCGCTTCAACGTTTGAAAGATGCAGCTGAAAAAGCGAAGAAAGACCTTTCTGGTGTGACTTCAACTCAAATCAGCTTGCCATTCATCACTGCAGGCGCTGCTGGACCTCTTCACTTGGAAATGACCTTGACTCGTGCGAAATTCGACGATTTGACTCGTGATCTTGTAGAACGTACAAAAACTCCAGTTCGTCAAGCCCTTTCAGATGCAGGTTTGAGCTTGTCAGATATCGACGAAGTCATCCTTGTCGGTGGTTCAACTCGTATTCCTGCCGTTGTAGAAGCTGTTAAAGCTGAAACTGGTAAAGAACCAAACAAATCAGTGAACCCTGACGAAGTAGTGGCTATGGGTGCTGCGATCCAAGGTGGTGTGATCACTGGTGATGTGAAAGACGTTGTCCTTCTTGACGTAACTCCATTGTCACTTGGTATCGAAACAATGGGTGGAGTCTTCACAAAACTTATTGACCGCAACACAACGATTCCAACATCTAAATCACAAGTCTTCTCAACTGCAGCAGATAACCAACCAGCCGTTGATATCCACGTTCTTCAAGGGAACGCCCAATGGCAGCAGATAACAAGACTCTTGGACGCTTCCAATTGACTGATATCCCAGCTGCACCTCGTGGTATCCCACAAATCGAAGTTACATTTGACATCGACAAGAACGGTATCGTATCTGTTAAAGCGAAAGATCTTGGAACTCAAAAAGAACAAACAATTGTTATCCAATCAAACTCAGGTTTGACAGACGAAGAAATCGACCGCATGATGAAAGATGCAGAAGCAAACGCTGAAGCAGATAAGAAACGTAAAGAAGAAGTTGACCTTCGTAACGAAGTAGACCAAGCTATCTTTGCGACTGAAAAAACCATCAAAGAAACTGAAGGCAAAGGCTTTGATGCAGAACGTGACGCAGCTCAAGCAGGACTTGATGATCTTAAAAAGCTCAAGAATCAGGTAACCTTGAAGAAATGAAAGCGAAACTTGAAGCCTTGAACGAAAAAGCGCAAGCATTGGCTGTTAAACTCTACGAACAAGCTGCAGCAGCGCAACAAGCACAAGCAGGAGCAGAAGGCGCACAAGCATCAGGCAACGCAGGCGATGACGTCGTAGACGGAGAGTTTACGGAAAAATAAGATGCAAAGCCCGTTAAAACCTCACAGTGAAAATAGGAAATCTGACGCAGAAACTCTAGTTTCTAGGAAGATTTATCTTTTTCACCAAGAGGTTAGGGCGTGCTCAGTTTCAGCCGAAACTCAATTCAGCCTAACTAGTAAATGATAAAAAGAAATCCAGAGGTTGCAACCCAGCCTCTGTTTTTCGGTAAAATAGAGGATGTTGCCTATGAAAAAGTACTTTGTATCATTTATCCAAATTTTTCTCTTTATGAGATAACTGCTTTAACGAGTACTTTAGTTCTGTCTTTTGGCGTCACGATTGATTATGTCGCTTCAGATCATTCGATGGTGGTCTCTGAGGATGGATTGCCTTGTCAACCAACGAAAACACTAGATCAAATCCGTATAGAAGAGTATTCTTGTGTGATTTTGCCAGGAATGGTCAATATAGGTCCTGCTCTACAGAATGAGAAATTGATTTCGTTCTTGAGGGCTCTTGGTGAGCAAGATATCCTCATTGCAGCCATTTCTTCAGCGCCTCTTTTATTAGCGAAAGCAGGTTTGCTGAACGATACGAAATTTACAGGTGGAATTTGGCAAAACTTCTTTGATTATTTTGAATTTCTTCCACGTGAGAATTTCCAACCGAAAGTGGTTGTGCAAGATAAACAGATCATTACGGCTATCGGTTTTGCCCATCAAGAGTTTGCAAGAAAAGTGATTCTAAGTTTAGGCTTGGCAGAGAATACGGACAACTATTTTAAAGAACGAAACGACTATTCAGAAGAGGATTTGATATTTACTCTATCGGACCAAGAGTTTGATCAAGTGAAGCGAAGTATAGAAAACAGCCTCTAAAGATTTACATGAAAATTATAGAAAGGAACAAAGAGTGTTCGTAACTGAACACGGGTTCCATAAATTCTTACTCAAAATGAAAGAAAGGAACAAAGAGTGTTCGGGAATTGAACCCGAGCGGAAAGCTTGAAATTAGATAAACCGCCTAAGAAATCAGGATTTCTTGTCGGTTTCCTAAATTTCAGTCGCTTTCTGTTCGCTCTTAGTATCTTGTATGAACAATACTGAATTTTATGACCGTTTGGGCGTTTCAAAGAATGCATCTCAAGATGAGATCAAGAAAGCCTATCGGAAATTATCTAAAAATATCACCCAGATATCAACAAGGAGCCTGGTGCTGAGGACAAGTACAAGGAAGTTCAAGAAGCTTATGAGACTTTGAGCGACGAGCAAAAACGGGCTGCTTATGACCAATATGGTGCTGCGGGTGCCAATGGTGGCTTCGGTGGCGGAGCAGGTGGTTTTGGTGGCTTTGATGGTGCTGGTTTTGGTGGCTTTGAAGACATCTTCTCTAGTTTCTTTGGTGGTGGTGCGAGTCGTAATCCAAATGCACCTCGTCAAGGAGATGACCTCCAATACCGCGTCAATCTCAAGTTTGAAGAAGCGATTTTTGGTGCGGAAAAAGAAGTCAAGTACCATCGGGAAGCTAGCTGTCATACCTGTCATGGTTCTGGGGCTAAGCCAGGGACTAGTCCGGTGACCTGTGGACGCTGTCATGGTTCTGGAGTCATCAATGTGGATACGCAAACCCCTCTTGGGATGATGCGCCGTCAAGTGACCTGTGATGTCTGTCATGGTCGTGGTCAAGAAATCAAAGATCCATGTACGACTTGTCGTGGAACAGGTCATGAAAAACAAGCTCATAGCGTAAACGTCAAGATTCCTGCAGGAGTTGAAACGGGTCAACAAATCCGCTTAGCTGGTCAAGGAGAAGCTGGTTTTAACGGTGGGCCTTATGGTGACTTGTATGTCGTTGTCAATGTTGAGCCGAGCGATCGCTTCGAACGAGATGGCTCAACCATCTACTACAAGTTAGACTTGAACTTTGTCCAAGCAGCTCTTGGAGATACGGTCCATGTGCCAACCGTTCACGGAGATGTCGATTTGATCATTCCTGAAGGAACCCAAACTGGTAAGAAATTCCGTCTCCGTGGAAAAGGGCTCCAAGCTTACGTGGTGGTGCCATGGGAGATCAATATGTATCTGTCAATGTCGTCACCCCAACTGGTTTAAATGACAAGCAAAAGAAGCCCTTCAAGCCTTTGCGGAAGCGAGCGATTTGAAGGTCAACCCAAAGAAAAAGGGTTCTTTGACAAGGTCAAAGATGCTTTAGATGATTTATAAGAATGAACGAGTTTCCTTTGACTAAGGAGCTCGTTTTATTTTGGATCGAATCCAAGAACTTCCTCTCCTAATTAAAGAATAATGAGAAGCTTCATTGAATTTATTAAGATATCGTGGTAAATTTAAGAAAACGATTACAAAGACAATTTAGGAGGTCCGATGAAATCACATCAACCACGTTATGCGATTCGCAAGTATGCAGTAGGAGCTGCTTCGGTGCTCATAGGATTTTTGCTGGTGCTCAGGGTGTAGCGGCAGATACGCCGAGCGTTACAGACAGTCCTTCAACGACAGTTCCAACTAAGCCAAGCCAAGGTGAGTCAACGATTTCTCTTAATGAGGAAGCTTCTCAGCCAACAGTAGAAAAACCAACGGCTCCAGCCCCAATCGTCGATCAAAGTCAACCGACACTGCCTGATCGTGAATTGCGGGTATCAGATCTTGACCGTTTGATTCGCGAAGAAGCGAGCTCTGTCGCAGAGTCGGATGTGGCAGCTCAACCAGCGACAGCAGCGACGGAAACGCCTGCTAAAGATCCTGACCAAGAAGAAAAATTAGCCAAGAAAAAGATTGTTTCGATCGATGCTGGTCGCAAGTACTTCTCACCGGATCAAATCAAGGAAATCATTGATGAAGCTAGTAAGACGGGCTATACAGACTTGCATCTTCTAGTTGGAAATGACGGCTTGCGCTTTGTGCTGGATGATATGTCTTTGAAAGTGGGAGATACTTCTTATTCTAGCCAAGCCGTGACAGATGCGGTTGAAAAAGGGACAAAAGCTTATTACGATGATCCGAACGGGACAGCTTTGACCCAGGCTCAAATGGATGATATTTTGGCCTACGCCAAATCGAAGAAAGTAGGTGTCATCCCAACCATTAATAGTCCAGGTCACATGGATGCGATTCTGACGGCCATGGAACAATTGGGCATCGAAAACCCTCACTTTAATTATTTTGGTACAAAGAAATCAGCTCGGACAGTTGATTTGGACAACCAAAAAGCCTTAGACTTTACCAAGGCTTTGGTAGACAAGTATGCGGCTTATTTCAGCGGCAAGGCAGATATTTTCAATATTGGTTTGGATGAATATGCCAACGATGCCACAGATGCCCATGGTTGGCAGGTTCTCCAAGCTAGCAAGCATTGGCCAGGTGAAGGCTATCCAGAAAAAGGCTATGAAAAATTCATCCAATATGCTAATGATCTAGCAGCTATTGTGAAAAAACACAAGATGAAACCAATGGCCTTCAATGATGGAATCTACTACAATGGCGATACTTCCTATGGCACTTTTGACAAGGATATCATTGTCTCCTACTGGACAGGTGGCTGGAACGGCTATGATGTCGCATCTTCAAAACTCTTGTCTGAACTAGGTCATCAGATTCTTAATACCAATGATGCTTGGTATTATGTGCTTGGAAGGGACAAGGCTGGATCTGGTTGGTACAATCTTGATCAAGGTCTTGAAGGAATTTCCAAGTCAGCGATTGATGTGGTTCAAAAAATGATGGAGCTAAGGTGCCCTTCATCGGTGGCATGGTAGCTGCCTGGGCAGATACGCCATCTGCAACCTACAAAAAGACCTTCTCTTTAAGTTGATGCATGCCTTCGCGGACAAGAATGCGGACTACTTTGTTGCAGATCCTGAAGTGGTCGAAAAGCTCTTTCAGAAGCTCCAACTGATTTGGATCACTATACACCGGAATCTCTAGTAGCCTTTGCGGCAGCTAAAAAGCATTAGAAGGGGCAGGAACAGACACGACTCGAGCAGAGGCCAAAACCTTGATCGACAATCTTAAAGCAGCTCAAGATGCTTTGGTGTATACGGAAAGCTACGCGAAAGAAGTTGCAGCAAAAGAAGCAGCGGAAAAACTTGCCATGAAGAAGGTCGTCTCGATCGATGCAGGTCGCAAATACTTCTCGCTGGATCAGTTGAAACGGATCGTCGATAAGGCCAGTGAGTTGGGTTATTCTGACTTGCACCTCCTTGTCGGAAACGATGGTATGCGCTTCGTACTCGATGATATGACGGTGGAAGCCAATGGCAAAACCTATGCTAGTGATGATGTGAAAAAGGCCATTTTAGAAGGCACCAAGGCCTATTACGATGATCCAAATGGTCAAGCCTTGACCCAAGCGGAAATGGATGAACTCCATGCTTATGCGACTGCGAAAGGAATCGGCTTGATTGCGGCAGTCAATAGTCCTGGACACATGGATGCTTTGTTGGTGGCCATGGAAAAATTGGGCATTGAAAATCCACAAGCCAGCTTTGATACGGTTTCAAAAACAACCATGGATTTGACCAATGAAGCAGCAGTCAACTTTACCAAAGCCTTGATTGGCAAGTACATGGACTACTTCAAAGACAAGTCTAAGATCTTTAACTACGGAACAGATGAATATGCAAATGACGCTACCAGTGCGCAAGGCTGGTACTACCTCAAGTGGTATGACCTCTATGGTAAATTTGCGGAGTATTCCAATAGTCTTGCAGCCATGGCGCGTGAAAAGGCTTGCAGCCAATGGCCTTTAACGATGGCTTCTATTATGGAGATGAGGATGATGTTGCCTTTGACAAGGACGTCTTGATTTCATACTGGTCTAAAGGATGGTGGGGCTATAACCTCGCTTCTCCACAGTATTTGGCAGATAAGGGTTATAAATTACTTAATACCAACGGAGACTGGTACTATGTTTTGGGCCACAAAGGTGATCAAAGTTATCCGCTCGAAAAAGCTATTAAGAATACAGAAACTGTTCCGTTTGAACAGTTAGCTTCAACCAAGTACCCTGATGTCAAATTACCGACATCCGGAAGTATGTTGGGAATTTGGGCTGATGAGCCGGCCAATGAATACAAGGAAGAAGAAGTCTTCCAGGTCATGGAAGCTTTGCCAACCACAACAAGGACTATTTCAAGGCAGACTTCACTGCTCTTAGAAAAGCAGTTGCTACGGTGCCAACAGATCTAGCCATTTACACACCAGAATCTCGCGCAGCACTTGCGAAAGTCTTAGATAGCTTGAATTGGAATGTGAGCCGTGCTCATCAAGATCAGGTGGATCAAGAAGTGGCTGCTCTAACCCAAGCCCTTGCAGGGCTCAAGCCAATCACGCAAGTAGGTAGCTTGGCTGAAAATGACGTCAAAGCCCTAGTGGAAGACAAACCAAGTCTTGACATCGTGGAGAAAGAACTTGATTTTGACCTTGTGGAACGGACCAATCCAGATCTCACCAAAGGAGAACGCAGAGTGATCCAGGCTGGGGTTAAAGGGCAAGGCCTTGAGTATGTAGAGGTTTCGGCGCTTGATCAAAGTCGAAAAGTGATCTCTACAGAAGTTGCAACAGAGCCGGTTGCAGAAATTGTTGAAGTCGGTACCAAAGAAGTCGTGATCCCAACAAGCCCTTCAGTAGAAGCACCAGTGAAAACAGACGTGCTTGTAAACAAAGTGGTTCCAGATCATTCAACACCTCAAGTGATCTCGAAGGGTCAACCAGTAGCACCAGTAAATACCCCAACGCCAATTCCGGCAGCTGTGGAAAAAGAGGTTCGTTCAGAAGCAGTATCTTCTAACAAGCAACTCCCAGAAACAGGAGTGGAATCTGCACTTGGACTCGCTTTACTAGGAGCGATCTTAGGAGCAGCAGGAATGGACTTGAAAAATAAAAAAGAGACTAAGACCTAGTTGACTTGTAATAGGTCGAAGTTAGGAGAGTGGGACAGAAATCGGTAATTCGTTAGAATTCGATTTCGTCGTCCCACCTCCGCACAGTTGAGTAGGGCTGTAAAGCTGATGAAATCAGCGTAGTAGAGCCCACTCAACCACTGCGTCTTGCTCGACAATCCAAAAATAATTGAGAGGCTAGGACTTTTGTCCCAGCTTCTTTTGTGTTTGCAAAACTGTACCCGGACAGTTTGAGTTTTTCACTCTTGTAACCCCTTCTATATCCTGCTAAAATAAAACCATGACACGATACAAAGCAACCATTTCATATGACGGGACCTTGTTTGCAGGGTTTCAACGCCAACCGCATGCCCGTAGTGTGCAAGAGGAAATCGAGAAGACCTTGACGCGCCTCAATCAAGGAACCCCTGTCACCGTTCATGGAGCAGGGCGAACGGATTCAGGTGTCCATGCTCTTGGGCAGGTGATTCATTTTGATCTCCCCAAGCGCGGGACGAGGAGAAGCTCCGCTTTGCCCTCGATACCCAAACCCCAGAGGATATTGATTTCATCCGAGTAGAGCAAGTAGCAGATGACTTTCACTCACGCTACAAGAAGCACAGCAAGACCTATGAATTCATCGTGGATTATGGTCGTCCCAAGAACCCCATGATGCGCCACTATGCCACCCACTACCCTTATCCTTTGGATGTGGAAAAGATGCAAGCAGCCATCCAAAAGTTGGAGGGAACCCATGATTTCAGCGGTTTTACAGCTTCAGGAACCAGTGTGGAAGACAAGGTTCGTACGATTACAGAGGCTCGCTTGGTCGAGGATGCAGAACATCATCGCCTTGTCTTTACCTTTTCGGGCAATGGCTTTCTCTACAAGCAAATCCGCAATATGGTGGGAACTTTGTTGAAGATTGGAAATGATCGGATGCCGATCGAGCAGATCGATCTAATTTTAGAAAAGAAGGACCGCAATCTAGCAGGTCCTACAGCAGCGCCAAATGGCTTATATTTAAAGGAGATCCGTTATGAGTAATGAATTGATTCTAGCTATTTCAGGAAATGATATTTTTAGTGGAGGAGGTCTTCACGCAGACCTTGCAACCTATACGACCAACAAACAGCATGGTTTTGTAGCGGTGACTTGTTTGACCGCTATGACGGAGCACGGTTTTGAAGTGATTCCGGTGGATCCGACGACCTTTGCTCAACAGCTCAACTCTCTCAAGGATGTTTCTTTCTCTGCTATTAAACTCGGTCTTTTGCCAAATGTTGAAGTGGCAGACTTAGCCTTGGACTATGTCAAAGCCCATTCTGAGATCCCTGTGGTACTAGATCCTGTCTTGGTCTGCAAGGAAAGCCATGATGTGGAAGTTTCAGCTCTTCGAGACGAATTGATCAAGTTCTTCCCTTATGTGACCATCATCACGCCAAACTTACCAGAAGCTGAGATCTTGACCCAAAGCAAGATTCAATCGCTCGACGATATGAAGGAGGCGGCGCGCAAGCTCCACGAATTAGGAGCAGCGACTGTCGTGGTCAAAGGGGTAATCGTCTCAACAAAGAAAAGGCCATCGATGTCTTTTATGATGGGACGGACTTCACCGTCATTGAAGAGCCAGTCTTGGAAAAGAACAATACAGGAGCAGGTTGTACCTTTGCGTCTAGCATTTCCAGCCAGTTGGTAAAAGGAAATCACCACTTGAAGCTGTTAAAGCCTCTAAAGACTTTGTTTTCCAAGCGATTCAACATTCAGACCAGTATGGAGTAGTACAATATGACATCTAATCGAACTCAACTCATTGCCCGCCTCTCTATTTTGACAGCCTTGACAGTTGTACTTGGCTACTATACCAAACTTCCAACTCCTACAGGGATCGTCACCCTGCTAGATCTTGGTGCCTATTTCACAGCCTTCTATTTTGGACGCAAGGAAGGTGCTATTGTAGGCGGTGTCGGAGCCTTCTTATTGGATCTGATTTCAGGCTATCCTCAGTGGATGTTCTTTAGCCTCCTCTTTCACGGAGGCCAAGGCTATTTCGCTGGCTTCAAGGGCAAAGCTCGTTACCTAGGCTTGCTCCTTGCAACAGTCGTCATGGTAGGCGGTTACGCACTAGCTTCTGCTCTCTTTTTAGGCAATGGCTGGGGTGCTGCTATCTCGGACATTCCGAATAACCTCGCTCAGAATTTTGTTGGAATGGCTTTAGGCTATGTTGTCTATTATGCATTTCAAAAGAAAGGAAGCTAATTCATGGATCTGGAGCAACTGAAGAAGGATACAAAAGAAATCTTGGTAGATGTCTTGGAAAAAGCCGTATCCATCAAGGACAGATTCTAGTCCTCGGGATGTCTTCAAGTGAAGTTGCAGGAGGGCAAATTGGAAAGGCCTCCAACATCGACATTGCTGAAGCTATTGTCCAGACCTTGCTAGATGAGTTGAATCCAAGAGGGATTTATCTAGCGGTACAAGGATGTGAGCATCTCAATCGCGCCTTGGTGGTCGAAAGAGAATTGGCGGACAAGAAGGAGCTAGAAATCGTCAATGTCCTTCCGAGTCTCCATGCAGGAGGTGCTGGACAACTCGCAGCTTTCAAGTATTTTAAGGATCCTGTTGAGGTGGAATTTATCACAGCCCAAGCCGGGTTAGACATCGGAGATACCTCAGTAGGGATGCATGTCAAACACGTGCAAGTTCCGATTCGCCCTATCTTGCGTGAGCTAGGTGGAGCCCATGTCACAGCCCTTGCCAGTCGGCCAAAATTGATCGGCGGCGCCCGTGCTCTCTACCTCGATGATCCCATCCGAAAATCATAATCAGAACTAGCTTTTAAGGGCTAGTTTTTTGGATGAAAAGAGAGGCAAAAACGTTTTAAAACTTGCAATTTCAAAGTTTTGTGGTAAAATTATAAGGAATGACTATATTATTTTAAGGAGAGACAGATGTCTGTATCATTTGAAAACAAAGAAACTAACCACGGTGTATTGACTTTCACAATCAGCCAAGAGCAAATCAAACCTGCTTTGGACCGTGTGTTTGAGTCAGTTAAGAAAACTTTGAACGTACCTGGATTCCGTAAAGGTCATATTCCACGTCCAATCTTCAACCAACGTTTTGGTGAAGAAGCACTTTACCAAGATGCTTTGAACGATCTTCTTCCAGCAGCATATGAAGCAGCTGTTAAAGAAGCTGGAATCGAAGTGGTAGCACAACCAACTTTCGATGTTGTATCTATGGAAAAAGGTCAAGACTGGACATTGACAGCAGCTGTTGTAACAAAACCTGAAGTAAAATTGGGTGCTTACAAAGACCTTGAAGTATCAGTAGAAGTTTCTAAAGAAGTAACAGACGCTGATGTGGATGCTCGTATCGAACGCGAACGCAACAACTTGGCTGAATTGGTTGTTAAAGAAGGTGCTGCAGCAGAAGGTGACACAGTTGTGATCGACTTCGTAGGTTCTATCGACGGTGTTGAATTCGACGGTGGTAAAGGTGACAACTTCTCACTTGGACTTGGTTCAGGTCAATTCATCCCAGGTTTCGAAGACCAATTGGTTGGACACTCTGCTGGTGAAACAGTTGATGTGATCGTAACATTCCCAGAAGACTACCAAGCAGTTGACCTTGCAGGTAAAGAAGCGAAATTCGTGACAACTATCCACGAAGTAAAAGCAAAAGAAGTACCAGCTCTTGACGATGAATTGGCAAAAGACATCGACGAAGAAGTTGAAACTCTTGACGAATTGAAAGAAAAATACCGCAAAGAATTGGCAGCAGCTAAAGAAGAAGCATACAACGATGCAGTAGAAGCAGCAGCAATCGATCTTGCCGTTGAAAACGCTGAAATCGTTGACCTTCCAGAAGAAATGATCCACGAAGAAGTACACCGTTCAATCAACGAGTTCCTTGGAAACATGCAACGTCAAGGTATCTCACCTGAAATGTACTTCCAAATCACTGGAACAACTCAAGAAGATCTTCACAAACAATACGAAGCAGAAGCTGAAAGCCGTACGAAGACAAACCTTGTGGTTGAAGCAGTAGCGAAAGCAGAAGGCTTCGAAGCAACTGAAGAAGAAATCAACGCTGAAATCGAACAATTGGCAGCAGATTACAACATGCCAGTTGAACAAGTTCGCAACCTTCTTTCACCAGAAATGTTGAAACATGACATCACAGTGAAGAAAGCAGTGAACGTGATCACAAGCACAGCAAAAGTAAAATAATTTAGATTAAAAAGAAGAGCCGTGAGGTTCTTCTTTTTCTGATTTCATGGAGAATCCTGGAATTTTCCTTTGACGAAAGGGGAAATTTATCGTACAATAGAGTGTAACGATAAAATGCGTGATAGATTTAGTGACGAGAAGTTTTCAATCTATCATTGAGGATAGGATGAGGTTGAAGACCGGATCCTTCTCCATTTAGGAAATGAAACATAAGGAGATTTACCCTTGGAATTAGAAGTATTTGCTGGACAAGAAAAAGTGAACTTTCTATGATTGAAGTGGCGCGTGCGATTTTGGAATTACGCGGACGTGACCATGAAATGTACTTTAGCGATCTTGTAAATGAAATTCAAAATTACCTTGAAAAATCAAACAGCGAGATCCGTGAAGCTCTTCCATTGTTCTACACAGAATTGAATGTCGATGGAAGCTTTATCCCACTTGGAGATAATAAATGGGGTCTTCGTTCATGGTATGCCATCGATGAAGTTGATGAGGAAATCATCGCTCTTGAAGAAACAGACGAAGACGAAACTCCTAAGAAACGGAAGAAAAACGTGTCAATGCCTTCATGGATGGAGACGAAGATGCGATCGACTACAACGATGACGATCCAGAAGACGAAGAAGTTTACGAAGCGGATCCAGCTCTTTCATATGATGAAGAAAATCCAGATGATGAAAAGAGTGAAGTCGAAGCTTACGATGCTGAAATCAATGAAATTGTACCAGATGATTTGGGTGAGGAAGTTGAATTAAGCGAAGAAGACGACGAAGAAGAGGATTCTGAAGACGAGGAAGAAGAATAAATCATAAGAAGAGGCTGGGACAAAAGTCCTAGCCTCTCAATTGTTTTTGGATTGTCGAGCAAGACGCAGTGGTTGAGTGGGCTCTACTACGCTGATTTCATCAGCTTTTACAGCCCTACTCAACTGTGCGGAGGTGGGACGACGAAATCGAATTCTAACGAATTACCGATTTCTGTCCCACTCTCTTTTGTTTGCATTGAAAAAGTGATGAAATGTCGTATGATAAACGTGTAAGGTTTCCCAATAGGAGGTGTTCCAGATGGACTTTCGTTTAGATCAAAGTTTAGTAGCTCTTGGTATTGATACAGTTGTGGTCGGAATTGCTAGAAATGTGGATCCCCAAGCAGTTTTGCCCCTTCTTTTCTTGAAAAGAAGAAAGAGCTTGAACAATGGGCGCTCCAGTGTCAGATAGAAGAAGTAGTGGCATCTCCTGTCATCAAAGGGTATACAGTCCTCTTGCAAAAAGTAGGGCGTAGCATCAAGAAAAATCCACCAACAGTCCTAGCTCTTATCCGAAATATCCAGCATCGAGGTGCTCTTCCTCAGATCAATAGCATCATTGATATCTATAATGTCGAATCTCTGAAGTCTTTTCTCGCGATCGGAGGACATGACCTAGATAAGATTGAGGGACCGATTGAATTTACAGTGAGTCAAAGAGACGATCTTTTCCTCCCGATCCTTTCTAGTGAAAAACATGTCGCACCGACAGATCCTGTCTATCGGGATCAAAAAGGAGTTTTGGCTTGGTTGGATGTACGCGATAGTGACCATTACAAATTTGAGGAGACTACGCAAAACGCCCTCTTTGTCATTCAAGGAAATACTGAGACATCAGTCGAGATGCGTTTAGAAGCACTGGAGCGAATCCATAAGGACCTTGCTCTTTGCATGCCCCAGCTTCAATTTGAGAAATGTCTCGTCACACAAAATGGAGTGGAAAAAGTCTCGTAAACAGCGAAAACTATTTTCATGAAATTTTCAATTTGACAAAGTAGACTATTTGCGGTAAGATATTGTTCGGGCACCTCATTTTGAGGTCGGAGCTCCCTAGCGATTAGGGAGCTATTTTTGTTTTTTCTGCAAAGAGGAATGGCCTCTACAACATTAGAAGAAGAGGAAAGCACATGTCAACAAAATATATTTTTGTAACGGGTGGTGTCGTATCATCCATCGGGAAAGGGATTGTCGCAGCAAGTCTTGGTCGCTTGCTTAAAAATCGTGGATTGAAAGTGACGATACAAAAATTTGACCCTTATATCAATATCGACCCAGGGACGATGAGTCCTTACCAACACGGGGAAGTATTTGTCACAGACGATGGTGCAGAGACAGACTTGGACCTTGGTCACTATGAACGCTTCATCGATATCAATCTGAATAAGTACTCAAATGTGACGACAGGGAAAATTTATAGTGAGGTCCTTCGTAAGGAACGTCATGGAGAATACTTGGGAGCAACTGTACAGGTCATTCCTCATATCACAGATGCCTTGAAAGAGAAGATCAAACGGGCAGCGACGACGACGGATTCAGATGTCATCATCACAGAAGTCGGGGGAACAGTTGGAGACATTGAGTCCCTTCCATTCCTTGAAGCTCTTCGTCAAATGAAGGCAGATGTCGGTGCTGAAAATGTTATGTACATCCACACCACCCTTCTTCCTTACTTGAAGGCTGCGGGAGAAATGAAAACCAAGCCGACCCAACACTCTGTGAAAGAATTGCGTGGTCTTGGGATTCAACCAAATATGTTGGTCATCCGTACAGAAAAACCAGTTGGTCAAGGGATTAAAAACAAGTTGGCTCAATTCTGTGATGTCGCACCAGAAGCTGTCATTGAGTCACTTGATGTGGAACATTTGTACCAAATCCCATTGAACTTGCAAGCACAAAATATGGACCAAATCGTTTGTGATCATTTGAAATTGAATGTTCCTGCAGCAGATATGACAGAATGGTCTGCGATGGTCGATAAGGTCATGAACCTCAAGAAGCAGGTCAAGATTTCCTTAGTTGGAAAATACGTGGAATTGCAAGATGCCTACATTTCTGTCGTTGAAGCCTTGAAGCACTCAGGTTATGCGAATGATGCTGAAGTCAAGATTAATTGGGTCAATGCCAATGATGTGACAGCCGAAAATGTGGCAGAACTCCTTGGAGATGCTGATGGAATCATCGTCCCAGGTGGTTTTGGTCAACGGGGAACAGAAGGAAAAATTCAAGCCATCAAGTATGCGCGTGAACAGGACGTCCCAATGTTGGGTGTCTGCTTGGGGATGCAGTTAACCTGTATCGAATTTGCCCGTCACGTTTTAGGCTTGGAAGGAGCTAATTCATCCGAATTGGATCCAGAAACCAAGTATCCGATTATCGATATCATGCGGGACCAAATCGATGTGGAAGATATGGGAGGAACGCTCCGTCTCGGTCTTTACCCATCTAAACTCAAACGAGGCTCAAAAGCAGCTGCTGCCTATGACAATCAAGAAGTGGTACAACGTCGCCACCGTCACCGTTATGAGTTTAACAATGCTTTCCGTGAACAGTTCGAAGAAGCAGGTTTTGTCTTCTCAGGCGTTTCACCAGACAACCGTTTGGTCGAAATCGTTGAAATCCCAGAAAACAAATTCTTTGTCGCTTGCCAATACCACCCAGAATTGTCAAGCCGTCCAAACCGCCCAGAAGGACTTTACACAGCCTTTATCACAGCGGCAGTTGAAAACCACGATAGCAAATAAAAATCAAGGGATCAGGTCGAAAACCTGATCCCTTTTGTGAAAAAATGACAAACTCTGAAAAAACTTTGAAAAAATTCTTGACAAAAAGTTGTTGATTGATATACTAGTAAAGTACTCAATCGCGGGGATGGCGGAATTGGCAGACGCGCAGGACTAAGGATCCTGTGACCGCTTTAGGTCGTGAGGGTTCAAGTCCCTCTCTCCGCATCGGATGAAGATAGCTTCGGCTGTCTTTTTTGTTTCTCGAAACCTTTGTGGTAGAATAGATGTGAGATGAGGTGAGAATATGAAGAAGTATCTTGTTTTGGTCGATGGCCTCTTTGCACTATTGGGAAGTGCCATTAATTTTTCGGTCCTATTATGATTTTAGCTATGGCGATAGGCGCATACAAGGATACTTTTAGATATTTTATCGCCTTAAACATATGGAATGTCCTCGTTTTTCTAGCAGCGATTGCTTCTAAGTATTTGCTCAGAAAAGAGAAAGGATGAAAAGATGGATTCCCAATCTTTTCTTGATGGCAGGCTTTATTCTACTTGTTGCGATATTTCTTGCTGTACCGGACACCTTTCCTTTTCTTTTTAGATTGGTAAACGGGCTTCTTGGAAAAATGTTCACCGACAGTCAATTATTTGCTGCTTATTTCTATTCTCAATGGGTCGCAGGAGGACTCCTTGTGATTTGCGGGATTGCTTTTCTCCTTTCATTAAAAAAATTTAAAGAAGAGAATTGAAGGGGTGTAAGTCCCCTTCTTTTACTTGTTTGCTAGGATGAGAGTCTTAGGAGATAGGAGATTCCGTCCTATTTATCGGAAGAAATCGCTTAAAGCTACAGGAAAAGCTAGCAATTTCATCTAAAAAGTGATAAAATAAACAATGTAAGTGGGATTAACCCCACAAAAATTTATAGGAGGCCTATAACAAATGGCAATCGTTTCAGCAGAAAAATTTGTCCAAGCAGCTCGTGACAATGGTTATGCAGTTGGTGGATTTAACACAAACAACCTTGAGTGGACTCAAGCTATCTTGCGTGCAGCAGAAGCTAAGAAAGCTCCAGTACTTATCCAAACTTCTATGGGTGCTGCTAAATACATGGGTGGTTACAAAGTATGTAAAGCCCTTATTGAAAACCTTGTAGAATCAATGGGTATTACTGTACCAGTTGCTATTCACCTTGACCATGGTCACTACGACGATGCTCTTGAATGTATCGAAGCTGGTTACACTTCAATCATGTTTGACGGTTCACACCTTCCAGTTGAAGAAAACCTTAAATTGGCGAAAGATGTCGTTGAAAAAGCTCATGCTAAAGGTATCTCAGTAGAAGCTGAAGTTGGTACTATCGGTGGTGAAGAAGACGGTATCATCGGTGACGGTGAATTGGCACCAATCGAAGATGCTAAAGCAATGGTTGCTACAGGAATCGACTTCTTGGCTGCAGGTATCGGTAACATCCACGGTCCTTACCCAGCAAACTGGAAAGGTCTTCACCTTGACCACTTGCAAAAATTGACTGAAGCTGTTCCAGGATTCCCAATCGTATTGCACGGTGGATCAGGTATCCCTGATGATCAAATCCAAGCAGCTATCAAACTTGGTGTTGCAAAAGTTAACGTTAACACTGAATGCCAAATCGCATTTGCAAATGCTACTCGTCAATTCGTACGTGAATACGATGCAAACGAAGCAGAATACGACAAGAAGAAACTCTTCGACCCACGTAAATTCTTGAAACCAGGTTTCGAAGCAATTACTGCAGCTGTTGAAGAACGTATCGACGTATTCGGTTCAGAAGGCAAAGCTTAATTAAAAACAGGAAAGCAAGGTCCCATGTGGATCTTGTTTTTTTGTTTGGGAAAGGTTGCTTCCAGGGGTTAATTTTTGTACAATATGCCTATGAAAAAATTCAAACTGTGGAGCTGGATCGTTTGTGGATTTCTCCTGCTCTTTTTAGGTGCTACATTTGTTTTTCATCAATTTAGTTTACGAAATGAAAGTAAGCTTCTCACACCCATTGGTAAACAAGTTACAGTCAATGGACATCGAATGAATGTCTCTGTTAAAGGAGAAGGACCTGAAACAATCGTTTTTCTTTCCGGTGCAGGTATCGCCTCTCCTATTTTAGACTTTAAGAATCTATCAGATTCCCTATCCAAAAATACAAAGTTGTTGTCGTGGAGCGAGCAGGATATGGTTTTAGTGAAGATAGTGATCGTTCAAGAGATGTGATGGAGGTCCTTTCTGAGACCCGTCAAGCTTTGGCGCAAGCTCATGTTTCAGGTCCTTATGTGATTATTTCGCATTCTATGGCTAGTTTAGAGAGTCTTGCTTGGCAAGAGAAATATCCGAATGAAGTGAAGGCTTTGATTGGTCTGGATTGGGCCTTGCCGGAGAGTTATGAGGATTTAAAGGATAATCAGGCCTTGCTTACTGTGGCTTATTGGAGCAGTAAGATTGGCTTATTACGCTATTTCCTGAGTCCTTTTATATAAAAAATCCAAATCTGGCTGAAACTGAACGACAACAATATAAATTACTAGCATATAAGCAGTTGATGTCACAAGCCATGCTTCATGAATCCCGTTTGGCAAAGGAAAATGCCAAGAAAGTTCCATCTAGCATTAATCCGAAAATTCCAGCATTACTCCTGGTTTCTAACGGTGAAGGCACGACCTTTAGCCAATCAGAGTGGCAACGTTATGCAGAGAGATTTGCAAGCGACCAGTCTAATGTTCAAGTCGACTATATGGATGCGCCTCACGACCTCTATCATTATCAAAGCGATGCTATTGTTTCTCGCATTAAAGAATTTTTAGAGAATAATTGAGGGCTTAAAAATCCATTGAGACTGATGATAATAATTGAAAGGTAATGACTTATGAATAATTCTTATATTTTACTTAGACATGCTCATTCAAGATTTTCAAGTGATGATTTTAATAGAACTTTGTCAGAAAAAGGATTTTCATCTCTTAATCAGTTAGATTTTTTGAATTCTTTTAATATTGATTATTATTTTTCTAGTCCTTATAAACGAGCATTTGAAACGATTAATAGCTCGCCAATTCAATTTGATAAAATAGTTCTTGATAATCGGTTACGAGAGCGAAAATTATCCTCAAGATTTATTGAAGATACTGAGTTTGAAAAAACAATTCAATATTTATGGCAAAATCCAGATAAATCTCTGATTGGAGGCGAGTCCAATCGAGAAGCATTAAATAGAATTTTAGATTTATTTGAGGACTTGGAAGAAAGGTACTCAGATAAAACCATTTTACTGAGTTCTCATGGAAATTTGCTAGGAATCTTAATCAATCATTTTGATTCAAGTTTTGATTATAAAAAATGGGGACAGATGACTTTTCCAGATTGCTTTCTAGTTGACAAAGATAAGAGTGTGAAAAGAATTATGAAAGTTACATCTAGGTAATCATTTAGTTCAATATATGTTATTTTATGTTCTGTTATTACAAATAGAATTGAAGGAAAAATAGCCATGATATTCGATCAGTCCTTGCAAGCCTACCTACATGAAGTAGATGATGTTCTTGTAGCTTGGGAAGAAAAACCAAGTGGAAACTTTGAGATGGAAGCTCAGTTGCTTGCAGCCAATTACCATAAAAATCTTTACCGTATTCTTGCATTTATACTGCCTCATTTACAAGAATTTTATGGGTATTTCACAGATGAAGAAGCTACTGAAAAATTGGGTAAACCCATCATCGAGCCAGAAAGACAAACCGTTACTTTCTGCGATCAAACTTTTGATGATATTCATATCTTTTCTTTTGACTATCAGGGGCAGGCATTTGAGAGTCTGGAGAATTTTGCCATTGATGGTTAAGGTTTCTTTTCAGTTTTAAAAAGAAGGAGAGAGACTGATGAGTACTGCTGATTTTGTCTTTATTGAGAGTAAAGGCCCATATTCCTAGATTTACAAGCCTTTTGTACTGCTTTGAGAGAAAAATTTCCAGGTGTTTTGATCAGAGAAAGGATTAATCCTGAAAAAGCTTACTCGCTTTCTTGGGATTATCAAAGTCCTCAGTTTACCTTGGAAAGTTCTTTGAGTATCAAGAAAAATGTTTTTGTAATTGATTACTTTGATTCAACGAACAGGTTACAAGATTATGCCTCCTATATCATCTGGCTTCGGAAATGGTTTCCACCTGAAGAGAAGGTTTCCTTTTGTGATGAAGGATATGAGTATGTGTTTGAACTTCCTAGTGATTTATCCCAAAAGGAGTTTGAAAACTACTTACGAACAAGGTTTGATGAGTAAAGAAGAAGTTCGAAAACGAATAATGATATGGAAAAGTTGAAAAGGAGAATCAAATGCTTACTAAAGATGATATGTTAGTTGCTTTGCATGATGCAATTACTGAAGACCAAGAATTTGAGTTGGCAGACGAGATTGTAGATGCCATGGAGGCTTACCCTCAACCCTTTGATTTGGTTGACCCCGTCTTAGACTTTATTTCCAAGCATCCAGAAGTAGATTTTGGAGCTCCAGGTGAGTTGGTTCACTTTGTGGAGAGATTTTATCATCAAGGCTATGAGGAATTATTGATGGAGTCAGTTCTAAAAAGTCCAACTGTGCATAACATCTGGATGCTTCATCGATGCTTTAATGACAATGATCCAAACCTAGTCCGGCAGATTCAGACTTTGGTTGGAGAACTGAAGAAGAATAAGACTCTTGATTCACAAGTAAGAAGCATGATTGAAGACTTAACTTGGTAGAGGTAGGTGATGCAGCATCACCTTTTATCTTTTCTTAGGGATAAAAATTTTCGATATAAATTAACACTTGTTTTCCTTAGACATTTGCACTATAATAGGGTGTTATTAGGGCTTTCTTTCCTTATGTTGAAAAAAAGGAGATTTTAGGAGATAGATATGGCAATGATAGAAGTGCAACATCTTCGGAAAAATTTTGTGAAGACAGTTAAGGAGCCGGGGTTAAAGGGAGCCTTGCGCTCCTTTATTCATCCTGAAAAGCAGACCTTTGAAGCGGTCAAGGATTTAACTTTTGAAGTTCCAAAAGGGCAGATTTTAGGATTTATCGGAGCAAATGGTGCTGGGAAGTCAACCACCATCAAAATGCTGACAGGAATTTTGAAGCCGACATCTGGCTTTTGTCGGATTAACGGCAAGATTCCGCAGGATAATCGCCAAGATTATGTCAAGGATATTGGAGTCGTTTTCGGACAACGCACCCAGCTATGGTGGGATTTGGCTCTGCAAGAGACCTACACGGTTTTGAAAGAGATCTATGATGTACCGGACTCGCTTTTCCATAAGCGCATGGACTTTTGAATGAAGTTTTGGATTTGAAGGAATTTATCAAGGATCCTGTGCGGACTCTTTCACTAGGTCAACGGATGCGGGCGGATATTGCGGCTTCCTTGCTTCACAATCCCAAAGTTCTCTTTTTAGATGAACCGACTATTGGTTTGGATGTGTCGGTCAAGGACAACATTCGTCGGGCCATTACCCAGATTAATCAGGAGGAAGAGACAACTATTCTCTTGACTACTCATGATTTGAGTGATATTGAGCAACTCTGTGATCGGATTTTTATGATTGATAAGGGGCAAGAGATTTTTGATGGAACGGTTAGCCAGCTCAAGGAGACCTTTGGAAAGATGAAGACTCTCTCCTTTGACCTGACGCCAGGTCAAAATCATCTAGTCTCTCATTATGAGGGCTTGCCTGATATGTCCATTGATAGACAAGGAAATACTCTCAATATTGAATTCGATAGTTCCCGCTACCAGTCGGCCGATATTATCAAGCAAACCTTATCTGATTTTGAGGTCCGTGATTTGAAGATGGTAGATACGGATATTGAAGATATTATCCGTCGCTTCTATCGAAAGGAGCTCTAAGATGGTCAAATTGTGGAGACGTTATAAACCCTTTATCAATGCAGGGATTCAGGAGTTGATTAGCTATCGAGTCAACTTTATTCTTTATCGGATTGGCGATGTCATGGGTGCTTTTGTGGCTTTTTATCTATGGAAGGCTGTCTTTGATTCCTCCCAGGAGCCTTTGATTCAGGGCTTCAGTATGGCGGATATCACCCTCTACATCATCATGAGTTTTGTGACTAATCTTCTGACTAGGTCGGATTCTTCCTTTATGATTGGTGATGAGGTCAAGGATGGTTCCATTATCATGCGCTTGTTGCGACCAGTGCATTTTGCGGCTTCTTACCTCTTTACGGAGCTTGGTTCCAAGTGGTTGATTTTTATCTCTGTTGGACTGCCATTTTTAAGTGTCATTGTTTTGATGAAAATCTTATCTGGGCAAGGGATTGTAGAAGTGCTGGGACTAACTACCCTTTATCTTTTTAGCTTAACACTGGCCTATCTGATTAACTTTTTCTTTAATATCTGCTTTGGATTTTCAGCCTTTGTATTTAAAAATCTTTGGGGTTCCAACCTACTTAAGACTTCCATAGTGGCCTTTATGTCTGGGAGTTTGATTCCCTTGGCTTTCTTTCCAAAGGTCATTTCAGATATTCTGTCCTTCTTACCTTTCTCATCCTTAATTTACACTCCGGTCATGATTATTGTTGGGAAATACGATGCTAGTCAGATTCTTCAAGCACTTTTGCTTCAGCTTTTCTGGCTTATAGTGATGGTGGGCTTGTCTCAGTTGATTTGGAAACGAGTCCAGTCATTTATCACCATTCAGGGAGGTTAGTATGAAAAAATATCAACGCATGCATCTGATTTTTATCAGACAGTACATCAAGCAAATCATGGAATACAAGGTAGATTTTGTGGTTGGTGTGTTGGGAGTCTTTCTGACTCAAGGCCTGAACCTCTTGTTTCTCAATGTCATCTTTCAACACATTCCCTCCCTAGAAGGTTGGACTTTTCAAGAAATTGCCTTTATCTATGGATTTTCCTTAATTCCAAAGGGACTAGATCATCTCTTTTTGACAATCTCTGGGCTTTAGGTCAACGACTAGTTCGAAAAGGGGAGTTTGACAAGTATCTGACTCGTCCTATCAATCCTCTCTTTCACATCCTCGTTGAGACCTTTCAGATTGATGCCTTGGGTGAACTCTTGGTCGGTGGCATTCTATTAGGAACAACAGTAACTAGCATCTCTTGGACTCTTCCAAAATTCCTGATTTTTCTAGTCTGTATTCCTTTTGCGACCTTGATTTACACTTCTTTAAAAATCGCGACAGCCAGCATCGCTTTTTGGACCAAGCAGTCAGGTGCCATGATTTACATTTTCTATATGTTTAATGATTTTGCCAAGTATCCTATTTCTATTTACAATTCGCTCCTTCGTTGGTTAATTAGCTTTATTGTACCTTTCGCCTTTACGGCCTACTATCCTGCCAGCTATTTCTTGCAGGACAAGGATGGGCTCTTTAACATTGGTGGTTTGATTCTAATTTCCCTTGTCTTCTTTGTTATTTCTTTGAAACTATGGGACAAGGGCTTAGATGCCTACGAAAGTGCGGGTTCGTAATAGGAAGAATCTCAAAGCCTTGTCTCAGGAAAGGCTTTTTCTAATGGAGATGAAAATTTCTTGACATCTATTCTCAGAGTGCTATACTAAGAAGGTAATCGCCGATTTAGCTCAGTTGGTAGAGCAACGCACTCGTAACGCGTAGGTCACAGGTTCGATCCCTGCAATCGGCATAGGAAGAAACGGCTTTGAAGGAGTGAGACGACGAATGATGGTGATAACCGATTCGTTCTGTCTCGCTCTTTTTTGACCGCATAGGCGCCATTTTTGACCGCTTAGTCAAAAGTCCTTGTCTCCATAGGGGCTCTTTGCTATCATAGAATCATCAAAGGAAGCAATACTTCCAATTAATAAAAACGAGGTATACGATGATGAAAAAATTACTTGGACTTGGATTTATTCTGGCAGCTCTTGCGGTTGTCACAATGGGAATGGTTGGCTTTCCAAAGATCGATGTGAATATCTGGCCTTTATTCCCCGTTCTCTTATTTGCTTTCTTTACGCTTGAAAATCTGTTGAAACAGGACTACAAGGCAAGTGTCATCTGTGCTTTAATTGCTCTGATGATTGCAAACGCGATCTACGATCTCTTGCCGGTTTCAAATGGCTTAGTGATCACAGCGGGTGTCCTTGCTTGCGTGGGTCTTAGTTTTCTTTTACCGGATAAGAATAGCAACAAATAAAGGAAGGAGGCTGGGACAAAGTCCTAGCCTCTTAATTGTTTTTGGATTGTCGAGCAAGACGCAGTGGTTGAGTGGGCTCTACTACACTGATTTCATCAGCTTTACAGCCCTACTCAACTGTGCGGAGGTGGGACGACGGAATCGAATTCTAACGAATGACCGATTTCTGTCCCACTCTCTTTTTACTTCTCAAATACGACCTCTTGATGGGGAAAACGTGCCACTTACTGAAAAGCCCTTGTTTTGTTTTCAACAGCTGTTATAATGGTACTATCAAAACGTTGGGAAAGGAGTTTTATGAAAGTTAGAATCGAATTGGATCCATCTATGGACGAGCCTGAGATCTTGATTCGAGCTCCGCGCTTGACCCCGGAGTTGACCCAGCTGCAAGAGAGAATCCTAGAACAAAAGGTTGCTCCTTTGGCCTTTTACAAGGATCGAAGTGAGTATTTTCTGGATGTGGCATCGATCCTCTTTTTGAGACGGACGGGGAGAAGATTTTGGACACACCAAGGACGAGGCCTATGAGGTCAAGCAAAAGCTCTATGAGTTGGAGGAGCTGCTTCCCATCGCCTTTTGTCGAATTTCCAAATCCACCATTGTCAACGCAAAGCAGATCTATTCTCTAGAAAAGTCTTTTCAGGAACCAGCACGGTCAATTTCTATCAGACCCATAAGCAGGTTCACGTATCCAGACGCTACTATCAACTCTTAAAAGAACGACTAAATGAAATGAGGTAATATCATGAGAAAAAATTAATCGGAGTATTCTTAATCCTTTTAGCAGCTTTAATCCTTTTACAAGGCTATTTTGTAAAATGGGACATTAGCATCTGGACCTTAGCTTGGGTTACCTTGCTTGCAGTCCTATCCCTCTCTAGTTTCTTAAAACGCCATTTTGGTTGGGGCTTCATCTATGGACTTTTAGCCCTCTTTTGTCTCAATGGGCAATACCATTTCCTCCCAGTTTCAAATTCAGTTGTCATCCTTTCCTCAATTCTCGCTGTGATTGGGCTCAACATTTTGTTTAAACCCTCTAAGAAAACAAAAGCCCGCCTAGCTTCCTATTCTGCTGGGTCCATGAGTAAGTCGGATGGCAATGACATCGATGTCACTTTTTCAACAGTGACAAAATATCTCAATGACCAACACTTTACCCACGGAAGTGCAGATGTGAGTATGGGAGAAGCTTCGGTTTATTTTGACAATTGCCGCATCGAAGGTCCGTCAGCCCAGTTTGTTGTCGATGTTTCCTTGGAAGTTTGAGTCTCTATGTACCAAGCGATTGGCGTGTCCATGTAAATGTGGATAATTCCCTCTCAGCGATCCAGCACCAGGAAAATCCAAGTGCTCTGACAAGTAAGGATTTCTACATTACGGGCGATGTTTCCTTGGGAAATCTAGAAATTATCTATGTAGGAGCGAATTCGTTTTCTTAAGTCGGAAATGAAAAACTTTGGCCAAAAGCTTGCCAAGAGAGATTTTTTTGGTAATATAGTACGGTATGTGGTGCTAGCACATCCGTTATATTAGATCTAATAGGAGGAAACACAGAAATGGCTAAAGTATGTTATTTCACAGGTCGTAAGACTGTATCAGGTAACAACCGTTCACACGCTATGAACCAAACAAAACGTGCCGTAAAACCAAACCTTCAAAAAGTAACTGTCCTTATCGATGGTAAACCTAAAAAGTTTGGGCTTCAGCTCGTGCATTGAAATCTGGTAAAGTAGAACGCGTTTAATAAAGAATGAAGGCTGGGCATAAAGTGTCCAGCCTTCGCTTTTGATAGAAATAGTAGTATGACGCAGTGGTTGATTGGAACTACTCATGTTTGAAACATTCGTACTTCCTAATCAACTGTGCGGGGTGGGAATACGAACTCTTTTGAACGAATCGGAGTTCTTTCCCACTCCCTTTTCTTTTCTCCAGAGACAGCTGTCACAGCGGGAGAAGAATAATCCCTACCCTTTTACAGCTGATCTCTTTTATGGTAAAATAGAATATAAAATACTTTTGAGGTAGAAATTATGACAGTAAAAATCAATACAAAGGACGGTCAAATTGAATTGACTGATGAGGTTATCGCAACTGTTGTAGGCGGTGCTGCTACTGAGATCTTCGGTGTGGTTGGAATGGCCAGCAAAAATGCGATCAAAGATAATTTCCAAGCCCTCCTAGGGAAAGAAAACTTCTCTAAAGGTGTTGTTGTCAAAACAACGGAAGCAGGAACTATCGCAGTTGATGTTTACACTGTTTTGAGCTATGGAACAAAAATTAGCGAAGTCTCAAAAATATTCAAGAACGTGTGAAATTTAGTTTGGAAAATCAACTTGGAATCACTACGGATACTGTGAATGTCTATATTCAAAATATCAAGATTGTGGGAGAATAATCGTGGCTAATATTACTACAAGTTTATTTCAAGAAATGGTTCAAGCGGGGCTACGCGCTTAAATAAACAAGCGGAATATGTGAACTCTTTGAACGTCTTTCCTGTACCAGACGGGGACACAGGAACCAATATGGGAATGACCATCGAAAATGGGGCTAAAGAAGTATCGGACCGTTCTGCTTCAACTGTTGGTGAAGCAGCAGGGATCTTCGCTAAAGGTCTCTTGATGGGCGCGCGTGGGAACTCAGGAGTCATCACTTCTCAATTGTTCCGTGGATTTTCTCAAAGTGTCAAAGACAAAGAAGAATTGGATGGAGCAGCACTTGCAGCAGCCTTCCAGTCTGGTGTAGAAGTCGCTTATAAAGCCGTTATGAAGCCGGTTGAAGGTACCATTTTGACGGTTTCTCGTGGGGCAGCCATCGGTGCCAAGAAAAAGCAGAATCGACTAATGATGCGGTAGAAGTCATGCGTGCAGCTCTTGAAGGAGCTAAAACAGCTCTTGCGAAGACTCCAGATATGTTGCCGGTCTTGAAAGAAGTTGGTGTGGTAGACTCTGGTGGTCAAGGTTTGGTCTTCATCTATGAAGGATTCTTGTCAGCTTTGACAGGAGAATTCATCGCTTCTGAAGAGTTCCAAGCAACACCTGCAACCATGTCAGAAATGATCAATGCAGAACACCACAAGTCAGTCGCTGGTCATGTCGCAACTGAAGACATCAAGTTTGGTTACTGTACAGAAATCATGGTCGCTTTGAAACAAGGTCCAACTTATGTCAAAGACTTCGATTACGATGAATTCCGTAACTATTTGAACAACCTTGGGGATTCCCTATTGGTGGTGAATGACGATGAGATTGTCAAAGTTCACGTCCATACAGAAGATCCAGGTCTAGTCATGCAAGAAGGTCTTAAATACGGAAGCTTGGTGAAAGTGAAAGTTGACAACATGCGCAACCAACACGAAGCGCAAGTTGAAAAAGAAGAGCGTCAAGCCAAACCAGTTGAAGAAAAAGAATATGCGATCATTGCAGTCGTTGCGGGTGACGGATTGGCTGATATCTTTAAAGCGCAAGGGGTGGATTACATCATCTCTGGTGGTCAAACCATGAACCCATCAACAGAAGACTTTGTTAAAGCTGTTGAAGAGTTGAATGCGCGCAACATCATTATCTTGCCAAACAACAAAAATATCTTGATGGCCGCTCAATCTGCAGCAGAAGTGATTGATCAACCAGCAGCAGTTGTAGAGACCAAGACCATCCCTCAAGGATTGACCAGTCTTCTTGCCTTTGATGAAAGCAAATCGATCGAAGAAAACTACGAACGCATGAGCGCTTCATTGGGCGATGTTGTGTCTGGTAGTGTGACGACAGCGGTTCGCGATACCACTATCGACGGCCTTGAAATCCATGAAAATGACAATCTTGGAATGGTCGATGGTAAGATCGTCGTTTCAAACCCAGATATGATGGAAACCTTGGAAGAAACCTTCGCTCATGTGTTGGATGAAGACAGTGAAATTGTGACCATCTATGTCGGTGAAGACGGCAGTGAGGAGTTGGCAAACGAATTGGCCCAAGCCCTTGCTGAGAAGTATGAGGATGTAGAAGTGGAAATCCACCAAGGCGGCCAACCAGTCTACCCATACTTGTTTAGTGTAGAATAATTGAACAGAAGGTTCCTTTCGGAACCTTTTTTGTATATAGAAAAACGAGGAGATTCCTTATGAAATCGGCGTGATTTGGAGGATTTTAGACGGAAGTGAACTCTCCACTGAGGCTTTATTCGTGAGAAAAGGGGTTTCTGCAAAAAGTCTCATATTCATCAGATTTTTATTCAAATTGAAGAGCTTGAAAAGAGGGGAAATGGTTTGAGCAGTGGAGTTTTTAGACAAGAAAGATGCGATATGTTATACTGGTATCAGTATGTGAAAGGAGAGTTATAAAAATGAAGAAATTTTTTGTAACCCTTGGGCTAGCCATTTTGGTATTGACTGGTTGTTCGCAATCCCAAACAAAGAAAACTACAACCGCTAGCTCATCTAGCAGTTCCTCTGTTAAAAAGAAGTAAAAAATGAAGAAAAAACCACAACCTTAGTAGGAGATATCAATGGAACAAAACACCGGGATATCATCAAATCTAAGGGAGATAAGGTTGAAAACCTTCGTATCGAAGTGACAGCTGATCTGCCCCAACAACTTGGAACTATCGCAGCAGAGAAGTCACCTGAAGAGCTCACAGCAGCCATTCAAGCTTTGCTGGAGCAAAATGAAGACTATAAGAAGCTAAAAACCGTTCCCGGTTTTAGTTTGGAATACACAGTCACCCCAGAGAAAAAATTGCTCTCAACCAGTGTGATTGACATCAACCAAATTGATGCCAAGTCTCTAGAAGAAATTTCTTACTTCAAAGATGCTGGTCTCAATGATTTAAAAACATGAAGGCAGATGCCTTGGTCAAGGCCTTGAAACTGCATGGCATGAAAGAAGAAGGCCAGTAAGAAGAATAGAAAAAGTCGAGTGAAGTCACTTGGCTTTTTTAGTGACTTTGTCATGTGAGCGAGTGACAAAATTATCTAGTGGCTGTTATTTTCTTTCGCTATAATATAGTCAGAAAGTAAGAGGTAAGGAAAAATGAAACAATGGTTTTATAAAGTGTTTACGTTAACAGTGGTGGGGATGGTCGTCTATTTGATCTTTTCAAAGGATGATAGTCTCTATTACCATTTTCCTTGGGAATTATTTGCTGGGCTTGGCATCATGAGCTGGGCGGTTCAAGAAGGATTGAAAATGGTCAAGGCTGTTAAAAGGAGATGGAGCAGTGAAAAAACGGGAGTGACCTTGGTTGTTTTTGTCATCATTCCAGCTAGCCAAGCCTGCTTGAAAGGAGAGTATCATGAGCGTCATTAGAGTAGAGAACTTGAACAAAAGTATCAAAGGAAAGGTGATCCTAGAAGATCTTTCTTTCACAGTGGAACAAGGGGACTGTCTGGCCTTGATTGGGCCAAACGGGGCAGGAAAACAACCTTGATGAACTGTCTTCTGGGAGATAGGAAGGTGACTTCTGGAATCATTGAAGTAGAGGAGAAGGCGCCTGGTCATCCTCGATTAAAGGCTAGTGTCTCTTATCTCCCTCAAGAGAATGCTATCGTTCAAAAGTTAACCGTGCAGGAACTGATCAACTTCTTTCGCTCTATTTATCCTAATCCCTTAACAGGGAAGAAATTGATGATTTATTACGTTTTAGCTCAGAACAAAAGAAGCAATTGGCTAGTAAGTTGTCTGGTGGGCAAAAGCGTCTCTTATCTTTTGTTCTAACCTTAATTGGTCGTCCGAGTCTTTTGTTTTTGGACGAGCCAACTGCTGGAATGGATACTTCCACCCGCCAACGCTTTTGGGAGATCGTCGGGCATTTAAAGGAAGAAGGCGTGACCATTGTCTATTCTTCGCATTACATCGAGGAAGTAGAACATACAGCTGATCGGATCCTGGTCTTGCATCAGGGCCATTTGCTTCGGGATACGACACCTCTCGCTATGAGAAGCGAAGAGGTAGAAAACATTTCACCCTACCTCTACGCTACCAAGCTCTAGTGGCAGAGATGGAAGGCATTGGTCAAGTGGTCATTAAACCCGATGCTCTTCAGGTTGTGACACGCGACGCCAATCGTTTGTGGACTCGCTTGCAAGAAGAAGGATGTTCGATCCAAGAAATCGAAGTGACCAATCGAAGTTTATTGGATTCTATTTTTGAAAATACAAAGGAAGTAGGTAGAGAAGATGAAACGCATGAAAGCTCTCGGCGTGGTTGAGTGGCATTTGACCAGTCGCCAAGCCATTTATTACTTGTTATCAATTGGGATGCCAACGGCCTTTTATCTCTTCTTTTCAGGGATGTACCAGGACACGCCAGGGCACCCGCTCACTTTATGAGGGATTATCTTTTGTCCATGACGGCTTTTTCCATGATGTCTACGGCTATCTTTTCTTTTCCAACCGTTCTTGAAACCGATCGACTCAATAATTGGCAAAAAGTCTTGCGCCATACCCCGTATCTATGGTAGAATATTATCTAATAAAGGTTGTGGGTCTCTTTGTCGATTTTCTCCTATCGATTGGAGTTGTCTTTACCGTAGGCCATGTGGTGCGACATGTGAATATGCCCCTGCAGGATTGGATCTTAGGAGCCTTCCTTCTCATCCTAGGAAGCCTAGCGTTTGTGGCTCTCGGTCTGGTCTTGACCCTGCTTCCTTCTAGTCAATTGATGTCTGTTGTAGGTAATATCCTTTACATGGGACTGGCTGTCATGGGAGGGCTATGGATGCCGATTAGTCTCTTTCCAGAATGGATGCAAGCCATCGGCAAATGCTTACCAACCTATCAATTGATGGAACTGATCAAGACCTTTTAAACAAGGGACAGGTTAATGTCTTTGCGAGTGTCTATTTAACCTTGTTTACCCTGGTCTTGTTTGCCCTTGTTATCATCTATCGTCGTCATTCTGAGGTTCGTTCATGATTGAAAAACTCAAACATATTCACCATATGTTTTACGTAGGCTTAATCTTTATGGCCTTTCCCTTTGCTTCTATTTTCTTAGGGCAGATTCCCTGGTGGCATTTCTTTTTAGCCATCTTCTTTATGATAAGCTATCTAGGAATCCTCATTACTGAAAATAAGAAACTGACCTGGCTTTTTGGATTTATCTTCTACTTTATATTGCAGGAAATACCTTTTTGTTGGAACTAGCTTTTGTTGGTTTTACTATTATCTGAGCAATATTTTGCTCTATCGTTTAGGGATTCGCGATTTTCGCTCGCCCTTTCTTTGGACGGCTGTTGGATCACTACTGATCCTTTTTGGAGCCCTGTTATTTAATAGGAGATGAGAGAAAATGATTGGCTTTTTGTACTGATCATCTGCTTGTTCATCGCGATTATGACCTATAGTATGGCCCGGGCTGAGATGATGGAAGAGTTGAAAGCTGACCATGCCAAGCAAAATGCCCAGATCAACCTTTTGCTGGCAGAAAACGAGCGCCATCGGATTGGCCGTGATCTGCATGACAGTCTAGGACACACCTTTGCCATGCTCAGTGTCAAGGCGGACCTAGCTGATCAATTCTTAGCATTGGGTCAAGTTGAGAAGGCGCAGGAGCAGGTGCAAGAGATTCAAGCCATCAGTCAAGAGTCCATGCACCAAGTCCGAGAGATTGTCGAGAACTTGAAGCAGCGAACCCTGGCAAGAGAGCTAGAAACCGTCAAGCAGATGCTGGAAGTAGCGCAAATCAAAGTGGAGATTCAAAACGAGCTCGATACTGCTAGCATCTCGCCAATCCTGGAATCTGCTCTGGCCATGGTATCTCTGGAATTAGCCACCAATATGATCAAACACGCCAAAGCGACGCAGGCCCTTCTCTCTTATCGCTCCACCGAGACAGGTGTGGAAATGGTCGCAGAAGATAATGGCATCGGCTTTGACAAAGTCTCTGACGAAGACCTGCACTCGATTCGCGAACGGATTGCCTTGTTGGGAGGAGAGCTGGAGATCAGTCATCAACACAAGCCGACCCGGATAGAAATACGGATCCCCTATCAAGAAAGGAAATAAGATGCGCTTATTAGTTGCTGAAGACCAAAGTATGTTGCGCGATGCGCTCTGCCAGCTCTTGCTCCTGCAAGAGGATGTGGAAGATGTCTTGCAGGCTGGCGATGGACAAGAGGCCATTCGTTTACTCGAAACACATCCAGTCGATATTGCGATTTTAGATATCGAAATGCCCATCAAAACAGGGTTAGAAGTGTTGGAATGGGCTAAAAGTCAACAACCCCAGATCAAGGTCGTCATCGTTACCACCTTTAAGCGACCGGGCTATTTCGAGCGGGCCCTCAAGGCTGGAGTCGATGCCTATGTCTTAAAAGAACGCCGCATCACGGATTTGATGGCGACTCTTCATACAGTATTAGCAGGGCAAAAGAATATTCGCCTGAATTAATGGAAGGGATCTTGACCCATCCCAATCCTCTAAGCCCTCAAGAAAAGGCAGTTTTAAAAGAAGTCGCAAAGGGGCTTCTAACCAAGAAATTGCTGATCGCTTATTTCTCTCAAACGGAACCATCCGCAATTATATGTCAGCTATTTTGACCAAGTTGGATGCGGAAAACCGGACCGAGGCGGCAAAGATCGCACAAGAAAAGGGTTGGTTATAAGGAAGAAAAGTTTCTAGGATTTCCTAGAGACTTTTTTTCTGATAGACCTAGCATTTTTAGAAAAACTCTCATTCTTCGGATTTGGATAGAAAATTCAGAAAATTTACTATTTTTCCTTGAAATATTTTCTAAAAATGGTATGATAGTAGCATGCTAATTTGATATACAAAGTACTGGAAAGGAGAGACATGGAGAAAATTACCTTAGAAACTGCAAAAACCGGTTCAGAGCTCGTTCTTGAAACCCTGCGTGATTTGGGCATTGACACGATTTTTGGTTATCCTGGTGGAGCGGTTTTGCCTTTATACGATGCCATCTATAGCTTTGAGGGTATCCAGCATATCTTGGGTCGTCATGAACAAGGATGCTTGCATGAGGCTGAAGGCTACGCCAAATCAACTGGAAAGCTGGGTGTCGCAGTCGTCACTAGTGGACCGGGGCTACAAATGCCATTACAGGGATTGCAGATGCCATGAGCGATAGCGTTCCCTATTAGTCTTCACTGGTCAAGTCAATCGTGCTGGGATCGGGAAAGACGCCTTTCAAGAAGCGGATATCGTGGGAATTACCATGCCCATCACCAAGTACAACTATCAAGTACGTGAGACGGCAGATATTCCACGAATTATCACAGAAGCTGTCCATATTGCGACGACCGGCCGTCCTGGCCCTGTGGTAATTGACCTTCCAAAGGATGTGTCTGCTTTAGAGACAGATTTTATCTATGAACCAAGTGTGAAGCTTCCAAGCTACCAGCCTACCATTGAACCCAATGAATTGCAGATCAAAAAGATTTTGAAGCAATTGAGTAAGGCTAAAAAACCAGTTCTTCTTGCTGGTGGTGGAGTGAGTTATGCTGGAGCTGCAAAAGAGTTGATTGCTCTAGCAGAGCGCTATCAGATTCCAGTAGTGACTAGTCTTTTAGGTCAAGGAACGATTGCGACTAGTCATCCTCTTTTCCTAGGGATGGGAGGAATGCACGGATCCTTCGCGGCCAATATCGCTATGACAGAGACGGATTTCATGATCAGTGTTGGTTGTCGATTTGATGACCGTTTAACAGGTAATCCAAAACTTTCGCTAAGAATGCTAAGGTTGCCCACATTGATATTGATCCTGCAGAGATTGGCAAAATCATTGCTGTTGACATTCCAGTTGTCGGCGATGCGAAGAAGGCCTTGCAGCAGTTACTAGCAGAGCCAACGGTTCATAACAATACAGAAAAATGGATCGAAAAGGTGACCCAAGATAAGAACCGGGTCCGTTCTTACGACAAGAAAGAACGGGTTGTTCAGCCACAAGCTGTGATCGAACGCATTGGAGAGTTGACCAAGGGTGACGCTATTGTCGTCACAGACGTTGGACAACACCAAATGTGGGCGGCTCAATACTATCCTTACCAAAATGAGCGCCAATTGGTAACATCTGGTGGTCTAGGAACGATGGGATTCGGTGTTCCTGCAGCTATCGGAGCGAAAATTGCCAATCCAGATAAAGAAGTTGTTCTCTTTGTCGGAGATGGTGGTTTCCAAATGACCAACCAAGAATTGGCGATCTTAAATATTTATAAGGTTCCGATCAAGGTCGTTATGCTCAACAACCACTCGCTTGGGATGGTCCGTCAATGGCAAGAAGCCTTCTATGATGGTCGGACGTCAGAGTCAGTCTTTGATAGCCTTCCGGATTTCCAATTGATGGCGCAAGCTTACGGGATCAAGAATTATAAATTTGATAATCCTGAAACTCTTGAGAAGGATTTGGAAGTCATCACAGAAGATGTACCAATGTTCATCGAAGTAGACATTTCTCGGAAAGAGCATGTCTTGCCGATGGTACCAGCTGGTAAGAGTAATCATGAGATGTTGGGGTGAAGTTTAATGCGTAGAATGTTAACAGCCAAACTTCAAAACCGCTCAGGTGTTCTGAACCGCTTTACTGGAGTCTTGTCGAGACGTCAAGTCAATATCGAAAGCATCTCTGTTGGCGCAACAGAAAACCCTAATGTATCGCGGATTACCATTATCATTGATGTTGCTTCGCATGATGAAGTAGAGCAAATCATCAAACAGCTCAACCGCCAAGTGGATGTGATCCGTGTCCGGGATATCACTGATAAACCACACTTGGAGCGCGAAGTGATCCTGGTGAAAGTTTCTGCACCTGCTGAGAAGCGGGCGGAAATCTTGGCCATTATTCAACCTTTCCGTGCGACTGTGGTCGATGTAGCCCCAAGCTCTATCACCGTTCAAATGACGGGAAATGCAGAAAAGAGCGAAGCCCTCATTCGTGTTATTCGACCTTATGGGATTAAAAACATTGCCCGCACCGGTGCAACCGGATTTACTCGAGATTAATTCTCACCTTAACATTGTCAACTCCGCCTTAAAAGGCAAATAATAAAATAGAAAAGAGATTTTACTTATGGCAGTTCAAATGGAATACGAAAAAGACGTTAAAGTTGCAGCATTAAACGGTAAGAAAATTGCTGTGATCGGTTATGGTTCACAAGGACATGCGCATGCACAAAACTTGCGTGACTCAGGTCACGATGTCATCATCGGTGTACGTCCAGGTAAATCATTCGATAAAGCAAAAGAAGATGGTTTTGATACCTATACAGTAGCAGAAGCGACTAAATTGGCAGACGTGATCATGATTTTGGCTCCGGATGAAATCCAACAAGAATTGTACGAAACAGAAATTGCGCCAAATCTTGAAGCGGGTAATGCTGTTGGTTTTGCACACGGGTTCAATATCCACTTTGAATTCATCAAAGTTCCAGCGGATGTCGATGTCTTTATGTGTGCACCGAAAGGACCAGGTCACTTGGTTCGTCGTACTTATACTGAAGGATTTGGTGTACCAGCACTTTACGCAGTCTATCAAGATGCTACAGGTAATGCGAAAGATATCGCTATGGACTGGTGTAAAGGTGTTGGTGCGGCACGCGTTGGTCTTCTTGAAACAACCTACAAAGAAGAAACGGAAGAAGATTTGTTCGGAGAACAAGCTGTACTTTGTGGTGGTTTGACTGCCCTTATCGAAGCTGGTTTTGAAGTATTGACTGAAGCCGGTTATGCTCCAGAATTGGCATACTTTGAAGTTCTTCACGAAATGAAATTGATTGTGGACTTGATCTACGAAGGTGGCTTCAAGAAAATGCGTCAATCAATCTCTAACACTGCTGAATACGGTGACTATGTATCAGGCCCACGTGTAATCACTGAACAAGTGAAAGAAAATATGAAAGCTGTTCTTGCTGATATTCAAAATGGTAACTTCGCTAACGACTTTGTTAACGACTACAAAGCTGGACGTCCAAAATTAACTGCTTACCGTGAACAAGCTGCTAACCTTGAAATTGAAAAAGTTGGTGCTGAATTGCGTAAAGCGATGCCGTTCGTTGGTCAAAACGACGATGACGCCTTCAAAATCTACAACTAATTGTCTGTAGAAGACTAAGCAAGTTGGGACACCCTGGCTTGCTTTTTGATCAATACACAGCAACAGAGGTATGAAATGATAACAGCAAAAGATGTGGCCAAGGCCCATAAAATATTAAGTGGAGTCGTTGTCAATACGCCCCTTGAATACGACCACTATTTATCTGAAAAATATGGGGCAAAGATTTATTTGAAAAAGAAAACGCCCAACGTGTTCGTTCGTTCAAGATTCGTGGAGCGTATTTTGCAATTTCTCAACTCTCAAAAGAAGAGCGGGAGCGTGGGGTAGTGTGTGCATCTGCGGGAAACCACGCGCAAGGAGTTGCGTATACTTGTAATGAAATGAAGATTCCAGCGACCATCTTCATGCCGATTACAACACCGCAACAAAAGATCGGCCAAGTCCGATTCTTTGGTGGGGACTATGTAACGATTAAGTTGGTCGGGGATACCTTTGATGCATCAGCTAAGGCGGCCCAAGAATTTACTCTTGCAGAAAAACGGACCTTTATTGACCCGTTTGATGATCCACACGTACAGGCTGGCCAAGGGACAGTGGCCTATGAAATTCTTGAGGAAGCTCGAAAAGAATCGATTGCCTTTGATGCTGTCCTTGTCCCTGTCGGTGGAGGAGGCCTCATTTCAGGTGTTTCTACCTATATCAAAGAAACAGATCCTCGGATTGAAGTCATTGGGGTAGAGGCCGAAGGAGCGCGCTCCATGAAGGCTGCTTTTGAAGCAGGTGGTCCAGTCAAATTACCAGAAATTGATAAGTTTGCAGACGGGATTGCTGTGCAAAAAGTGGGACAATTGACTTATGAAGTGACCCGTCAACATGTGGAAACTTTGGTTGGGGTCGATGAAGGCTTGATTTCAGAGACTTTGATTGATCTTTATTCCAAACAAGGGATCGTAGCTGAACCAGCAGGAGCGGCCAGTGTAGCATCCCTTGAAATCTTGCGCGAATACATCAAGGGAAAACCATTTGTTGTATTATCTCAGGTGGGAATAATGATATCAACCGTATGCCTGAGATGGAAGAACGGGCTTTGATCTACGATGGGGTCAAACACTACTTTATCGTCAATTTCCCACAACGTCCAGGGGCCCTTCGTGAATTTGTAAATGATATCTTAGGGCCAAATGATGATATTACACGTTTTGAATACATCAAGCGTGCTAGTAAAGGAACAGGCCCTGTCTTGATTGGGGTTACTTTAGCCAATAAGCATGACTATGCAGGTTTGGTCAATCGTATTGAGCGTTTTGATCCGTCTTTCATTAACTTGAACGGAAATGAAACTCTCTATAATATGCTGGTCTGAGTATCATACAGAAACAATCAACTATTTAAGCAATATATTTTTATGGAATATATTGCTTTTTATGAAGACTTGTGATATGATATGCGTAAATTAAAAGGAGGAACTTTTTATGCCTGGATTTTTATCTTTATTTTATTCTTGCTAATGGTTGCAGGATTCATTGTGATCAGCTCACTATATGTGGTCAAGCAACAATCTGTTGCCATCATCGAGCGTTTCGGACGTTATCAAAAAATTAGCGATAGTGGCATTCATATGCGAGCGCCTTTTGGTATCGATAAAATTGCAGCGCGAGTTCAATTGCGCGTCTTGCAGAGCGAGATCGTGGTTGAAACAAAAACTCAGGATAACGTATTCGTTACCATGAATGTGGCAACACAATACCGAGTGAACGAAAGCAACGTAAAGGATGCCTACTACAAACTCATGCGTCCAGAATCACAGATTAAATCATACATTGAAGATGCTCTTCGTTCTTCTGTGCCTAAGTTGACCTTGGATGAATTATTTGAGAAAAAAGATGAAATCGCTCTTGAAGTTCAAAAACAAGTGGCAGAAGAAATGTCAACTTATGGATATATTATTGTTAAAACCTTGATCACCAAAGTTGAGCCAGATGCCGAAGTGAAACAATCCATGAACGAGATCAATGCAGCGCAAAGAAAACGCGTGGCAGCTCAGGAGTTGGCAGAAGCAGACAAGATCAAGATCGTTACTGCTGCCGAAGCTGAGGCGGAAAAAGACCGTTTGCACGGGGTTGGTATTGCCGAGCAACGGAAGGCCATTGTCGATGGATTGGCAGACTCTATTAAAGAGTTAAAAGGTGCGAATGTAGACTTGACCGAAGAACAAATCATGTCAATTCTCTTAACCAACCAGTACTTGGATACCCTAAATAATTTTGCAGATAAAGAAGGGAATAATACGATTTTCCTACCAGCAAACCCTGATGGCGTTGAAAACATTCGTACACAAATATTATCAGCCCTGAAAGCAAAGTAAACTTTTTATCATTTTTTAAAAAGGTTCGTATTTTCAGCGATTTTAGTTGACAAAATGTGCAAAAAAATTTATACTAGTATTGGAAATAATAATATAGGAGAAAGATCATGGCTAAATCGAACTTTGAAAAAGTAGAATCAGTTGTTGGATGGGTACGTGATAAGAAAATTACAGGGTATCGTATCAGCAAAGAAACAAATGCCCGTGAAATGTCTATCATTGCCTTGGCTCAAGGACGTGCAAAAGTAAAGAATATCTCGTTTGAAACTGCACTTGGATTGATTGATTTTTATGACAAAAATCATCAAAAATTTGAAGATTAATTTGTTGTTCCAATTGAAAACCAGAGAGTTTGCTCTCTGGTTTTTTTGATGCCTCACAAGCAGAAGTGGTACAAAAAACAGCTTGCTTCCATACTGGTAAGCAAACTGTTTCAAGAGATTAATGTAAGAAGCGTTGAAGGAATTCCTTGGTCCGCTCTTCTTTTGGATTGCTAAAGATTTCTTTTGGATCCCCTTGCTCAGCGATGACACCCTTGTCCATGAAGATGACCCGGCTAGAGACATCGCGGGCAAATTCCATTTCGTGGGTTACGACAATCATGGTGAGTCCTTCTTTAGCGAGGTCCTGCATGATTTTCAAGACTTCCCCAACCATTTCTGGGTCTAGGGCAGAAGTTGGTTCATCGAAGAGAATGGCATCAGGATCCATAGAGAGGGCGCGTGCGATGGCGACCCGTTGCTTTTGACCACCTGAAAGTTGTTTCGGACGGGCAGCCCAATATTGAGATCCCATACCGACTTTTTCAAGGTTTTCCTTTGCAACTTTCTCTGCAGTTTCACGATCGCGCTTGAGGACGGTCGTTTGTGCAACGATCGTATTTTCCAAGACGTTTAAATTTTCGAAGAGATTAAAGCTTTGGAAAACCATCCCTAATTTCTCGCGGTAGTGGGTAAGATCATACTCAGGATCAAGAACATTTTGTCCACGATAGAGAATCTCTCCAGCAGTAGGAGTCTCTAGAAGATTGATGGAGCGAAGGAAGGTTGATTTTCCACTACCAGAGCTCCCGATGATGGAGATCACCTCTCCTTTTTCAACGGTGAGCGAAATATCTTTCAAGACTTCATTTTGACCGTAAGATTTTTTAAATGTTGGATTTCAAGAATTTTTTCTGCCATTATTTCACCTCTTTGACTTGCATTTGATTTGCACCTGTAGTATAAGTATCAGAATCTAAGCGACGTTCGATGTAGCGAAGGATTCGTGTGATAGTAAAGGTGAGAACGAAGTAAATCACAGCGATGATCGTAAAGGTTGGGAAGTATTGGTAGTTTTGAGTTGCGACCGTATTTCCTGTAAAGTACAGTTCAACTACAGAGATAACATTCAAAACAGATGTATCCTTGATGTTAATAACAAATTCATTCCCTGTTGCTGGCAAGATATTGCGAACAACCTGTGGAAGGACGACCTTGCGCATGGTTTGTCCATGGGTCATTCCTAGAGCAGTCGCTGCTTC
Source organism: Streptococcus sp. 2A/TPW/M5 (assembly GCA_036663675.1). GTDB lineage: Bacteria > Bacillota > Bacilli > Lactobacillales > Streptococcaceae > Streptococcus. The sequence continues at coordinate 122,012 of JAYXUK010000001.1, read as the reverse complement.
AAACTGACCTGGATCCACTGCTAAGATCCCACCACGAACAATCTCACTCATATAAGCTCCGGTATTGATGGATACGATAAAGATGGCGGCCCAGGTACGATCCAAGGAAATGTTAAAGGCTTGGGCGGAACCGTAGAAAATGACCATGGATTGAACGATCATCGGAGTTCCACGGAAGATTTCAATGTAGACATTGAGGAACCAACCAAAGGCAGTTTGGCATCCAGCAAGGAATTTATTTTTAGCCTTCGGAGCTGTCCGGAAGACACCGATTAACAAACCGATAATCAACCCAGCGATAGTTCCAGTCATAGAGATTAAGAGGGTCATTCCAGTTCCCCGTAAGAACTGTGGGCCATTATCCTTTAAAATCTTCATCATTTGGCTAAAGAATGTCTGCTTATCATCACTAGCATCACTGGAAGCTGGTTGCTTCTTAATCATATCATCCATGAGTTTAACTTGGTCTTCAGACGAAATCTTAGCTAGTGCGGCATTGACTTGGTCAATTCTAGTGTCACCTTTCTTCATCCCGATAGCGATAGTCGCATCTTCTTCCCCAACTTCAAATCCTTTTTGAATTGAATCATCTTAAATTTAGAATTAGCGGACTCGGCGGTTAGGGCTTCGGGACGTTCAGAAACATAGGCATCAATAACACCCGATTCTAAAGCTTGACGCATCTGGGCAAAATCACCCATTGCAGTTTCTTGTTTCGCACCCTTGAGTTGGGAAATGAGAGAATAGAGGTAGACCCCTTGTTGAGAGGTGACCTTTGCATCCTTAAAGTCATCTGGACTAGTGGCGTTTGCATAGTTTCCATCTTTACGAACGAGCATGACCGGTTCACTGGTATAGTAGCTCTTGGAGAAGGCGACCTCTTTTTACGTTCAGCGGTTGGACTCATCCCAGCGATAATCATATCGATTTTACCAGAAGTGAGGGCTGGAATTAAACCGTTCCAAGATGTTTTTACGATCAGAGGTTTTTTACCTAACTCCTCAGCAACTTTTTGGCGATTTGGACATCGTACCCATTGGCATATTGATTGGTACCGTCAATTTTAACAGCTCCATTTGCATCATCTTCTTGGGTCCAGTTGAAAGGAGCGTAGGCTGCTTCCATTCCGATTCGTAAATAGTCATCTGCATGAGCAACCTGTGTGATCCCCAGGCAAATGAAAAGCCCTGTTAAGAGCGCGAATAATGTTTTTTCATTTTTCTCCTCTTCCTTATTTTAACTTCTCCTATTGTACAGTAAAATAGGCTGCATTTCAAACATGGTCCTCTTTTTATTTAAAAAATGCTATAATAATACAAAGGAGCGTGATCAAATGAAAAAGTATTTGTATGTTTTTTCGCCTTTCTGGCCTGCCTTTTTGTCAGTCAGAATGTCCATGCATCTAGTCCATCTTATGATGTACTTTACTATGGTGGAACCTTGACCTTGGACACCTGGGACGACGCCACCTATGAGGAAGAACTGGTTTATTATTTCAAAGATTCTTATAGAGGGCAGTATGTTAGCCTAGGAACTGCGGGCAACATGCCACAAGGGTTTGCGATTGAGATACCGCCAAAGGTTGAGGTGGAAGGTCGTGGTCTTCAAAGAGAACCCGAGATTACGAATCTAGGTGATGGCTACCGAGTGAAAATTTATAACAGTGGTGTAGCGACAGATACTGTCAAAATTAAAGTAACATGGAAATTAAAAATCTCCTCTATTCACATAAGGATATCTTGGAGTTGAACTGGAAACCGATCACAGATGGCGATCAGAAGGTGGATGAAGTTCAGTTTCGTGTCATCCCTAAGTTTGCACCAGCTAATGCCCAATCTGAACTGTATATCCATACAGCCTTTATGGGACCGGATGTGACTGTAAAGAAAGAAGATGGAATCTATTCTGCCACTTTCTATAACCTAGGCAAAGGAAAGGCTGTGGAGTTGTATGGTTACTGGTTGAAGTCAGACCTAACTACTTTGTATGATTCTGGTCGAAATACAGGATTAACCAAATTGGATGAATTTCACAAGAACCAAGCTAAAATTGAACAGGAAAAATACTGGACACGCATGTTTTGGAACTGGATCTTGCCAGCCTTCATTATTGCACTCTGGCTTCTTGCTATCTTGGGTCGCAATCGGTTCAAAAAAATGATTTGGCCTGGTGTGACCTATCCGACTGATACTCGTCTTTACGAGATTCCACAGGACATTGCACCTCTTGTCATGAGCTCGGTTGTTTATTCAGCTGAATTAGACGAGGCCTCCCTACCAATAAAGAGAAGGCGACTCCGCCGGTGTTTACATTTGAAAAAATGCTTCAAGCTACATTGCTGGATTTGATGGATCGTGGAGTGATTGTCTACGAGCAACAAGGAAATGAAGTCGTTTTGACCAGGCAGTCTCATGGACATGTGGATGATTTTGAACGCTCCTTTATGAATATGGCTTTTGGGGATCAAGTTTCCTGTCCTGTTAACCGTCTCTTTGAGAATTATGAATTCAGTGATGATGTATACAAACATGCCAAAAAGCAGATCAAGATGCGATTCGTTCACTAGGAAGTAAGGCTCAGGCTCGTTTTGATACGGCTGTCAACCAAGTGGCCCGAGATGTTCATCGCAAGGTAGAAGATCTCCATTTGCCAAGCTACTATCGCCCTTTAGAAGCAAAAGAAGAAGCGCAAGCTAGACGAAGTCTCTTCTTTGGATGGGCTGCTTGGTTTATCGCCCTTGGAGCAGAAATCTTTGCTATCTTTGGGATGGGTTGGTTCTCTGTTCCTTGTTTGATAGGGATCCTCATACTTTGGTTTATGCCAGTGCGCTTCAATGGTGTCTTTAAAGCCTGCCTACGAGATGGGGTTGTCAATCTTGCGGGTGCTGAGCAACGCTATTACTGGGATAGTTTTGGTCGGATGTTGAAAGAGATTGCCCACCTCAACGATGCAGAGTTGCAGTCTCTGGTCCTATGGAATCGCTTATTGGTCTATGCGGCCTTGTATGGTGTAGCTGATCAGGTCACAAAGGTCATGAAGCTTCGGAATATTCATTTAGAAAATCAAGCCTTAAACGCCTTCGTTTACACACCGTTCTATCATGATGTGACCCACTCAAGTCATGCCATGTCTACTTATGGATCGACAGCATCGACAGCTAGTCATTTCACAGTTTCCTCTGGTAGTGGAGGAGGTTTCTCTGGCGGAGGAGGCGGAGGAGGCTTTGGTGCCTTCTAAGTAGCGCTGAGAATGGTCTTGGTCGCTCTTTCCCTTCTAGTTTAGAAGGCCTAGTCCAGTCCATAGAATTATGATATAATAGAGCAAATGTAAGTTTAGGAGAAAAAGATGTTTCTGATCGAATTAATCAAGGCGGTTCTTTTTGGGATTGTCGAGGGATTACAGAATGGTTGCCGATCTCAAGTACAGGTCACTTGATTCTGTTACAGGATTTTGTGCAGTTTAAAAATCAAGATCCAGCCTTTATGGAGATGTTCAATGTTGTGATCCAATTGGGAGCGATCCTAGCGGTTGTGGTGATTTATTTCGATAAATTGTATCCCTTCAAACCTGGTAAATCTCCACTAGAAGTACGTCGGACCTGGCAATTATGGGCAAAAGTTGCGGTTGCAACGCTCCCTCTTGTCTTTGTTTTTAAATTGGATGATTGGTTTGAGGCGCATTTCCACAATTCGATTTCCGTTGCGATTATGTTGATCACCTACGGGATTGCCTTTATCTATCTGGAAAGACGGGAACAAGTTGAGCCAGCAGTAACGGAATTGCATAAGTTACCTTATCGAACAGCTCTTTATATTGGACTCTTCCAAGTTTTATCGCTATTTCCAGGAACAAGCCGTTCAGGTGCTACGATTGTAGGTGGCTTGATCAATGGTGTTAGCCGTCCAGTGGTGACAGAATTTACCTTTTATTTGGGGATCCCAGCCATGTTTGGGGCTAGCCTCTTAAAGGTTGGAAAATTCGCTCTTGGTGGGCATTCACTAGCGCTGGGGCAACTCTTTATTCTACTGGTAGCGATGGGAGTGGCCTTTGTGGTCAGCATGTACGCTATCCGCTTCTTGACAGATTATGTGAAAAATCATGATTTCACCGTCTTTGGGAAATACCGGATTGTTCTTGGTTCCATCTTGCTATTGTATGGACTCTTCCGTGTTATTTTCTAAGAGAAGGCTTGAACTTGATCAAATTATTTTCGAGGTTGGAGACTTTTGTCCCGACCTCTTTTCTATGCATCCTTTTTTGAATTCTATCCAATTTTTTAGTATAATAGTAAGACTAGAAGTATGAGGTTATGCTATGAAGATGAAGCAAATTAGTGATTCAACAATTAAGATCACGATCCAACTAGAAGATTTAGAAGAACGTGGGATGGAAATTGCTGATTTCCTTGTCCCACAAGAAAAAACAGAAGAATTTTTCTACGCCATTTTGGATGAACTCGAAATGCCAGAAAGCTTCCTGGATAGCGGGATGCTGAGTTTTCGTGTGACGCCAAAACCAGATAAATTGGATGTTTTTGTTACCAAATCAAAAATTGACCAACAATTGGATTTTGAGGATTTGTCAGATCTTCCTGATATGGAAGAGTTGTCGCGCATGACGCCAGATGAATTTATCAAAACCTTGGAAAAAACAATCTCTGATAAGACAAAAGGGGATGCAGAAGCTATTCACCATTTGGAACAAGAAGAGTTACAGGACAATCAAGAACAAGATCCGACATCTGAAGCACCAGTAAGTCAGTATATTTATTACATTTTGCGCTTTTCAAATATCCAGCAAGCAGTTGCCTTTTCAAAAACGGTAAGCTTTCCAGTGGATACCTCTGAATTATACAAAATGGGATCCGATTATTATTTAACCGTCTTGATCGATACAGAGGATCAACCAACTCAATATCCGACCTGGTTACTGGCCATCATTCGGGAGTATGCAGATGATTCAGAAGTGACACGAGCCGTTCTGCAGGAACATGGCCACTTACTGATGGTGTCTGGTGCGATTGAGAATTTGAAGAAAGTTGCTAGCTTATGATGTCCTTTTCCTTGCAATTTGTTCTGGTGCTGATTGGGACTTTTATGATTGCCTTGGTATTGACGCCCTTGGTTCGCTTGTTCTCCTTTAAGATTGATGCCGTAGATTATCCGAATGCGCGTCGGATCAATACCAAGCCCATGCCAAGCGCGGGTGGACTGGCTATCGTGATTGCTTTTTCAATTGCGACTCTCGTGTTTATTCCTATGCTGACATCCACCACCGCACCAATCAAAAGTTACCTATCCTATACCTTGCCGGTCGTAGGAGCGGGATGGATTATCGCTCTTACAGGCTTGATCGATGATGTAAAGAGTTGTCAGCCAAGAAAAAGATGATCGGTATCCTGCTGGCAGCGAGTCTGGTCTGGTTTTTGACAGATTTTCGGCTGAATGATTTCAAGATTCCGTTCGGTGGTCCCTTACTTCATTTTGAACCATGGCTATCGTATCTTTTGACAGTGATTTGGATTGTTGCCATTACCAATGCAGTCAATCTGATTGATGGATTAGATGGCTTGGTGAGTGGGGTCTCTATTATTTCCCTAGTGACAATGGGGATTGTGTCCTATTTCTTTCTACCAGTACCCAATCTCTTTCTGACCATGACGATCTTTGTCTTGGTTGCGTCCATTGCAGGTTTCTTTCCCTTTAACTACCATCCGGCCATTCTCTATTTGGGAGACACCGGTGCCTTGTTTATCGGATTTATGATTTCTGTCTTGTCCTTGCAAGGTTTGAAAAATGCGACAGCTGTTGCGGTAGTCACACCAATGATTATCCTCGGAGTACCGATTACAGATACCTTTTTAGCCATTATCCGTCGGACCCTATCTGGTCAAAAATTTTATAAACCGGATCGCAATCACTTGCACCACCGACTTCTTTCTCTGGGCTTGACACATCGGGGAACTGTACTTGTGATCTATGGGATTTCGATGATTTTCTCCTTGATTTCTCTCTTGCTCAACATCTCGAGTCGCATTGGGGTGTCCTACTTGTGATCGGGCTCTTGTTTGGAGTAGAGTTGTTAGCAGAATTGATTGGGGTTTTAGGGCCACATCATAGTCCTTTGTTAAATGTTCTGCGCTATATAGGAATTCTTCCTACCGGGAGGAAGTTCGTCAAAAACGAAAAGAAAAAACTAAATAAGAATAGTTCTAATCAAAAGAAAAGCCATTTAGGCTTTTTTGATATACTTGAAAGGTAAAAAATACTTTGTGATGAAGGAATCGATGCTTTGAGAACCTTCTAGACTTCAAAGTAAAAAGAAAGGGAATGCAATGTCGACATTAGAAATTAAAGACCTTCACGTTGAAATTGAAGGCAAAGAAATTTTAAAAGGTGTAAACCTGACCCTAAAAACTGGTGAGATCGCAGCCATCATGGGACCAAACGGAACAGGAAATCTACTCTGTCAGCTGCCATTATGGGAAACCCAAATTATGAAGTAACCAAAGGGAGATTCTCTTTGATGGTGTCAACATCTTGGAATTGGAAGTAGACGAACGTGCACGGATGGGCTTGTTCCTTGCTATGCAATACCCTTCAGAAATCCCAGGGATTACCAATGCAGAATTTTTACGTGCAGCCATGAATGCTGGTAAAGAAGAGGACGAGAAGATCTCTATTCGTGATTTCATCAAAAAATTGGATGAAAAGATGGAACTGCTCAACATGAAAGAAGAAATGGCAGAACGCTATTTGAACGAAGGGTTCTCAGGTGGTGAGAAAAACGCAATGAAATCCTTCAATTATTGATGTTGGAACCAACATTTGCCCTTTTGGATGAAATTGACTCTGGTTTGGATATCGATGCTCTTAAGGTCGTATCTAAAGGGGTTAATGCAATGCGGGGTGAAGGTTTTGGAGCGATGATCATCACCCACTACCAACGTTTGTTGAACTATATTACTCCTGACGTCGTTCATGTGATGATGGAAGGTCGTGTTGTGCTTTCAGGTGGACCAGAATTGGCTGCACGCTTGGAACGTGAAGGCTATGCCCAACTCGCAGAAGAACTCGGTTACGACTATAAAGAAGAACTATAACCTGATGACAAGTGATCTAATGTTGTCATAAAATCAAACAGATAGTATCTTTATTAGGAGAAAAAAATGAGTATTGAAAATATTACCCTCTTTTCGGAACTGCATGCTGAGCCAAGCTGGCTGCAAGATTTACGAAAAAAGCTTTTGACAAGATCGATCAGTTGGAATTGCCAGCCATTGAACGCGTCAAATTCCACCGCTGGAATCTTGGAGATGGGACGATCACAGAAAGCGAGGCTTCTGCCAATGTTCCTGATTTTACAGCCCTCGATTCAAACTTAAAATTGGTCCAAGTTGGAACTCAAACTGTATTTGAACAGGTGCCACAAGCCTTGGCAGACCAAGGAGTCCTTTTCACAGATTTCCATTCTGCCCTAGAAGAAATTCCGCAGGTGGTGGAAGACTACTTCATGTCTTCCGTTAAATACGATGATGATAAACTAGCAGCTTACCACACGGCTTATTTTAATAGTGGGGCTGTCCTTTATGTTCCAGACAATGTCGAAATTTCAGAACCAATTGAAGGTATTTTCTACCAGGATAGTGATAGTGATGTACCTTTTAATAAACACATTTTGATTATTGCAGGCAAAAACAGCAAGTTTAGCTATTTGGAACGCCTAGAATCAAAAGGTGATGGCTCAGCAACAGCAACTGCTAATGTGACGGTTGAGGTGATTGCCCGCTCAGGTGCCCAAGTGAAATTTGCGGCGATTGACCGTCTGGATGAAAATGTCACAGCCTACATCAGTCGACGTGGAAAACTAGGTCAGGATGCCAGCATTGATTGGGCTATCGGTGTTATGAACGAAGGCAACGTGGTTGCAGATTTTGACAGTGACTTGGTTGGAAACGGAAGTCATGCAGATTTGAAAGTCGTTGCCTTATCAAGCGGTCGTCAGGTGCAAGGAATTGACACCCGCGTGACCAACTTTGGTTGCAACTCGATCGGAAATATCTTGCAACACGGGGTTATTCTTGAAAAAGGAACCTTGACCTTCAACGGAATTGGTCATATTATCAAGGGGCTAAAGGAGCAGATGCTCAGCAAGAAAGCCGTGTCTTGATGTTATCGGATCAAGCTCGTTCAGATGCCAACCCAATCCTCTTGATTGATGAAAATGACGTCACAGCAGGCCATGCTGCATCGATCGGTCAAGTGGACCCAGAAGACATGTATTACCTCATGAGTCGTGGTCTGGATCAACACACAGCGGAACGATTAGTGGTGCGTGGTTTCTTGGGATCTGTTATTGTTGAAATCCCAGTTAAAGAAGTACGTGATGAAATGATTGCCACCATTGAAGAAAAGTTATCTCAACGCTAAGGAGAAACAATGCTAGATAAAAATACGATTGCTCAAGATTTTCCCATTCTCGATCAACTAGTTCACGATGAGCCTTTGGTTTATCTAGATAATGCAGCGACGACGCAAAAACCTAAACGTGTTCTCGAAGCAGTTAATCACTATTATTTGCAAGATAACGCCAATGTTCACCGTGGAGTCCATACCTTGGCGGAACGAGCGACAGCAGCCTATGAAGCAGCGCGTGAGAAAGTCAGAAAATTTATCAATGCTTCATCAACCAAGGAAGTGCTCTTTACAAGAGGGACAACGACTGGACTCAACTGGGTAGCCCGCTATGCAGAAGAAGTCCTAAAGGAAGGGGATGAAGTCCTGATTTCCATTATGGAACATCACTCCAACATCATTCCTTGGCAGCAAGCCTGCAAGAAGACAGGAGCAAAACTGGTCTATGTCTATCTAAAAGATGGCTTACTGGATATGCAGGACTTAAAGAGCAAGCTTAGTGAGAAGACAAAATTTGTTTCCATCACCCATGCTTCGAATGTCTTAGGGGTGGTCAATCCGATCAAGGAAATTGCTCGATTAGCTCATGAAGTTGGAGCGTTCATGGTCGTAGATGGGGCTCAATCAACCCCTCATATGGCCATTGATGTACAAGACTTAGATGCGGATTTCTTTGCTTTTTCTGGCCACAAGATGGCTGCACCAACAGGGATTGGTGTCCTCTATGGGAAGGAAGAAATCTTAGAGCAAATGTCTCCGATCGAGTTTGGGGGCGAGATGATTGACTTTGTTTACGAACAATCTGCCTCTTGGAAGGAATTGCCTTGGAAATTTGAAGCTGGAACACCTAATATGGCGGGCGCAATTGGTCTTGGTGCAGCAATCGATTACTTAGAAGAGCTGGGTATGGACCAGGTAGAAGCGCATGAGCAAGAACTGATTGCCTATGTGTTTCCAAAATTACAGGCTATCGAAGGCTTGACCATCTATGGTTCCCAAGACTTAGCCCAACGTTCTGGTGTGATTTCCTTTAATCTAGGAGATCTCCATCCGCATGACTTAGCAACAGCACTAGATTATGAAGGGATTGCCGTTCGTGCAGGTCACCACTGTGCACAACCGCTTCTTCAATACCTACAAGTCCCAGCGACAACGAGAGCAAGTTTATATATCTACAACACCAAAGCGGACTGTGATAAATTAATTGAGGCATTGATCAAAGCAAAGGAGTTTTTCAATGGCACTTTCTAAATTAGATTCGCTGTACATGGCGGTCGTAGCTGACCATTCAAAACACCCCCACCACCAAGGACAAATTGAAGATGTTGATCAGATCCAACTCAATAATCCAACTTGTGGAGATGTGATCCAGTTAAGTGTGAAATTTGATGAGAATGACAGGGTGGAAGATATCGCCTTTGTTAATTCAGGATGTACGATCTCAACCGCTTCAGCTAGTATGATGACGGATGCTGTAATGGGAAAAACAAAAGAGGAAGTCGAAGAATTGGCGCAGGTCTTTTCAGAAATGGTCCAAGGGAAGTCAGATCCTCGCCAAGAGGAATTGGGAGACGCAGCCTTCTTATCTGGAGTCTCAAAATTCCCACAACGGATTAAATGTGCGACCCTCTCATGGAATGCTCTTAAAAAAGCGATCGAACGTAGCAAATAGTTAAAAGAAGAAACAGAGAAAGAAAGGAAATTATGGCTGAAGAAAGAGTCGAACCGAAACCAATTGATCTCGGTGAATATAAATTTGGATTTCACGATGATGTTCAACCCATTCTCTCTACCGGGAAGGGATTGAATGAAGCGGTTATTCGTGAATTGTCTGCAGCAAAAAATGAACCCGAATGGATGCTCGAATTCCGTTTGAAATCTTTTGAAACCTTCAAAAGATGCCCATGCAAACCTGGGGAGCCGATCTATCAGAGATTGACTTTGATGATTTGATCTATTATCAAAAACCTTCGGATAAACCTGCCCGTTCATGGGACGAAGTTCCGGAGAAAATCAAGGAAACCTTTGAGCGTATCGGGATTCCTGAAGCGGAACGTGCTTACTTAGCGGGGGCTTCTGCTCAGTATGAATCAGAAGTGGTTTACCACAATATGAAAGAAGAGTTTGAAAAGTTGGGGATTATCTTTACCGATACGGATTCTGCCCTAAAAGAATACCCAGACCTTTTCAAACAGTATTTTGCGAAGTTAGTACCACCAACGGATAACAAATTGGCTGCCCTCAACTCAGCAGTCTGGTCTGGTGGAACCTTCATTTATGTACCAAAAGGCGTAAAGTAGACGTTCCCCTTCAAACTTACTTCCGTATCAACAATGAAAATACAGGTCAGTTTGAGCGTACCTTGATTATCGTGGATGAGGGAGCAAGTGTTCACTATGTAGAAGGCTGTACAGCACCGACCTATTCAAGCAATAGCCTCCATGCCGCGATTGTTGAGATCTTTGCCTTAGATGGTGCTTATATGCGTTACACGACCATCCAAAACTGGTCGGACAATGTCTACAACTTGGTCACCAAGCGGGCCAAAGCTCAAAAAGATGCTACAGTTGAGTGGATCGACGGGAACTTAGGAGCGAAGACAACCATGAAGTACCCATCTGTTTACCTGGATGGAGAAGGAGCGCGTGGTACCATGTTGTCCATTGCCTTTGCGAATGCAGGTCAACACCAAGATACAGGTGCCAAGATGATCCACAATGCCCTCACACTAGCTCGTCTATCGTATCCAAATCCATCGCGAAGGGTGGCGGAAAGGTAGACTACCGTGGACAAGTGACCTTCAACAAGAACTCTAAGAAATCAGTTTCTCACATTGAGTGTGACACTATTATCATGGATGATTTATCTTCGTCAGACACGATTCCATTTAATGAAATCCACAACTCACAAGTTGCTTTGGAGCACGAAGCTAAGGTTTCAAAAATCTCAGAAGAGCAACTTTATTATTTGATGAGTCGTGGTCTGTCTGAATCAGAAGCGACAGAAATGATTGTCATGGGATTTGTAGAGCCCTTTACAAAAGAACTTCCAATGGAATACGCCGTTGAGTTAAACCGACTCATTAGCTACGAAATGGAAGGATCTGTAGGATAATTCGTTTTAATAGCAAAATAAAATCACAATGGATTTGACTCCATTGTGATTTTTTTGCTTATAGCTTTCGTTGGCATAACGAACAAATTCATTCCACCAAACCTTTAAGAAAAAGCTTTTCTCAATGGTTCTTCCCGATACCATATCGACCGTTGGCTCTTGATCTTCTAAGTAGCCACGTCCGATTTTATCTGGATCAGTGTAGTGTAATTTTCCAAGATTTGTGCCTGATTTGACAGGTGCTCGGAATGATTCTTGGTTACTCTTGAATTGAATTTTTGGTTCCGCTTGACTGCCTTGCTTTTCAACGATATAGAAGTCTTTTTTGCAACAGCTAAAACAGTCTCGGATTTCCCATCCATGACAGTTGCCTTACTTTTTCCGTAGGGATCTCCTTCTTTGACGACAATGGAAGAAACAAAGGTTCGTACCACGTAGTTCATCAGAGAAGAAGTAGCCACAAAGCGTGCATATGGATCACCGTCAACTGCCTCCACTCCTAGGACAACCGTGATCATGTGGATGCCATTTTGCGTCGTTGATGCAGCAAATGTGATACCACCTTTGGTAGAGTTGCTGACCCGAAGGCCGTCGACTCCCGAACGGTAATTCGGCATGCCTTCTAGCATCAGGTTGGGGTTTTCAATCTGCGTGTTTGAAAAAAGAGCAGTGGGTTTTGAAGTATATTTGGTCACTTCAGGAAAATCCTGGAGTAAGTGCTTGGCAATGACAGCAATATCATAAGCACTCAATTGATTTTCGTCTCCTTTCCCGTCAGGATCTCCGCTGATGGTTTGAGTATTTAATCCGGTAGCATTAATTAAATGAGGAGATTGAATGCCCCATTCAGAAAGTTTTTGCTTCATTTTTTCAACGAAGCTTTTTCGGAGCCCCCACTTTCTCAGCTAAGGCCAAGGCAGCAGTGCTAGAATTTCCAACTAAAAGAGCAGTCAATAACTGTTCAACCGTATATTGGTTCGCTTCCATAGGAAGAGTACCAGCACCTTCGATATCATTTAAGGCCAGAGCTTTCTCAGACAATTTGATAGGATCTTTTAGAGAAAGTTTTTTTCATGAATGGCTTCGAAAATCAGATAAGTGGTCAAGAGTGTAGATAGTCCCCCACATCTCGCTTTTTCTCTGAATCCTTTTCATATAAGATTTTACCTGTATCAGCTTCAACAGCAATAGCGCTTTGAGCAGGAAGATCTAGCTCATCTGCTAGAACGACTTGATAAGGTAAACTGCATAACAGCAGCATGAAGGTTAAAAAGAAAGAAAGAATTTTTTCACAGTTGTTTCCTCGTTGCTTAGTCCTCTCTATTGTATCATACAAATGATTAATGGAAAATCGTAAAATCATCAATTAGCCTAAAAGTCAGTCATAGCAAGGTTTTTGAATAGTGATAAATCGAATATTCAGAAAATTTAGTTTACTTTTTTTCTACTTGTGATATAATCTTAAACAAATCTAAAAAACTATTGGAGAATTCCTATGAAAAAAGGTAAAGTATTCGCAGTTGCCGGAGTAACACTCCTTGCAGCTGGATTGTTGGCTGCATGTTCTGGTTCAAATACTAGTAAAGCAAGCTCAGGCGAAGACAAAAACTATGGTTATGTCTACACAGATGATCCTCAAACTTTGGACTACACTGTATCTTCTAAAGCTGCTACACATGATATCACTACAAATGTCGTAGATGGTTTGATGGCAAATGACAAGTATGGTAATCTCGTACCATCACTTGCAGAAGATTGGTCTGTTTCAAAAGATGGTTTGACTTATACCTACAAGATTCGTAAAGGGGTTAAGTGGTACGATGCAGATGGTGAAGAACATGGTGAAGTGACTGCCAAAGACTTCGTGACTGGTTTGAAACACGCTGCTGATAAAAATCTGAAACCCTTTCACTTGTTCAAGGTTCTGTCAAAGGCTTGGATGATTATGTACAGGAAAAACTACAGACTTTAGCCAAGTTGGTGTCAAAGCGGTTGACGATTACACACTTCAATATACATTGAACAAACCTGAAACCTTCTGGAACTCTAAAACAACAAACGGAATCTTGTTCCCAATTAGCACAGAGTTCTTGAAGAGTAAGGGAGATGATTTTGGTCAACCAAACGATGTGAAATCAATCCTTGCAAACGGACCTTTCCTTCTTAAATCAATCACTTCAAAATCATCTGTTGTATTTGAAAAGAATGACAACTACTGGGATAAGAAAATGTTCACCTTAAAGAAGTGAAACTCACTTATTATGATGGATCAGACCAAGATTCATTGGCGCGTGGTTTCTCTGATGGTGCTTATACAGCTGCTCGTCTTTTCCCGGCAAGTTCAAACTTTGCAACTGTATCTAAAAATACAAAGACAACATCTATAATACACCGGCTGGTTCAGGGGTAGCGGTTCTTGGTTTCAATATTGACCGTCAATCATACAAACATACTGCTAAGAAATCAGATGCTGAAAAGACTGCGACTAAGAAAGCAATCTTGAACAAAGATTTCCGTCAAGCTATCACTTTTGCCTTGAACCGTGAAAACTACTCAGCGCAAGTAAATAGTAAAGCATTTGCTAAACCAGCTATCCGTAATACCTACACAGCTCCAGCCTTTGTGCAAGTAAATGGAAAAGACTTTGGAGATGTGGTTGCAGATAAATTGAGCACATATGGTGATCAATGGAAAGGTGTCAACCTAGCAGATGGTCAAGATGGTCTTTATAACAAAGACAAAGCAAAAGCACAACTTGAAAAAGCAAAAGCTGAACTTCAAAAAGATGGCGTTCAATTCCCAATTCATATTGACGTACCAGTAGCACAAAACTCTACAAACTTTGTTTCACGGATGCAATCATTGAAACAAACAGTGGAAGATACTCTTGGTAAAGACAATGTTGTCCTTGACCTTCAAATGATGGACCAAGACGAAGTGTTGAACATCACATTGAATGTTCCATCAGCTGCAGATGCAGATTGGGATCTTCAAGGATTGGTCGGATGGAACCCAGACTACGATGATCCATCAACTTACCTTGATACTCTTCAACCATCATCAGAAGACCAAACAAAAGTTTACCTTGGTTTTGCAGGTGGTGTAGATAATGCTTCAGCCAAAGCAGTTGGCTTGGATGAGTATGCGAAACTTCTTGCAGATGCTAATAGCGAATCACTTGATGTAGCTAAACGTTACGAAAAATATGCTACTGCTCAAGCTTGGTTGAGTGACAGTGCCTTAGTAATCCCAACAATGTCAAGCACAGGCGCAGCAACAGTTGTTTCTAAAGTGGTTCCATTCTCTGGCCCATCAGCTCAAACAGGTAACAAAGGATCTGCTTACTTCAAATATGTAGAAGTTCAAGATGAACCTGTTACTAAGAAACAATACGAACAAGCACGTGAAAAATGGCAAAAGAAAAAGCTGAGTCAAACAAAAAAGCTCAACAAGATCTTGAAAAACACGTTAAATAATTAAATTATTGCTTTTCATTAGAACTTTCTCTTCTAGGGAGAAAGTTCTTTTGGACATTAAAGGAATGAAATATGAAAAATATGTTTTTATGCGTATTTTGCGTTCGTTAGTGTCGATCTTTCTCGTCACGACATTAACCTACATGATTATCTATACGCTAACACCGAGAAATCTCATCTTTAAAAATGACCCCAACTACAATAAAGTAGCGAAGACAAAAGATTCGAAGATCAACTACGAAAATACAGTCTATGATCGCATGGGTTATTTGGAATACATGGATTCAAAGAGCTTGCAACAAAAAGCAAGTAAAGAAGATTCTTCTGTAACAGTTGATGCGACTACTGCTAATGAAAAGATCTATAAAGAATACATTAACAAATTAGGTCATGGTTGGCAGTTGAAACGTTTCCCAGAAAGTAAGTCTTTTATGCGGTGCGTGAAATTCCGGTTTTTGAACGTGTCATCAGCTTCTATGCAAATTTGATTCAGTTTGATCATCCAGGTTGGGTGAAAGATGCTTCAAATCCAAACCTTAAACGCTATATCCGTATTGAAAATGATCCATCTATTGGTTGGTCAGTTGTAGGTTCTGGTACGAAACACAAATACCTCTTGTACTTTAATGGTCAATTCCCATATGTACACCAAAACTTTGTGACCTTAAACCTTGGAAATTCATATCCAACTTATTCAAATACCCCTGTTCTTCAAGTTATTACACAAGGACAAGGAACGACTAAGAAGAGTGAAGTGAACTTCCCGACAGGTAAAAAGACATCTTCCATCGATATCTACTCACGTACCTACAAATCACCAAGTAAGGCAGACTCACAAGACATCAGTCGATTTGGTAAAGGGGACGCTTATACAGCAACGTTGAGCAACTATGAGAATCCATCCATGATTGCATCTTCTTCAATCATTGGTTTGATTGGTATTGCGATTGCTTACTTGATTGCGATCCCATTAGGGTCTTACATGGCTCTGTTCAAGAACTCATGGTTTGATAGCATCTCAACAGCAACCTTGACATTTATGATGTCTCTTCCAACTATTGCCCTTGTTTACATTGTGCGTCTAGCAGGTTCATTTGTTGGACTTCCAGACTCATTCCCAGTACTTGGAGCACAGGACTGGCGTTCATATGTATTGCCGTCTCTGATTCTTGGTTTGTTGAGTGCGCCATTTATCGCAGTTTGGATTCGTCGTTACATGATCGATATCCATTCGCAAGATTTCGTCCGTTTTGCTCGTTCGAAAGGATTGTCAGAACGTGAGATCTCAAGAAAACACATCTTCAAAAATGCGATGGTTCCATTGGTATCTGGTATTCCAGGTTCTATCATTGGAGTTATCTCAGGTGCGACACTTACTGAAACAGTCTTCGCTTTCCCAGGTATGGGTAAAATGTTGATTGACTCTATTAAAGCATCAAACAACACCATGGTCATCGGACTTGTCTTCATCTTTACATCACTTGGTATCTTTGCTGCCATGTTAGGTGATATCTTGATGACAGTGCTTGATCCACGGATTAAATTAACGAATACGAAAGGAGGCAAATAATGGCTACAATCGATAAAAATAAATTTCAGTTTGTAAAACGCGATGACTTTGCCTCTGAAGTAATCGATGCTCCAGCGTATTCATACTGGAAATCTGTATTCAGACAATTCTTGAAAAAAGAACCACTATCATTATGCTTGCTATTTTGATTGGGATTCTCTTGATGAGTTTTGTCTACCCGATGTTTTCAAATTTTGATTACAACGACGTAAGTAAGGTAAATGACTTTTCAGCACGTTTGAATCCACCAAGTGCCAAAGCTTTCTTTGGTACAGATAATAACGGTAAATCCCTCTTTGATGGAGTTTGGTTTGGTGCTCGGAATTCAATTATCATTTCCTTCATCGCCACTGTTATTAACGTGGTTGTCGGAGTTATCGTTGGTGGAATTTGGGGATCTCAAAATCCATCGACCGTATCATGATGGAAGTTTATAACGTTATTTCAAACATTCCGTTTATGTTGATCGTTATCGTCTTGACTTACTCAATGGGATCTGGTTTCTGGAACTTGATTCTTGCCATGTCCTTAACTGGATGGATCGGAATTGCCTATACCATTCGTGTCCAAATCATGCGTTACCGTGATTTGGAGTACAACCTTGCCAGCCGAACATTAGGAACACCAACTTTGAAAATTGTTACGAAAAATATTTTGCCTCAATTGGTATCTGTTATCGTGACACAAACATCACAGTTACTTCCAAGCTTTATTTCTTATGAAGCTTTCCTTTCCTTCTTCGGACTTGGTCTTCCAATCACAGTTCCAAGTTTGGGACGCTTGATTTCTGACTATTCTCAAAACGTAACTACAAATGCCTACCTATTCTGGATTCCGCTTACTGTTTTGATTTTAGTATCCTTGTCATTCTTTATCGTCGGACAAAACTTGGCCGATGCCAGCGACCCACGTACACATAGATAGGAGGAGTAGATATGACATCAAATAACAATATTATTTTATCTGCTCAAGATATCGTAGTGGAATTTGACGTGCGCGATCGCGTATTGACAGCTATTCGTGGCGTATCGCTTGAGCTAGAAGAAGGTGAAGTTCTTGCCTTAGTTGGTGAGTCAGGTTCAGGGAAATCAGTTTTGACAAAAACGTTCACCGGAATGTTAGAAGATAATGGCCGTATTGCCCAAGGTTCGATTAAATACCGTGGTCAAGAATTGACAGATTTGAAATCGAATAAAGATTGGGAAAATATTCGTGGATCTAAGATCGCTACAATTTTCCAAGACCCAATGACAAGTTTGGACCCAATCAACACAATTGGTTCACAAATTACAGAAGTCATTATCAAACACCAAGGAAAACAGCTAAAGAAGCCAAAGAAATGGCTTTGGACTATATGGAGAAAGTTGGAATTCCAGATGCTGAACGTCGTTTTGATGAGTATCCATTCCAATATTCAGGTGGGATGCGTCAACGGATCGTTATTGCCATCGCCTTGGCCTGCCGTCCAGATATCTTGATCTGTGATGAACCAACAACAGCCCTTGACGTAACCATTCAAGCGCAAATCATTGATTTGTTGAAATCCCTTCAAAAAGAATACCAATTTACAGTTATCTTTATCACCCACGACTTAGGTGTGGTTGCAAGTATTGCAGATAAAGTAGCCGTTATGTATGCTGGAGAAATTGTTGAGTTTGGTAAAGTAGAAGAAATTTTCTACGATCCAAAACATCCATACACATGGAGCTTGCTTTCAAGCTTGCCTCAATTGTCAACCTCAGATGGTGATCTTTACTCTATTCCAGGGACTCCGCCATCATTGTATGCTCCAATCAAAGGAGATGCCTTCGCACTTCGTTCAGATTATGCGATGCAGATTGATTTTGAAGAAGAGGCACCTGCTTTCAAAGTGACCGATACTCACTGGGCTAAGACATGGTTGCTCCATCCAGATGCACCAACAGTTCATAAACCAGAAGTAATCGAAAACCTTCACGAAAAGATTGGCTCAAAAATGGGCTTCACTCACATTACAGAATAGGAGGAAGGAAATGACTGAAAAATTAGTTGAAATTAAAGATTTAGAAATTTCCTTCGGTGAAGGAAGTAAAAATTCGTTGCTGTTAAAAACGCCAACTTCTTCATTAATAAGGGAGAAACGTTCTCTCTTGTTGGTGAATCAGGAAGTGGGAAGACAACAATTGGACGTGCCATCATCGGTTTGAATGATACAAGTGCTGGAGAAATTATTTATGACGGTCGCAAGATCAACGGAAAAAACTCTCATAGTGAAAAATCAGAGTTGATCCGTAAAATTCAAATGATCTTCCAAGACCCAGCAGCAAGTTTGAATGAACGTGCAACAGTTGATTATATTATCTCTGAAGGTTTGATCAACCACCATTTGTTTAACAGCGAAGAAGAACGTCAGGAAAAAGTAAAAAATATTATGCATGAAGTTGGGCTTCTAGCAGAACATTTGACACGTTATCCTCACGAATTCTCAGGTGGTCAACGTCAACGGATCGGTATTGCCCGTGCACTTGTCATGGAACCAGAATTTGTCATTGCGGATGAACCAATCTCAGCCCTTGACGTTTCAGTACGTGCGCAGGTCTTGAACCTTTTGAAAAAATTCCAAAGAGAATTAGGCTTGACCTACCTCTTTATCGCCCATGACTTGTCAGTTGTACGCTTCATTTCTGATCGTATTGCAGTTATCTATAAAGGGGTTATTGTAGAAGTGGCAGAAACTGAAGAGCTATTTAACCACCCAATCCATCCATACACACAATCTCTACTTTCAGCAGTCCCAATTCCAGATCCAATTCTAGAACGTAAAAAGTTCTAAAATCTACGATCCAGAACAACATGATTACTCTGAAGATAAACCACAAATGG
The DNA here is from genome assembly GCA_036663675.1 of Streptococcus sp. 2A/TPW/M5. Lineage (GTDB taxonomy): Bacteria > Bacillota > Bacilli > Lactobacillales > Streptococcaceae > Streptococcus. The sequence goes on along the minus strand of JAYXUK010000001.1, from coordinate 102,576 downwards.
TTGAAATTAAACCAGGTCATTATGTATGGGCTAATAAAGCTGAAGAAAACAAATACAGACAAGAATATAAATAGAGAGGATTCCCTCTCTATTTTTTATTTCAAAAAACTTTCAAAAAAATAAAAAATTTTGGAAAAAAGTGTTGACAGTAAGGTAAGGTCATGATATACTAATATAGTTGTCGCGAGAGAGCGACAAAGACCTTTGAAAACTGAACAAGACGAACCAATGTGCAGGGCGCTATAACGCAAGTTATAGTAACTGAACAATAAAAACAATAAATCTGTCAGTGACAGAATGAGTTTAAGACAAACAATTATTTTAATGAGAGTTTGATCCTGGCTCAGGATGAACGCTGGCGGCGTGCCTAATACATGCAAGTAGAACGCTGAAGCTTGGTGCTTGCACCGAGCGGATGAGTTGCGAACGGGTGAGTAACGCGTAGGTAACCTGCCTCTTAGCGGGGATAACTATTGGAAACGATAGCTAATACCGCATAAAAGTCGACATCGCATGATGTTGACTTGAAAGGTGCAATTGCATCACTAAGAGATGGACCTGCGTTGTATTAGCTAGTTGGTGAGGTAACGGCTCACCAAGGCGACGATACATAGCCGACCTGAGAGGGTGATCGGCCACACTGGGACTGAGACACGGCCCAGACTCCTACGGGAGGCAGCAGTAGGGAATCTTCGGCAATGGGGCAACCCTGACCGAGCAACGCCGCGTGAGTGAAGAAGGTTTTCGGATCGTAAAGCTCTGTTGTAAGAGAAGAACGAGTGTGAGAGTGGAAAGTTCACACTGTGACGGTAACTTACCAGAAAGGGACGGCTAACTACGTGCCAGCAGCCGCGGTAATACGTAGGTCCCGAGCGTTATCCGGATTTATTGGGCGTAAAGCGAGCGCAGGCGGTTAGATAAGTCTGAAGTTAAAGGCTGTGGCTTAACCATAGTACGCTTTGGAAACTGTTTAACTTGAGTGCAGAAGGGGAGAGTGGAATTCCATGTGTAGCGGTGAAATGCGTAGATATATGGAGGAACACCGGTGGCGAAAGCGGCTCTCTGGTCTGTAACTGACGCTGAGGCTCGAAAGCGTGGGAGCAAACAGGATTAGATACCCTGGTAGTCCACGCCGTAAACGATGAGTGCTAGGTGTTGGGTCCTTTCCGGGACTCAGTGCCGCAGCTAACGCATTAAGCACTCCGCCTGGGGAGTACGACCGCAAGGTTGAAACTCAAAGGAATTGACGGGGGCCCGCACAAGCGGTGGAGCATGTGGTTTAATTCGAAGCAACGCGAAGAACCTTACCAGGTCTTGACATCCCTCTGACCGCTCTAGAGATAGAGTTTTCCTTCGGGACAGAGGTGACAGGTGGTGCATGGTTGTCGTCAGCTCGTGTCGTGAGATGTTGGGTTAAGTCCCGCAACGAGCGCAACCCCTATTGTTAGTTGCCATCATTGAGTTGGGCACTCTAGCGAGACTGCCGGTAATAAACCGGAGGAAGGTGGGGATGACGTCAAATCATCATGCCCCTTATGACCTGGGCTACACACGTGCTACAATGGCTGGTACAACGAGTCGCGAGTCGGTGACGGCAAGCTAATCTCTTAAAGCCAGTCTCAGTTCGGATTGTAGGCTGCAACTCGCCTACATGAAGTCGGAATCGCTAGTAATCGCGGATCAGCACGCCGCGGTGAATACGTTCCCGGGCCTTGTACACACCGCCCGTCACACCACGAGAGTTTGTAACACCCGAAGTCGGTGAGGTAACCGTAAGGAGCCAGCCGCCTAAGGTGGGATAGATGATTGGGGTGAAGTCGTAACAAGGTAGCCGTATCGGAAGGTGCGGCTGGATCACCTCCTTTCTAAGGAAATGGAAACCTGTACGTTGGTCTTGTTTAGTTTTGAGAGGTCTTGTGGGGCCTTAGCTCAGCTGGGAGAGCGCCTGCTTTGCACGCAGGAGGTCAGCGGTTCGATCCCGCTAGGCTCCATTAACACTGTAAGGGTGTTAAGATTGAACATTGAAAATTGAATATCTATATCAAATAGTAACAAGAAAATAAACCGAAACGCTGTAAATATTTAAAGAGTTTAGGTCGCAAGACCAAAAATAAGGTTAAGTTAATAAGGGCGCACGGTGGATGCCTTGGCACTAGAAGCCGAAGAAGGACGTGACAAACGACGAAATGCTTTGGGAGCTGTAAGTAAGCGACGATCCAGAGATGTCCGAATGGGGAACCCACTAGCTAATGGCTAGTACTCCTATCTGTTAAGGATAGGTAGAGGAAGACGCAGTGAACTGAAACATCTAAGTAGCTGCAGGAAGAGAAAGCAAAAGCGATTGCCTGAGTAGCGGCGAGCGAAACGGCAGGAGGGCAAACCGAAGAGTTTACTTTTCGGGGTTGTAGGACTGCAATGTGGACTTAAAGATTATAGAAGAATGACATGGGAAGGTCAGCCAAAGAGAGTAAGAGCCTCGTATTCGAAATAGTCTTTATACCTAGCAGTATCCTGAGTACGGCGGGACACGAGAAATCCCGTCGGAATCTGGGAGGACCATCTCCCAACCCTAAATACTCTCTAGTGACCGATAGTGAACCAGTACCGTGAGGGAAAGGTGAAAAGCACCCCGGGAGGGGAGTGAAATAGAACCTGAAACCGTGTGCCTACAACAAGTTCGAGCCCGTTAATGGGTGAGAGCGTGCCTTTGTAGAATGAACCGGCGAGTTACGATATGATGCGAGGTTAAGTTGAAGAGACGGAGCCGTAGGAAACCGAGTCTGAATAGGGCGTCTTAGTATTATGTCGTAGACCCGAAACCATGTGACCTACCCATGAGCAGGTTGAAGGTGAGGTAAAACTCACTGGAGGACCGAACCAGGGCACGTTGAAAAGTGCTTGGATGACTTGTGGGTAGCGGAGAAATTCCAAACGAACTTGGAGATAGCTGGTTCTCTCCGAAATAGCTTTAGGGCTAGCGTCGACATTAAGATTCTTGGAGGTAGAGCACTGTTTGGGTGAGGGTCCATCCCGGATTACCAATCTCAGATAAACTCCGAATGCCAATGAATTATGGTCGGCAGTCAGACTGCGAGTGCTAAGATCCGTAGTCGAAAGGGAAACAGCCCAGACCACCAGCTAAGGTCCCAAAATAATTGTTAAGTGGAAAAGGATGTGGGGTTGCACAGACAACTAGGATGTTAGCTTAGAAGCAGCTATTCATTCAAAGAGTGCGTAATAGCTCACTAGTCGAGTGACCCTGCGCCGAAAATGTACCGGGGCTAAAACAATTTACCGAAGCTGTGGATACCTTTATAGGTATGGTAGGAGAGCGTTCTATGTGTGGAGAAGGTGTACCGTGAGGAGCGCTGGAACGCATAGAAGTGAGAATGCCGGTATGAGTAGCGAAAGACAGGTGAGAATCCTGTCCACCGTAAGACTAAGGTTTCCAGGGAAGGCTCGTCCGCCCTGGGTTAGTCGGGACCTAAGGAGAGACCGAAAGGTGTATCCGATGGACAACAGGTTGATATTCCTGTACTAGAGTATGTAGTGAAGGAGGGACGCAGTAGGCTAACTAAAGCGTGCGACTGGAAGTGCACGTCTAAGCAGTGAGGTGTGAATTGAGTTAAATGCTTAATTCTGTAACATTGAGCTGTGATGGGGAGCGAAGTTTAGTAGCGAAGTTAGTGACGTCACACTGCCAAGAAAAGCTTCTAGCGTTAATCATACTCTACCCGTACCGCAAACCGACACAGGTAGTCGAGGCGAGTAGCCTCAGGTGAGCGAGAGAACTCTCGTTAAGGAACTCGGCAAAATGACCCCGTAACTTCGGGAGAAGGGGTGCTGGCTTTCAGTCAGCCGCAGTGAATAGGCCCAAGCAACTGTTTATCAAAAACACAGCTCTCTGCTAAATCGTAAGATGATGTATAGGGGTGACGCCTGCCCGGTGCTGGAAGGTTAAGAGGAGTGCTTAGCGTAAGCGAAGGTATGAATTGAAGCCCCAGTAAACGGCGGCCGTAACTATAACGGTCCTAAGGTAGCGAAATTCCTTGTCGGGTAAGTTCCGACCCGCACGAAAGGCGTAATGATTTGGGCACTGTCTCAACGAGAGACTCGGTGAAATTTTAGTACCTGTGAAGATGCAGGTTACCCGCGACAGGACGGAAAGACCCCATGGAGCTTTACTGCAGTTTGATATTGAGTGTCTGTGCCACATGTACAGGATAGGTAGGAGCCATTGAGATCGGGACGCCAGTTTCGATGGAGGCGTTGTTGGGATACTACCCTTGTGTTATGGCCACTCTAACCCGGTAGGTTAATCATCTACGGAGACAGTGTCTGACGGGCAGTTTGACTGGGGCGGTCGCCTCCTAAAAGGTAACGGAGGCGCCCAAAGGTTCCCTCAGAATGGTTGGAAATCATTCGCAGAGTGTAAAGGTATAAGGGAGCTTGACTGCGAGAGCTACAACTCGAGCAGGGACGAAAGTCGGGCTTAGTGATCCGGTGGTTCCGTATGGAAGGGCCATCGCTCAACGGATAAAAGCTACCCTGGGGATAACAGGCTTATCTCCCCAAGAGTTCACATCGACGGGGAGGTTTGGCACCTCGATGTCGGCTCGTCGCATCCTGGGGCTGTAGTCGGTCCCAAGGGTTGGGCTGTTCGCCCATTAAAGCGGCACGCGAGCTGGGTTCAGAACGTCGTGAGACAGTTCGGTCCCTATCCGTCGCGGGCGTAGGAAATTTGAGAGGATCTGCTCCTAGTACGAGAGGACCAGAGTGGACTTACCGCTGGTGTACCAGTTGTCTCGCCAGAGGCATCGCTGGGTAGCTATGTAGGGAAGGGATAAACGCTGAAAGCATCTAAGTGTGAAACCCACCTCAAGATGAGATTTCCCATGATTTTATATCAGTAAGAGCCCTGAGAGAAGATCAGGTAGATAGGTTAGGAGTGGAAGTTGTGTGAGCAATGGAGCGGACTAATACTAATAGCTCGAGGACTTATCCAAAGAGTCAGAAGATATTGACAACGTAAGGTTAACTTGTTAGAATATAGATGTTCAATTTTGAATGTTTAATCATTCAGAGTTAAGTGACGATAGCCTAGGAGATACACCTGTACCCATGCCGAACACAGCAGTTAAGCCCTAGAACGCCGGAAGTAGTTGGGGTTGCCCCTGTGAGATAAGGTAGTCGCTTAGCTTGATTCCGCCATAGCTCAGTTGGTAGTAGCGCATGACTGTTAATCATGATGTCGTAGGTTCGAGTCCTACTGGCGGAGTATAGAAAAAGAGATCAAGTAATTGATCTCTTTTTACTTTTCATTTTAATGTTAATTAAAGCTCCGTTTAGTTAACGGAGCTTTTCTCTATTTAGTTATTTGGGAAAAATGCTTGATATAAGGCTTTAATTGCTTTTTCTTCTTGATCTTTACTTACAACGAACATAATGGAAACTTCACTAGAACCTTGCGAGATCATTTGAATATTCACTTCATTTTCTGATAGTGCTTTGGCTGCAGTGGCAGTAACCCCTACCTGACTCTTCATTTTCTCACCAACAATCATAATGATAGAAAGATCATGTTCAATTTCGGCTGTGTCAACTTCTAGCTTTTGTGTTAATTGTTTCAGAATCTCTTGTTCTTTGATTGGAGTCAGTTCACGTGAACGCAAAATGATGGATAAATCATCAATTCCTGTTGGCATATGTTCCCAACTGATATTGAGATCTTCTAAAATTTGAAGGACTTTTCGACCAAAACCGACTTCGCGGTTCATAAGGTATTTTGTAGTGTTAATACTAACGAATCCTGAATCACCTGCAATCCCTACAACAGTCACATGATCATTTGAATGTTCCAAAACAATGCGGGTTCCAGGGTGGTCTGGATTATTTGTATTTTTAATGACTAATGGAATTTTACCTCTGTATGCTGGAACAAGTGCTTCATCATGTAAGACTGAAAAACCAGCATAGGCTAATTCACGCATTTCTTTGTAGGTTAATTCAGGAATAGAATGTGGGTGTTTAATAATACCTGGATGTGCTGCAAAGATACCATTTACGTCTGTAAAGTTTTCATATAAGTCTGCTTTTACACCTGCTGCAATGATCGATCCTGTAATATCAGATCCACCACGAGAAAATGTACAAATGTCACCATCTTGAGTAACACCAAAGAATCCTGGAATGACAATCACTTCACTTGAATCTTTTAGTTCTTCAATTTTATCGTAACTAGATGGTAAAATACGAGCGTTGGATGGTTCTGCAGTGACCGTAATTCCTGCTTCCTTTGGATGGATATATCTTGCTTCTAATCCATTTTGATTGAAATAAGCAGCAATGAGTTTAGCATTGTTATTTTCGCCTGCTGCTAGGAATGCATCGTATGTGAATGGATTCCCTTTTAGGTAAATTTGTTAAATCATAGATATCTTCAGCAATTTCTTGAATAATGGAATCTTTGAGACCCAATTCTTCTGTAATGGCACGATAACGTTCAATAATCCACTGTTGTGTTTGTGTGACATCCTTATCTGAAGTAAATTCTTTATAATAGCGGATCAGTGCATCTGTTACTTTTGTATCTTCAGCGTTGCGTTTGCCTGGAGCTGATACAACTACAAATCTTCTTTCTGGATCATCTTTAATGATATTAAGTACTTTTTTAATTGAGAAGCTGATGCTAGAGAACTTCCACCGAATTTAGTTACTTTCATATTTTCTCCTTAATAGTTTCATTAATACATTATACCAAAGTTCAGTTATTGATACAATGTATTTACAGATAGGGCATAAAATAATTGATTCTGTAGAAGAGAGAAATTGTAATTATTCAAATTTTACAATTTTGTTACATCTTATAGATATATTTTACTATTTTACTTTTTTGTGGTATGATATGTTATAATTCAAAAGTTTTAATATCAAAATATTTTATATTTAAACAAAAGGAGTCTGTGATGTTTGAAACAATTTTGTATTCTGTCGAAAACGACCTCGCGACAATCTCTTTAAATCGTCCTGAAGTATCCAATGGTTTTAACATTCCAATGTGTCAGGAAATTTTAGTTGCCCTGGAAGATGCAGAAAAGAATGAGGAAGTAAAATTCATTATTCTATCAGCAGAAGGGAAAATCTTTTCAGTTGGTGGAGATTTGAGCGAAATGAAACGCGCAGTCGATGCGGATGACATCGAGTCTCTTGTTTTAATTGCCGAATTAGTTAATACGATTTCAAAGAAAATCAAGCAATTGCCAAAACCGGTTATTATGGTGGCAGATGGAGCGGTTGCTGGAGCAGCTGCTAATATTGCAGTAGCTGTTGATTTTTGTATTATTAGTGATCGTACTAAATTTATCCAAGCCTTTGTTGGAGTTGGTTTAGCACCGGATGCGGGTGGGTTATTCTTGTTAGGAAAAGCCATTGGCATGTCTCGGGCTACTCATTTAGTAATGACGGGTGAAGCCTTGACTGCTGAAAAGGCATTTGATTATGGTCTAGCTTATCGTGTTTGTGAATCTGAAAAACTCGATAAAACGGTTGAGCAATTGCTAAAAAATTAAGAAGAGGATCTTCAAATTCTTATGCTGCCATGAAAGAAATGGTTTGGGAAGCATTCTTGAAAGAATGGGACCAATATGCGGGTCTTGAATTGGATTTGCAAAAGAAACTAGCATTTACAGAAGATTTCAAGGAAGGGGTTATTGCCTACTCTGAGAAACGTCGGCCACAATTTAAAGGAAAATAAATTTGTAATTTTTCTATGTTTTGTGAAAAAATGCTTGCAAATTATTTTCATTTTTGATAAAATTTGACTATCAAAGTAAAATTAGGAGGTGGAGTTTTGAATTACCAATTAGTTAACGACTATTTAACATCCATCTTTAATAATGTTTTGGTTATTGAGGAGTCGAGCCTAAGAGCAAGTCGATTCAAAGATGTTTCTATTAAAGAAATGCATACGATCGATGTGATTGGTTCGACACCGAATGCAACCCCGAGTGATATTTCACGGGAGTTGATGGTGACTTTGGGGACTGTCACGACAAGTTTGAATAATCTTGAGCGCAAAGGGTATATCGAAAGAAGAAGATCGGAAGTTGATCGCCGGGTTGTACACTTGAGTTTAACGAAGAACGGTCGTCTACTTTATCGTCTTCATCAGCAATTCCATAAACGGATGGTCAACCAGATTATTGGAGATATGAGTCCCGAAGAGAAGAAAGTGATGCAAAAAGGATTGCAAAATCTGTATCGTTTCTTGGAGGAAATTAAATAATGGTCTTTGCTAAAATTAGTCAAGTTGCTCATTATGCACCTGACCAAGTCGTATCAAATGATGATTTGGCTGAGATCATGGATACAAGTGATGAATGGATCAGTAGTCGGACAGGTATCCTTCGGCGTCACATTTCAAAAGATGAGACGACAAGTGATCTAGCAACAATTGTTGCACAAAGATTATTAGCAAAAGCAAACTTAGATGCTGAGGAAATTGATTTCATCGTTGTTGCTACGATTACTCCAGACAGCTTAATGCCATCGACTGCAGCCCGGGTACAAGCTAATATTGGAGCTTCTCGAGCTTTTGCCTTTGATCTGACTGCAGCATGTAGCGGATTTGTATTTGCATTAGCCACTGCTGAAAAATACATTTCTTCAGGTATGTACCGGCGAGGGATTGTGATCGGTAGTGAGACGCTTTCAAAAGTATTAGACTGGTCAGATCGCTCTACTTCAGTCCTTTTGGGGATGGAGCTGGCGGTGTCTTGCTTGAAGCGAGCGATCAAAAATCGTTTTTAGCTGAAAGTCTTTTACGGATGGTAGCCGAGGTTCTAGTCTTGAATCTTGCTATTTGGGTCTGTCTTCTCCTTATTCAGAGGAAGTTAGCGATCGAAGATATCTGACGATGGATGGGCGGGCAGTTTTTGATTTTGCAATTCGTGATGTCACGAAAAGCATTCAAAAGATTATAGCAGACGCCTCTATAGAAGCAGAAGAGATTGACTATTTTCTTTTACATCAGGCGAATGACCGAATGTTAGATAAGATGTCAAAAAAACTGGGTGTCTCTAGAGAGAAGATCCCAGCAAATATGATGGAATATGGGAACACTAGTGCTGCTAGTATCCCCATTCTATTATCGGAGTGTGTCGAGAATCATCGAATCAAGATGGATGGAAGTCAAAAAATTCTTCTTACAGGATTCGGTGGAGGTTTGACATGGGGCACACTTCTTGTTACAATCTAGTTAAACATGTGGAAACACATTTTAAAAATTTATATATTATTTTTAAGGAGGCCTGTCATGGCAGTATTTGAAAAAGTACAAGAAATTATCGTTGAAGAACTTGGTAAAGAACCATCAGAAGTAACTCTTGAATCTACATTCGAAGATTTAGAAGCAGATTCATTGGATTTGTTCCAAGTGATCTCTGAAATCGAAGATGCTTTTGATATCCAAATCGAAACTGAAGAAGGATTGTCTACAGTTGGTGATCTTGTCGCTTACGTAGAAGAAAAAACAAAATAATGATAGATGAGAGTATCGAAAGATATTCTCTCTTGTTTAGGTAATAGTTTGAGACTCAAAGAAACAGTTTTTAAACTCAAACTATTACTTAAGCGAAAAAGGGTAGGTATAATGCAAACACGAATTACTGAACTATTGAATATTAAATATCCAATCTTCCAAGGTGGGATGGCATGGGTCGCTGATGGTGATTTGGCTGGAGCAGTATCAAATGCTGGAGGTCTTGGAATCATTGGTGGTGGGAATGCTCCAAAAGAAGTTGTAAAGGCTAATATCGATAAGGTGAAGTCTATTACAGATAAACCTTTTGGTGTAAATATCATGCTTTTGTCCCCATTTGCGGATGACATTGTTGACCTGGTGATTGAAGAAGGTGTAAAGGTTGTTACAACTGGTGCTGGAAATCCAGGAAATACATGGATCGTTTCCATGAAGCAGGGATCACTGTCATTCCTGTTGTTCCATCTGTTGCACTTGCAAAACGGATGGAAAAATTGGGCGCTGATGCAGTGATTGCAGAAGGAATGGAAGCTGGAGGTCACATTGGTAAATTGACGACCATGACCTTGGTTCGCCAAGTGGTTGAAGCTGTTTCTATTCCAGTAATTGGTGCTGGAGGAGTCGCTGATGGTGCCGGTGCTGCAGCTGTCTTTATGTTAGGTGCCGAAGCTGTTCAGGTGGGAACTCGTTTCGTGGTTGCAAAAGAATCCAATGCTCACCAAAACTTTAAGAATAAAATCTTGAAAGCGAAAGATATTGATACGGTAGTTTCAGCATCAGTTGTTGGACACCCTGTTCGTGCGATCAAGAATAAATTGGCTTCTGCCTATAACCAAGCTGAAAAAGATTTCTTGGCAGGTAAGAAGACTCAAGAAGAAATTGAAGAATTAGGAGCAGGAGCCCTTCGCAATGCCGTTGTTGATGGAGATGTTGACAATGGATCTGTAATGGCAGGTCAAATTGCTGGACTTGTCAGCAAGGAAGAAACTTGTGCTGAAATTCTAGAAGATATCTATTATGGTGCAGCCAAGGTGATTCAAAGAGAGGCTGCTCGTTGGGCAGATGTAAACGTCTAAAAACGTCGAAAGGATTAGGATAGTGACAAAACGTGCGTTCTTATTTGCTGGTCAAGGGGCTCAGAAATTGGGCATGGCGAGCGATTTGTATGCGGCTTATCCCGTTGTTAAAGAGACATTTGATACGGCTAGTCGTATTCTAGGCTATGATTTGCGTGAATTGATTGATTCTAACGAAGAAAAACTGAATCAGACACGCTATACTCAACCAGCTATTTTGACAACGTCAGTAGCCATTTATCGTCTCTTAGTAGAAAATGGTATCACTCCTGATATTGTTGCCGGCCTCTCTTTGGGGGAATATTCTGCCCTGGTTGCGGCTGGAGCTCTTTCGTTTGAAGATGCAGTAGCTTTGGTTGCGAAACGTGGTGAATTCATGGAAACGGCAGCTCCTGCTGGAAGTGGGAAAATGGTTGCTGTTATGAATACAGATCCAAGTTTGATCGAAGAGATTTGTCAACAAGCATCCGAAAAGGGTGTAGTAACACCAGCTAACTACAATACGCCAGTACAAATTGTGATTGGTGGTGAGGTTGCGGCTGTGGACTATGCTGTGGAACTATTGCAGGAAGCAGGTGCCAAACGCTTGATCCCTTTGAATGTGTCAGGTCCATTCCACACAGCCTTACTGGAATCTGCTAGTCAAAAATTGGCGGCTGAACTAGAAAAAGTATCATTTAATGATTTTGATCTTCCTTTAGTTGGGAATACAGAAGCTACTATCATGAAGTCAGAAGATGTGAAAGCACTTTTGGCCCGTCAAGTAAAAGAACCGGTTCGTTTCTATGATTCAATTGCTACGATTCAAGAATTTGGTGTAGATGAGGTCATCGAAATTGGACCTGGAAAAGTCTTGTCAGGATTCTTGAAGAAAATTGACAAAACTCTTCCAACTCATAACGTTGAAGATCAGGCTAGTCTAGATGCTCTTCTGAATGCTTAAAACGAGGTAAAGATGGAACTTAAAAATAAAAATGTTTTTGTAACAGGTTCAACGCGCGGAATTGGATTGGCCGTGGCTCATAAATTTGCGAGTCTCGGTGCCAATATTGTCCTGAATGGACGTTCTGAAATTTCTGAGGACTTACTTGCACAGTTTGCTGACTATGGTGTGACTGTTGTTGGTATTTCTGGGGATATTTCGAATGGCGAAGATGCGCAACGTATGGTGGCTGAAGCAATTGAAAAGCTTGGAAGTGTTGATGTTTTGGTCAATAACGCTGGCATCACAAACGACAAGTTGATGTTGAAAATGACTGAAGAAGATTTTGAACGGGTCTTGAAAATCAACTTGACAGGTGCCTTTAATATGACTCAAGCTGTCTTAAAACCGATGTCTAAGGCTCGTCAAGGGGCCATTATCAACATGTCCTCTGTTGTAGGTCTAATGGGGAATATCGGTCAAGCTAACTATGCGGCTTCAAAAGCTGGTTTGATTGGTTTCACTAAATCAGTAGCGCGTGAAGTTGCGGCTCGTGGCGTTCGTGTGAATGCCATTGCACCTGGTTTCATTGAATCAGATATGACAGACGCTATTCCAGAGAAAATGAAAGATGCCATGCTAGCTCAAGTGCCAATGAAACGAATTGGTCAAGCTGAAGAAGTGGCAGAAGTTGCGGCTTTCTTGGCAGGTCAAGAATATTTAACTGGTCAAACAATTGCCATTGATGGCGGCATGACTATGCAATAATGAATGCTTACTGATCGAAAATCACTTACTTAAATATCCATCCGACAAAAGGAGAATATATATGTCTACAAATCGTGTTGTTATTACAGGTTACGGTGTAACCTCACCAATCGGAAATACACCAGAGGAGTTCTGGAATAGCCTTCATGAAGGAAAAATTGGAATCAAGCCCATTACAAAATTTGATGCTTCTGAAATTCCAGTCTTTAATGCTGGTGAAATTCAAGATTTCCCATTCGATAAATATTTCGTGAAAAAGATCAAAATCGTATGGATACTTACTCATTGTATGCAATCTATGCTGCGATGGAGGCTATTGAAAATTCAGGCTTGAATATGGAAGAAGAAGACCGCGATCGTGTAGGTGTGATTGTATCATCTGGTATCGGTGGTTTGCAAGAATTGGAAGATCAAATTATCCGGATGCATGAACGTGGGATGAAGAGAATCCAACCAATGTTTATTCCAAAAGCTCTTTCAAACATGGGTGCTGGAAACATCGCACTTAAGATTGGGGCTCAAGGGGTATGTAAATCCGTGACAACAGCTTGTGCTTCTGCCAATGATGCCATTGGTGAAGCTTTCCGTGAAATTAAATTTGGTATGCATGATGTTGTTTTGGCAGGTGGTGCTGAAGCTTCGATTACTAAGATTGGTATCGGTGGTTTCAATGCCCTTACGGCCCTTTCAACAACGGAAGACCCAGAACGTTCATCTATTCCATTTGACAAAGACCGCAATGGTTTTGTGATGGGGAAGGTGCAGGGTTCTTGTCATCGAAAGCTTGGAACATGCCCAAAAACGTGGTGCTAATATTTTGGCTGAAATTGTTGGTTACGGTTCAAACTGTGATGCTTACCATATGACAACACCAACACCAGATGGTTCAGGTGCGGCTAAAGCAATTAAATTAGCGATCAATGAAGCTGGTATCAAGCCTGAAGATGTCGATTATGTCAATGCGCATGGTACATCTACACCTGCTAATGAGAAAGGTGAAAGCGGAGCTATTGTTTCTGTACTTGGTAAAGAAGTTCCTGTATCATCTACGAAATCATTTACAGGACACTTGCTTGGTGCTGCTGGTGCGGTTGAAGCGATTGCTACCATCGAAGCGATTCGTCACAGCTTTGTACCAAAAACTGCTGGTACCAAAGAATTGTCTGACTATATCGAAGCAAACGTTGTTTATGGTGAAGGTCAGAAGCGGATATTCAGTACGCTATCTCAAATACCTTTGGTTTTGGAGGACACAATGCTGTTCTGGCCTTTAAACGTTGGGAGGGTTAATTCATGAATATTTCTGAAATCAAAGATTTGTTGGCTCAATTTGATGCGTCAACTTTGCGTGAATTCTCATATAAAAATAATGGCGAAGAATTGAATTTGAGTAAAAACCAAACGAGTTCAGTTGCGGCTACACCGGTTGCTCCTGCAGTTGAAGTGGTAGCAACTCCTCAAACTCCTGTAGTAGCCCCTGTTGTTGAAGCAACAGCAACTCCAGCTGTAGCGGCTGAACCAGTTGCTGCTCCAGCTCAGGCTGCAGAAGGTGATGTGGTTGAAAGTCCATTGGTTGGGGTGGCTTACTTGTCGCCAGCTCCGGATAAACCAGCCTTTGTATCTGTAGGAGATAGGGTCACTAAGGGTCAAACACTCTTGATTATCGAAGCCATGAAAGTGATGAATGAAGTCCCAGCACCAAAAGATGGGGTAGTCACTGAAATTTTAGTAACGAATGAAGAAATGGTTGAATTTGGAAAAGGATTGGTTCGAATCAAATGACAATTGATATTAATGCTATTCGTGAGGCTTTGCCGCATCGTTACCCAATGCTTTTGGTGGATCGCGTTTTAGAAACAAGCGAAGATACGATTGTTGCCATTAAAAACGTGACAATTAATGAACCATTTTTTAATGGACATTTTCCACAATATCCTGTTATGCCAGGTGTTCTCATCATGGAAGCTTTGGCACAAACAGCAGGTGTACTAGAGTTGTCAAAACCTGAAAATAAAGGGAAATTAGTCTTTTATGCAGGGATGGACAAGGTGAAGTTTAAAAACAAGTCGTTCCAGGAGATCAACTGGTGATGACAGCTACTTTTGTCAAACGTCGTGGAACAATTGCTGTTGTTGAAGCGAAAGCAGAGGTAGACGGTAAGCTTGCGGCTTCAGGAACACTTACTTTTGCAATTGGAAATTAAGAAAGGCCTATCTATGTTTCGTAAGATCTTAATCGCCAATCGTGGTGAGATTGCAGTGCGCATTATTCGTGCGGCTCGTGAACTTGGCATCGAGACGGTTGCGGTGTATTCTACTGCTGATAAAGAAGCCTTGCATACCTTACTAGCGGATGAAGCAGTCTGTATTGGCCCTGCTAAATCAACAGAATCTTATTTGAATATGAGTGCTGTCTTGTCTGCGGCTGTTTTAACAGGAGCAGAAGCTATTCACCCTGGTTTTGGATTTTTAAGTGAAAACTCAAAATTTGCAACCATGTGTGAGGAAGTGGGCATTAAATTTATTGGTCCTTCTGCTAAAGTCATGGATTTGATGGGGATAAGATTAATGCTCGTAAACAGATGATCAAAGCAGGAGTGCCTGTTATTCCTGGATCAGATGGTGAAGTGTATACTGCTGAAGAAGCCCTCGAGATTGCAGAGCGTATTGGTTACCCTGTGATGTTGAAAGCATCTGCAGGAGGTGGTGGTAAAGGAATTCGGAAGGTTGAAAAACCAGAAGATTTGGTTGCTGCTTTTGAATCTGCTTCCTCAGAAGCTCAAGCTGCTTTTGGGAATGGTGCCATGTATATGGAACGGGTGATTTATCCGGCACGCCACATTGAAGTACAGATTTTAGCGGATCAGCATGGACATGTCATTCACTTAGGTGAACGCGATTGTTCTCTTCAACGAAATAATCAAAAAGTTCTAGAAGAATCCCCTTCGATTGCTATTGGAAAAACTCTTCGTGATCGGATTGGTTCTGCAGCTGTTCGTGCAGCTGAATCAGTTGGGTACGAGAATGCTGGAACGATTGAATTCTTGTATGATGAAGGCAAGGGTGAGTTCTACTTTATGGAAATGAATACCCGTGTGCAAGTAGAGCATCCTGTCACGGAATTTGTAACGGGAGTGGATATTGTTAAGGAACAGATTAAAATCGCAGCTGGCCAAGAATTATCCGTTACTCAAGAGGATATTGTCATTAAAGGCCATGCGATTGAATGCCGGATCAATGCGGAAAATCCTTCCTTTAACTTTGCACCAAGCCCAGGTAAGATCACTAATCTCTATCTTCCAAGTGGTGGGGTTGGCTTGCGTGTGGATTCTGCTGTGTATCCTGGTTATACGATTCCACCATACTATGATAGTATGATTGCCAAGATCATTGTCCATGGGGAAAATCGCTTTGATGCACTGATGAAAATGCAGCGTGCTCTTTATGAGTTGGAAATCGATGGTGTCACAACCAATAGCAGTTTCCAGTTGGATTTGATTTCAGATTCACATGTGATCGCTGGTGATTATGACACTGCATTTTTGATGGAACAATTCCTTCCAAATTATAATAAGGAATGATGAAAAAGCCTGGACTTGTGAGGGAAGTATGAACATCATCTTCACAGTTTCAGGCTTTTATAGTAATGCTGCAGATACTGTAGCATATTATAAGGAGTAAGTAATGGCATTATTTTCTAAAAAGATAAATATATTCGGATCAATCCGAATAGGTCAGCCTGGAAGGAGCCTCAGCCAAAACCTGAAGTTCCTGATGAACTATTTTCACAATGCCCAGGTTGTAAACATACCATTTACCAAAAGGATTTAGGTAGTGAACGTGTCTGCCCGAATTGTGGCTATACCTTCCGTATTTCTGCTAAAGAACGCTTGGCGCTGACAGTGGATCCAGCTAGTTTTGAAGAAATGTTTACAGGAATCGAAACAACAGATCCTTTGAATTTCCCAAATTATAAGAAGAAACTAGCAGCAGTGCGGGAAATGACAGGACTGGATGAAGCTGTCCTAACTGGAACTGCCTTGATTAAAGGGCAAAAAGTTGCGCTTGGGATCATGGATTCCAACTTTATCATGGCTTCAATGGGTTCTGTGGTAGGCGAAAAAATTACTCGTTTATTTGAATTTGCGACAAAAGAAAAATTGCCAGTTGTTATCTTTACCGCTTCCGGTGGCGCTCGGATGCAAGAAGGAATCGTGAGTTTGATGCAAATGGCAAAAATTTCTGCAGCTGTTCAACGCCATTCCAAAGAAAAATTATTCTATTTGACGGTATTGACAGATCCGACAACTGGTGGGGTGACAGCCTCATTTGCTATGGAAGGTGATATTATCATGGCAGAGAGTCAAGCCTTGGTCGGGTTTGCTGGTCGACGCGTGATCGAATCAACTGTGCGTGAAAAATTGCCAGATGATTTTCAAAAAGCAGAATTTCTGCAAGAACATGGATTTGTAGACTTGATCGTGGAGAGAAGCCAAATCCAAGCAACAGTTGGACAATTATTGGCCCTTCATGGAGGTAAACATGAGTAAAATAACACAGATTATTAAAGAGGCACGTGACCAAGGAAGATTAACTGCGCTTGATTTTGCTCAAGGAATTTTTGATGATTTTATCGAATTACATGGAGATCGAAACTTCCGTGATGATGGTGCGGTGATTGGTGGGATTGGACGCTTAGGCGATCAAACGGTTACAGTCGTTGGAATCCAAAAGGAAAAAATCTTCAGGATAATCTAAAACGTAATTTTGGGCAACCCCATCCAGAAGGCTATCGAAAAGCTTTGCGCCTCATGAAGCAAGCGGAGAAATTTGGTCGTCCAGTTGTGACCTTTATCAATACAGCGGGTGCTTATCCTGGTGTTGGTGCTGAAGAACGAGGACAAGGGAAGCCATTGCCCGCAACCTCATGGAAATGAGTGATCTAAAAGTTCCAATTATCGCGATTATCATCGGAGAAGGTGGTTCTGGTGGTGCCTTGGCTCTTGCTGTAGCAGATAAGGTTTGGATGCTTGAGAACTCCATCTATGCAGTCTTGAGTCCAGAAGGTTTCGCCTCTATTCTTTGGAAAGATGGAAGTCGTGCCATGGAAGCAGCAGAGTTGATGAAGATTACTTCTCACGAATTGTTAAATATGGAAATTGTCGATAAGGTGATTCCCGAGCATGGATTTTCAAATGGAGAACTATTGGCTCAAGTGAAGAAGGAATTACAGGAAGAGTTAAAGGTTTTACAAGCCTTACCTCTCGAAGAGCTTCTGGAGCAACGCTACCAACGTTTTCGTAAATATTAAAAACTGAGCTTGCAATTTGCAAGACTCAGTTTTTTAAACTTTATTTTGGTGCGATGACTTCAGCGCCACCCATGTATGGGCGAAGGACTTCTGGAATGGTCACAGAACCGTCTTCGTTTTGGTAGTTTTCAAGAATAGCAGCAACGGTACGTCCGACAGCCAATCCAGAACCGTTCAAAGTGTGAAGGAGTTTTACCTTGCCATCTGCTTC
Organism: Streptococcus sp. 2A/TPW/M5; assembly: GCA_036663675.1. Lineage (GTDB taxonomy): Bacteria > Bacillota > Bacilli > Lactobacillales > Streptococcaceae > Streptococcus. The sequence goes on along the minus strand of JAYXUK010000001.1, from coordinate 84,751 downwards.
ATCACGGTAGCGGATTTGCGCACGGCGAGCTTGGAAATCTTCTGTATTGGAACAGCTTGAGATTTCACGGTAGGTGTTTTGCGCTGGAATCCATACTTCCAAGTCATAAGTCTTGGCAGCTGAGAAGCCCATGTCTCCTGTTGAGAGAGCTACTACACGGTATGGAAGGTTCAGTTTTTGAAGGATATTTTCAGCATTGACAACCATTTTTTCCAATTCATCATATGATTCTTCTGGTTTAGCAAATTTCACCATTTCAACCTTATGGAATTGGTGCAAACGGATCAATCCACGAGTATCACGACCAGCTGAACCAGCTTCTGAACGGAAAGATGGACTCATAGCGGTGAAGTAGATTGGAAGATCTTTCCCATCAAGAATTTCATCGCGGTAGTAGTTTGTCAAAGGAACTTCGGCTGTTGGAATGAGGACATAATTGGTATCGCTAAGTTCAAAAGTATCTTCCTTGAATTTTGGATACTGACCAGTACCAAACATAGAATCATGGTTGACCATGTAAGGAGGGATGACTTCAGTGTAGCCTTCTTTGCCATGTTCGTCCAACATAAAGTTGTAGATAGCGCGTTCTAAGCGAGCTCCAAGTCCTTTGTAGAAGAGGAAACGAGCACCGGTGACTTTAGCTCCGCGTTCCCAGTCAAGGATATCAAGGCCTTCACCTAAATCCCAGTGAGCTTTTGGTTCAAAGCCAAATTCGCGCGGTGTTCCCAACGGCGAACCTCAACGTTGTCATCCTCATCTGCTCCAACAGGGACACTATCAGCAGGGATGTTTGGAAGGGTAGTAGTGAATTCAGTTAATTTGGCATCGATTTCAGCCAATTCTGTATCCAATGCTTTGACTTCTGCAGAGAGGGTTTGCATGGCAGCAATCTTATCATCTGCATTTTCTTTGTTGCGTTTAGCTTGTGCGATTTCAGCAGATACAGTGTTACGCTCTGCTTTGAGATTTTCTACTTTGACTAAGATATCTCGACGTTTAGCATCGATTTCTTTCATTTCATTCAAAATAGCTGCATCTACGCCACGTGTTGCCAATTTTTAGCAACCGCATCAAAGTCTGTACGAATCCGTTTAATATCTAACATAGCTTCTCCTTTAACAAAAACACACCTGTTAGAGTGTTGGAGTGGCAGAGCCACGGTTCCATCCAACTTCACAGGTGTGCACTTGATTCGATATTGTATTTTAAAGAAACGGTAGAATTTCAATTAAGATTTCTATCTGCTCGCAGCAACCGCAGACTTTCTGAAAGAGACTCTTAACTTACTTATCCGTTTGCGTCTATTATACAAGAAAAGCTCCTATTTTGCAAATAGATTTTTAATTTTAGCCGTGATGATTTGGATCAACGTAGGAAGTTTGACAATTTTATCATTTCCTAGATGTTCCCGAGCAATCTTTAAAATTTTTCCAGAGTCTTTTGAAGCAAAGAGAAATTTTGATTCTCTGGTATAGATTTCAAAATGGCGGCTAATTTTACGTCCGGATACATTGGCTCCGATTCGCTCGATTTCTTGCCAGGGAATTTGGATGTAGTCTTCTACATTTGCATCCGCATAAAATTCAAAAGCGGCATTCCCGACTAGGATTTTTCCAACCTTTCCACCCACTCCCAGGTAAGAAACCCTGTAGTATGGAATTCAACGGTTTTATTCAATGATTGGGCCATGAGATCCTCCTGTATTGCTGTTCATTCCATTATATCATAATAAAAGAAGGCCGAAACCTTCTTTTTTGATCTTTGTTTTACATCAAGCCAGCAACGTGTGCCAAGACACCGATTACAAAGAGGGCGATGATGATGGTGATTGGAGATACTTTTTTCTTCAACAACCACATACAAGCAAAAGTAAGAAGCAATCCCATCAAACCAGGAATCAATGAATCCAAGTTTTGTTGGAAAGTTGTAACTTTTTCAGGTGTTTGAGATAGGCCTGAACCAACTTGAGCGAAGGCTTCTTGGATTCCCTTGTATCCTTCAGGAAGTTTATCCCAGTGGATATAAGCCTTGTCGGCTAATTTGACAGAAGAAACATTGAAGACGAATTTAATCGATACCCAACGTTCTACTAGGACAGCGAGGATGAACATCCCAAGGATAGAAGCTCCTTTAGTGATGTCCTGCAAGATCCCACCAGACATATCTTTGGTAATTTCGGAACCTGCTTTGTATCCAAGTTCTTGGGTATACCACAAGAAGGACATACGAATAGCGTTCCATGCAATAAAGAAGATGAGTGGGCCAAGGATGTTACCAGACGCAGCAAGTGACGCACCAAGGGCACCAAGGATAGGACGTACTGTAAACCAGAAGACTGGATCTCCGATACCCGCCAAAGGACCCATCATACCAATTTTAACCCCTTGGATGGCAGCATCGTCAATAGCAGCACCGTTTGCTCTTTCTTCTTCAAGAGCAAGTGTTACCCCGATGATAGGAGCGGCAACGTATGGGTGAGTGTTAAAGAATTCCATGTGACGCTCAAGAGCGGCCGCTTGGTCTTCTTTCTTCGTGTAGAGTTTTTTGATAGCTGGGATCAATGAGTAAGCCCAACCCAAGTTTTGCATCCGTTCATAGTTCCAAGAACCTTGCAAGAAGGTTGAACGCCACCAAACTTTTTGACGATCTGATTTAGATAATTGTAATTTTTCAGTCATGATAGTGTCACACCTTTCTTAATAGTCTTCGAGAATGTCGCCGATTGGATCGTTAGAAGTAGCGGCTCCGCCACCTCCATTGCCACCTTTCTTAGAAAGAGTAAGGTAGATCAAGGCAAGGGCAACACCAATTGCTCCAAGAGCGATCAAAGTTAATTGGCTAACGGCTGCAAGAGCAAAACCAATGGCAAAGAATGGCCATACTTCACGGCTCGCCATCATGTTGATAACCATGGCATAACCAACGGCTACAACCATACCACCACCGATTTGCATTCCATCAGAGAGCCATTTTGGCATTTGTTCAAGAGCAGTTTTGACAGTTTCAGCAGGAATCATCAACAAGAGGGCTGCAGGAATGGCGATACGAAGACCTTGAAGAAGAAGGGCCACAAAGTGAGCGCGTTCTACACCTTTGATATCCCCTTTTCTAGCAGCAGCGTCGGCAGTGTGAACCAAACCAACGGAAAGGGTACGGACGATCATGGTCAAGAAAAGACCAGCAACTGCAAGTGGAATAGCGACACTTTGAGCGACAGCGATTCCTTTTGTACTGAAGTCTCCCCAAGTACCATGATGATGGCAGCAGCGACAGATGCAAGAGCAGCATCGGGTGCAACTGCGGCACCAATGTTTGCCCAGCCAAGTGCAATAAATTGAAGTGAACCACCAAGCATAATGCCAGCAGTCAAGTTACCTGTTACCAAACCGATTAAGGTACAAGCAACAAGGGGTTGGTGGAATTGGAATTGGTCAAGGATACCTTCAAGACCTGCTAAGAAGGCAACAACGACCACTAATACCATAGAAATAATAGACATGTTTAAAATCCTTTCGTAAGTAATCGATTATTGAACGTTAGCTTTGTTAATTAAGTCAAACAAAGCTTTCTTAGAGTCATTTGGCACTTTACGGACGTCAAATTCAACTCCAAGATCACGCATTTTTTCAAATGTAGCCACATCATCTTTATCCATTGATAACACATTGTTAACCATGGTTTTACCAGTTGAGTGGGCCATTGAACCAACGTTCAAGGTTTTAATCGGAACACCACCTTCGATGGCGCGAAGAGCATCTTGAGGTGTTTCAAATAAGATCAAAGCATGGGTATTTCCAAAACGTGGATCTTTTGCAACGTCAATCAATTTTTGAATTGGGACAACGTTTGCTTTCACACCATTTGGTGCCGCTTGTTTGATCAATTCCTTACGGAGTTCATCTTTAGCAACAGAATCTGAAGCAACAATGATCCGGTCGGCTTTTGAATCAGGTGTCCAAGCAGTTGCGACTTGTCCATGAAGAAGACGTGTATCTAAGCGGGCAAGGTTAATCTTGAGTTTTCCATCTCCGATAACTGTTCCTTCTGGAATAGCAGCTTGTGCTACAGGAGCAGCAGCGGCTGTACTAGCTTCTTCAACAGGGTTTAATTCTTCTGGAAGGGCTTTGACACCGTCTTTTGCTTCCTTGATGATGTTTGCAGCGACTTGATCAACGCCGGCATTTGCATCCATCAAACGTTCTGTATAAGCTTGAATCAACATCGGAAGGTTCAATCCTGTGATGATCGCAAATTTACGATCTGGATTTTCTCCCATGACGCGACTTGCTTGGTTAAATGGAGAACCACTCCAAAGGTCAGCCAAAACCAAGACTTCATCTTCTGCATCAAATGCGGCAACAGCTGCATTAAATTTAGCATAGAGATCATCCGGGCCTTCACTTGGCATGAACGTAACCACTTGAACTTTCTCTTGATCCCCAAAGATCATCGAGCCGGATTGGTGGATTCCAGCTGCAAATTCACCGTGGCTAGCAATAATGATACCAATACTCATTATTGACATTCCTCCTTATAAAATTTGTTTGACTTTCAGTTTAAGAAAACTTTAAGCTACTTTATTATAAATCGTTTTCACACTTAAGTCAATTTTTCTATCAAAATCTCGATGTAAAAACATTGATTTATTATATTAAATTATCGATAGATAGAAAAAGAATGCTCTTGAATGAATTTTGTTTATTACTTGTTGATGCTTAAAAAACAATAATAGATATGTTTTATAGGATTTTGTTCTCAATGAAAAGATTCCGACAATCAAACGATATTCTCGAAAATAAAAATAAATATATAATAAATTGTAAAATAGAGTGATTGGGAGCACTAAAAAGGCTAGCCCAGTTGGGCTAGTCCTGTAGGTTCAGTTAGTTAGTTGGTAAAGTCAAGTACCATCCGTCCTTGAATGGTTCCGGCTTCCATTTCGTCAAAGACTTTGACAGCATCTTCTACTGGACGTTTTTGAACGATAGGGACTACCAAGCCTTCTGCTCCAAATTGGAAAGCTTCTTCCAAGTCTTTACGAGTTCCTACAAGAGAACCAATGACTTGGATACCATCTAATACCGTTTTCACAATGCTGAGGTCCATCATTTCAGAAGGAAGACCAACTGCGACCACGCGGCCACCTGCACGAACAGAATCTACTGCTTGGTTGAAAGCTACTTTAGAAACAGCTGTTACGACAGCAGAGTGAGCTCCACCATTTGTTTTTTCTTTGATCAATCCTGGGACATCTTCGACTTCACGACCGTTGATGACAAAATCTGCACCAACTTCTTTCGCTAATTCCAGTTTATCATTGTTGATATCGACAGCGATGACATGTGCGTTGAAGACTTTCTTAGCATATTGAACAGCCAAGTTTCCTAGTCCACCAGCTCCATAGATAACGATCCATTGTCCTGGTTCAGCTTTGGCTTCTTTGATAGCTTTGTAAGTGGTAACACCTGCACACGTAATAGAAGAAGCTTGGGCTGGATCTAATCCTTCAGGTACTTTCACTGCGTAATCTGCAGTAACGATACATTGTTCAGCCATTCCTCCATCAACAGAGTAACCAGCATTTTTTACAGTACGGCAAAGAGTTTCGCGACCAGTTGTACAGTATTCACAAGTTCCACATCCTTCGAAGAACCATGCGACACTGACACGATCCCCAACTTTTAGGCTCTTGACATCTGGAGCAACTTCTTTAACAATACCGATTCCTTCGTGTCCAAGAACACGGCCTGGAACTTTACCGAAGTCTCCGTGAGCAACGTGCAAGTCAGTATGGCAGACACCACAGTATTCGATTTGAACAAGAGCTTCCCTGTTTCCAGTGGACGCATGTCTTTGTTTGCAACGATTTCAACACCAGTACCTTCTGGATTAACAACAACAGCTTTCATTTTGTTCCTCCTTAAGTAAACGAGAAGCGATTTAGCATTTTTGAAAGCGCTTCTTTAATAACTGTGTTAATAATATCACAAATTTATCTATTGAACAATAAAAAATGGAAAAAAGGAGGGTATTGATTAACCGATTAAGGATTTGGCGAAGAAAAAGACATGAGGGATAACTCATGTCTGTTCCTATTATAAGAATAATTGAATGAGTTGGCGCGCGACACCGTCTTCGTTATTGGTGAAATCTGTGACGGAGTCTGCATAGGGGAGAAGGACGGAGCTAGCATTTTTCATAGCGTATCCATGACCAGCGAGAGCTAGCATGTCAGTATCGTTGTGCTCGTCTCCAAAGGCAATCAAATCCTTCTGATCCATATTGAGTTTATCCAGAAGGTAGGTCAGAGCGGATGCTTTGGTCACATTTTGGGATTGCATTCCAGAATATTTAAGGGACCACCCCAAGTATTGATAGACAGATTGTAGTCATAATGCCGATTCATTTCATCTGCCAGAGCATATTTGTCTTCCGCTTTCGTTTGAAAGAGGATACAGTTTGGGTCGCTCGTTACCCGTTCGGGATTGAATTGATTTTCTGGTTGGAAAGCCTCAATACCGAATAATTTAGGGTCTGCAACGTGCTCATTTGGATCGGTAATAAAGAATTTATTGCGGTATTCGCCAGCGATAAAGTCCGCTTGGATGGTGTCTCGGTTAGCGACCATATCTAGCAGGTATTTTTATCTAAAGTCAAACATTGTTCATCCCCCATTTTTTCTCAGGTAGATGCGTAAGGGAGCCGTTAAAATTGATCATTGGAGTATCTAGCTCTAGTTGTTTGTAGTAGGTGTGTGCCATACGATAGGGGCGGCCTGTTGTAATAATGACTTTATGGCCAAGAGCACTAATTTTTTAATCGTATCAATGGTAAAGTCGCTCAATTTGCTTTCGGAATTTAAGAGGGTGCCGTCTAAATCTAGAGCGATCATCTTTTTATGCATAATTCGGTTCCTTTCGAGAAGAATGAGACCATTATATCAGAAAAATCGGAAAAGCGCTCAAAAATCGAGAAGAGAAGTAGGATTTCTTGAAAGGCGAAAGATCTTTTGGTAAAATAGAAATAACGTTCGCAAATTGATTGGGAGCGAGAATGATGAAAAAGGAGTTTATTCTGAAATGGATAAGTTTTTAAACTTTCAGAACATGGAACCACTGTTCGGACAGAGGTTCTTGCTGGTTTGACAACCTTTTTGCGATGAGTTATATCCTCTTCGTAAATCCGCAAATGTTGTCACAAACAGGTATGCCAGCTCAAGGGTCTTCCTTGCAACGATTATTGGATCTGTTGTCGGAACCTTGATGATGGCTTTTTATGCCAATTTACCGTATGCACAAGCACCAGGAATGGGCTTGAATGCCTTCTTTACCTTTACCGTTGTATTTGGTATGGGCTACTCATGGCAGGAAGCTTTGGGGATGGTCTTCATTTGTGGAGTGATTTCATTGATTATCACATTGACAAATGTTCGGAAGATGATCATCGAATCGATTCCGACAGCTCTTCGGTCTGCTATTTCAGCGGGGATCGGGATTTTCTTGGCCTATGTTGGAATTAAGAATGCAGGATTTTTGAAATTCACGATTGACCCTCATACCTATACAGTGGTCGGAGAAGGAGCAGATAAGGCGAATGCAACGATCTCAGCCAATGCATCTGCTGTTCCTGGATTGGTTGATTTTAACAATCCGGCTGTCCTCTTGGCTCTTGTTGGTCTTGCAATTACTATTTTCTTTGTTGTCAAAGGGATTAAGGGAGGGATTATCCTTTCTATCTTAGTAACGACTGTGCTTGGAATTCTCATCCATGTGGTTGATATCACTAAAATTGACTTTGCAAGTAACCATCTAGGAGCTGCCTTTAATGATTTAGGCACGATCTTTGGTCAAGCTTTGGGATCGAAAGGATTGGGATCTTTGATTTCCAATACGTCTCGTTTGCCTGAGACCTTAATGGCCATCTTAGCCTTCTCCTTGACTGATATTTTTGATACAATCGGAACGTTGATCGGTACGGGTGAAAAAGTTGGGATTGTTGCGACAAATGGGAAAACCATCAATCAGCGAAATTAGATAAGGCCCTCTATTCAGACCTTGTAGCGACTTCAGTCGGAGCTATTGCAGGAACTTCAAACGTAACGACGTATGTCGAATCTGCAGCTGGTATTGGAGCTGGTGGACGCACTGGTCTGACAGCCTTGGTTGTGGCAATCTGTTTTGCTATTTCAAGTCTCTTTAGTCCTTTGTTGGCGATTGTACCGACCGCTGCTACAGCTCCAATTTTGATTGTTGTTGGGATTATGATGTTGAGTGGCTTGAAAAATATCCATTGGGAAGATATGTCAGAAGCAGTTCCTGCCTTCTTCACTTCTATCTTTATGGGCTTCAGCTACTCGATTACACAAGGGATCGCTGCTGGATTTATCACCTATAGCTTAGTGAAAGTGGTTAAAGGACAAGCCAAAGAAGTGCACAGCATGATTTGGATTTTAGATGTTCTCTTTATTTTAAACTACGTTAGCATGGCCTTGAATTAAGTATCAGAAAAGTGCCAAAAGGAATGGGAGTTGTCTCCCATTCCTTTCAGATTGAAGACAAAGTTATACCAAAAACATTCCTTAGGTGAGTACGGACGTCAGCGAACTTCTTTGAAGTTCCATGACTAATTATTGAGCCTAAGGTCTCAATAATTCCGAGTGCCTGAAACGTTATTGTTTCAGGCACTTTCTCACAGCGGAAAGTTTCAGTATTTTCTTAAATCGATTTAAAAATTGGAACTCAAATTTATTTTTTTGCAGAATCACTTAACTTATTTTACTTTAAAATAGTTTGTCTATCTATCTAAAAAGCAAACCTGAGTCGAACAATTTCTAAAAGAAAGAGCAGATTTTTAAAAAGTTTGGTATAATAGAGAAATGATTAGTCACAATGAAACGGAGCTGATCGCTCTAGGAAAACAGCTAGGAAAACTCTTAGAAAAGCAAGACGTGATCATTTTATCAGGTGATCTAGGAGCAGGAAAAACGACCTTTACCAAAGGAATTGCAAAGGGGTTAGGGATTGATCAGATGATTAAAAGCCCGACCTATACCATTGTTCGTGAATACGAAGGTCGCTTGCCTTTATACCATTTGGATGTTTACCGGATTGGGAATGATCCAGATTCTATTGATTTAGATGATTTTCTATTTGGAGATGGTGTGACCATTATTGAATGGGGAGAGCTGATTGAGCCGAGTCTTTCGGATGCTTATCTAAAAATTTTTATCCGAAAATTAGAAGATGGGCGAGAGTTAGCTTTTGAAGCTCATGGAGCGCGTGCAGAAGCTTTACTGACATCCTTTGAGCAGGTGGAAAAAACGGATGACTAAGGAAAAGGAAGTGACAGTAGAAATTCGGCAAGCTGACAGTGCAGATGCGGCTCTTGTCGTTGATTTCTTAAATCAAGTTGGGAAAGAGTCAGATTACATGACACTAGATGAAGCTGGAATTGGCATGTCTCCAGCAGACATGGAGCAATTTCTGATGGTGCAAGAGATGGCGGAAAACCGGATTTGCCTCTTGCTATTTCTAGATCAGGAACTGGCAGCTTTGTTAAATATCACTGCAGCTTCTCAACGGTCCATTCGGCATATTGGTGATGTCTTTATTGTGGTTCAAAAAGCTTATTGGAATCAAGGGCTTGGACAGATCCTGTTGGAAGAAGGGATCGAGTGGGCGCACTCGACCGGTGTTCTTAGGAAACTAGTCTTGAATGTCCAAGTGCGCAATGAACGGGCGGTTCACCTGTATAAAAAGTTAGGTTTTGAGATCGAAGGTTGCCAAGCTCGTGGAGCTTGTTCAGCTGAAGGAGAATTCTTAGATGTTTACCTTATGGGGAAACTGATAGATTAGAGAGAGATTCTATATGGTTAAAAAAATTATTTTAATGTTTTTGAGCTTATTGACGGTAACAGTGATTGGGATTGGGGCTTATGGCCTTACCATCCTAAACCAAACGACTGGGACTCTCAGTAAGACCTATAAAGGCTTTGGAAATGAGACCAATGTCATTGCAGAAAACAAGCCGATGACCATCCTTTTGATGGGGGTTGATACAGGTAGCGGTTCTCGGGAAGATCCTTGGGCCGGAAATAGTGATACTATGATTTTGGTGACTGTTAATCCTCAAACAAAAGAAACAACCATGACTAGCTTGGAAAGAGATATCCTAACCAATATTACTTCAGATGGCGAAACGGTCCAAGCAAAATTGAATTCGGCTTATGCTCAAGGCGGTGCCAAGTTAGCCATTAAGACCATTCAAGATCTTTTGAATATCCATATTGACCGCTATGTCATGATCAATATGAAGGGGCTGGTTCAATTAGTGGATAAGGTTGGTGGCATCACGGTCAATAATCCATTTGACTTCGATATCTCGATCGAGGAAAATGAGCCAGAATATACGGCTAAGATCGCACCAGGACGTCAGGAGATTAATGGGGACCAAGCTCTCGTTTATTCACGCATGCGCTACCAAGACCCAGAAGGAGACTATGGACGTCAAAAACGCCAACGTGAAGTGATCAAAAAGATTGTTGAGAAAGTTTTAAGCCTCAATAGTTTGAGTCACTACAAAGGAATCATTGAGTCTGTTAGTGACAATATGCAAACCAACATTTCACTTGATAGCAACAGTCTTCTTCAATTGTTAGGATATAAAGATGCCCTTTCAACGATTCATCAGTACCAGTTGAAAGGAGAAGATGCCACCTTAGCAGATGGCGGAAGTTATCAGATTGTCACTTCAAAACATCTCTTGAAAATTCAAAATATCATCCGCAAAGCTTTGGGACTAAAAGAAATCAAAACATTGAAAACCAATGCTTACCTATTAGATGGAGATGAAGAGTTGAAGAATGCTTCTTCTCAAAATGATACGCCAGCGGCCTCATCTGAGGAAGCACCTGTTTACCAAGAGTTTAACCAATTACCAGTTGTACCATCGACCCAGGATACGGGAGTGGTGACGCCTCAAAGTTCTGTTGCACCAGTGACACCAGTTGCTCCTGCAGCTACAGAGTCGAGCAGTGTGACACCTACGGTACCTTCAGAATAAGAAAAAAACGATTGAGTTTTCTCAATCGTTTTTACTTGGTTGCCAGATGTCTTGAATTTCTTTTAGAGAGGCTGTTGCTTGTTGACTAAATAGTTTGGTCTTGTATTGGAAATCCGTTACCAATTCTTGAAGATTGGTCTTTTGGTCTTGGATAATATCCAGATTGCGTTGGATTTTTGCTAGGTTATCTTGAATTCCCTTGACCAATTGGCTGGATTCAGTCACCTCTGTTTTAATTTCTTTGCGGTTTTTTACTAGATGGTAGCTAATGCTAGCTCCTGTTGCAAACCAAAAGAGATTTTTGAGTTTCATATGGCCTCCTTTTTAACTGTTTTTGATGGTTTCTGCGAGAACTGCTAGTTGTTCAAAATTAGGCTCGTGTTCAGTAAAAGAAATAGCAAGCTCATCTTGATCGGAATAGCGAGGGATAATGTGGACATGTGTGTGAAAAACGGTTTGTCCAGAAACTTCTTCCATGTTGCTGATGATATTCATTCCCTTAGCGTGGGTAGCAGCTTCTACTTTTTAGCAACTTTAGAGACACGTGCAAATAGTTGAGCTGTGGCGGTTTCGTCCATCTCTAAGAGATTGCGAGCGTGTTTTTGGAACCACTAACGTATGACCTGGTGTAACCTGAGAGATGTCCAAAATGCGAGGACTTCCTCGTCCTCATAGACTTTGGAGGAAGGAATGTCGCCAGCTATAATCTTACAAAAATACAATCGTCAACCATAAATACACCTCATTTAGACTAAATTTTGTTATAATATAAGAACATTATACCAGAAATCGGAGAAAATATGTTAGAAATCAACAAGTTGACAGGGGCTATGTCAACATCCCTGTCCTGAAAGAGGTGAGTTTTTCAGTTCCGGATGGCCAACTGATTGGTTTGATTGGACTAAATGGAGCTGGGAAGTCAACCACGATTAATGAAATTATTGGTCTCCTGCATCCTTATGCTGGGGAAGTACGGATTGACGGCTTGAGTCTTCAAGAAGCTCCAACTGACTATCGTAAAAAAATCGGCTATATTCCAGAAACCCCTAGCCTATATGAAGAATTAACCCTGAGAGAGCATATCGAGACCGTAGCTATGGCCTATGATTTAGACATGGATCAGGTCATGGTGCGCGTCCAGCCTTTGTTGGAACGATTCCGTTTGGCTGAAAAATTAGATTGGTTCCCGACCCAGTTTTCAAAAGGGATGAAGCAAAAGGTCATGATTATTTGTGCCTATGCAGTGGATCCAAGTCTTTATATTGTCGATGAACCCTTTTTGGGATTGGATCCTGTTGCGATTGCAGATTTGATTCAGTTATTGGCAGATGAGAAAGCAAAAGGAAAATCGATTTTGATGAGTACCCACGTTCTGGATTCGGCTGAAAAGATGTGTGATGGTTTTGTGATCCTCCATAAGGGTCAGATCCGAGCAAAAGGGACCTTGGACGAGCTGCGTTCAACTTTTGGGGATGAGAAAGCAAGTCTAAATGATATCTACATGACCTTGACAGAAGAGGAAACAGCATGAAAGAGTTGATGAAAAAACGGCAAGAAACGTTTCGAACTCAATGTGTAAAATATAGCCGCTATGTTCTCAATGATCATTTCGTCCTCTTTATGCTGATTTTTATAGGATTTTTGGCGGTTCAATACAGTCAATTCTTGCAAGATCTACCCAAAGATACAAGCCTGATCCGTTGGAGTCTCATGATTGGTTTGCTCCTCTTGGTTCCGATAGGCTCCATTGCGACCTACTTAGAGAAACCCGATGCTTTATTCCTTTTAGTAAAGGAAGAGGAAGTGAAACGTTATATCAAAGGGCAGGCCAAGAAGTCTTTTGTGTTTTGGTTTTTGATTCAAAGTTTTGTCCTTCTATTATTTGTGCCTCTTCTTCTGGCAACAGGGCTGGATAAACTTGCTATTGTAGCTTATATCCTTGTCTTAGGGGTGGCTAAAGGGGCTGTTTTTAGCTGGAAGAAAGCGCGCTTCTACCAGGATGGAAATTTGGATTGGACCTTGGCCATTGCTCGTGAGAATGCAAGGAAACAATTGATCCTTCGCTTCTTTGCCTTGTTTACAACGGTTAAAGGGATCACTAATAGTGTCAAAAGAAGAGCTTACTTGGATGGTTTCTTAGGGCTTCTTCCCAAAACACATGGCAATACGTGGCTTCACTTATATACGCGCTCCTTCCTACGGAATGGAGATCTTTTCTCTATGACTCTCCGACTCTTGGCTCTTTCCATTCTCGTTATCATCTTTATTCCCCAACCTCTCGTAGTGATTGCCCTTGTAGCCTTGCTCAATTACTTGGTTATTTTTCAATTACTGGGGCTTTACAGTGCTTTTGATTACCAACCCTTGACCCTCCTTTTCCCGATGAAAAAGGGCAGTAAAAAGGCAGGGTTGAACAAAACGATTCAGCTGGTCATGGGGATGATAACGGTGATAGAAGGGGATTGGCCTGGTCTTTATTTCAGATAAAGTCCTGTTGTTAGGCTTATTGGCTTATACAGTTGCTTTAATCCTACTCTATCTTCCATTTAAGATGGCGCGCTTGGTTGACGAAAGTCGTTAAAATTAGTAAAATAGATTGGAAACTTTTTACGGAGGAAAAGATGGACTCGAATGAAAAGAGCTAAGCCTCACCCCAATTCCTGGGAAGAGTGGGAAGGCCTACATGGGGACCTACCCAGATGGTGGGCGCGTTTTTGTAAAAATGAATACGACCCCAATCCTTGCGGGTCTAGCAAAAGAACAGATTGCTCCTCAATTGTTATGGAGTCGACGATTGCCAGATGGAAATGTGATGAGTGCCCAAGAATGGTTGAATGGGGAAATTCTCACGCCAAATGGGATGTCAAAAAACAAGTGGTCAATATTTTAACGAGATTGCACCGTTCTAGACCTTTGATGACCCAATTGAAAAAACTTGGCTATCCTGTGGAATCTCCATTAGAATTGCTCAATTCTTGGAGCAACCGGTTGCCAATTGCCCTACGTCAGAACCACTATATCCAATCAGTCGTAAAGAATTTACGTAAGACAGTGCCTGCCTTTCGGGAGGATTATGCGACGATCGTTCACGGGGATGTTCGTCATAGTAACTGGATTGAGACAGAGAGCGGTTTGATTTATCTAGTCGATTGGGACTCTGTTCGTTTGACAGACCGGATGTTGGATGTGGCGCATATCTTGAGTCACTATATCCCAGATTCTAATTGGCGCGATTGGTTAGGCTATTATGGCTACAAGTACAATCAAAAAGTATTTGATAAACTCTATTGGTTTGGTCAATACTCTTTCTTGTGCCAAATTGCTAAATACTATGAAAATAATGATTTAGAAAATGTCAATCGCGAGATCTATGCTCTGCGCAATTTCCGGTTGAAATATGGAAAGGAAATATGAGAGTTAGAAATCGCAAGGGAGCGACTGAATTATTAGAAGCGAATCCGCAATATGTGGTCCTAAATCCAGAAGATGCCAAGGGAAAGTGGCATGAAATTTTTGGGAATGACCATCCTATTCATATCGAAGTGGGTAGCGGAAAAGGGGCCTTTATTACTGGGATGGCCAAGGCCAATCCAGAGATCAACTACATCGGAATTGATATTCAAAAATCGGTCTTGAGTTATGCTTTAGATAAGGTCTTAGAAGCTGATCTTCCTAACATTAAATTGCTTTGGGTAGACGGAGATAGCTTGACCAACTATTTTGAAGATGGGGAAATTGATCAACTCTATCTGAATTTTTCAGATCCTTGGCCTAAGAAACGTCATGAGAAGCGTCGTTTAACATACAAGACCTTCTTGGATACCTTCAAGCAAATTCTTCCAGAACATGGGAGATTCACTTTAAAACAGATAATCGAGGTCTGTTTGAATACAGTTTGGTGAGCTTTTCACGGTATGGTATGACGTTGAAGGGTGTCTGGCTAGACCTTCATGCTAGTGATTTTGAGGGAATGTCATGACGGAATATGAGAAAAAGTTCTCAAGCAAAGGACAGGTCATTTACCGTGTAGAAGCACAGTTTTAGCATATTCCTTGCAATCATTGGGGAATCGTGTTATAATACCTTAAATGAATAGAAAAGGAGAGGCGGGGAAATATCTTCGCCTCTTATCTATGAGGAGGTGGCAACCATCGCAACGATTGTTGACTTAGTAACAGAAGTGATTCAGCCAGCTATAAAGGAACCATTTGAATTGGTCGATGTTGAATATGGCAAAATGGGTGGTGACTACGTCTTAAGCATTTTCGTAGACAAACCAGAAGGGATCACACTGAATGATACAGCGGATTTGACAGAAATCATTAGCCCGCTATTGGATCAAATCAAACCAGACCCATTTCCAGAACAGTACTTTTTAGAAGTTACCAGTCCTGGCCTGGAGAGACCATTGAAAACCAAGGAAGCACTCGAGGGAGCTGTTGGCAAGTATGTCAATATCAGCTTGTATAAGGCTGTTGAAAAACAAAAGGTTTTTGAGGGGAACTTGGTAGGTTTTGAAGAGGATGTTTTGACCATTGAGTATATGGATAAAACACGAAAGAAAACTGTAGAAATTCCTTATAACCTTGTGTCCAAAGCAAGGTTGGCTGTAAAATTGTAACAGAATGAAAGAAAGGATGCCTTTATAGTAGAGGCAAGAAAAACATGAGTAAAGAAATGCTAGAAGCCTTCCGCATTTTGGAAGAAGACAAAGGGATCAAAAAGAAGATATCATTGAAGCCGTCACAGAATCATTGCGTTCAGCTTATCGCCGTCGTTATGGACAATCAGAAAGTGCAGCGATTGAATTCAATGAAAAAACTGGAGATTTCCGTGTTTATACGGTTCGTGAAGTGGTGGATGAAGTCTTTGATAGCCGTTTAGAAATCAGCTTGAAGGATGCCTTGGCCATTAGTTCTGCTTATGAGTTGGGGGATAAGATCAAGTTTGAAGAAGCACCAGCTGAATTTGGTCGTGTAGCAGCTCAATCTGCTAAACAAACGATCATGGAAAAATGCGTAAGCAAACGCGCACCATCACCTATAACACTTATAAAGAACATGAAAATGAAATCATGAGTGGAACGGTGGAGCGCTTTGACAATCGTTTTATCTATGTCAATCTTGGTTCGATCGAAGCACAATTGTCTAAGCAAGACCAAATTCCAGGAGAAGTGTTCCAATCTCATGATCGCATCGAAGTATTTGTCTACAAGGTAGAAGATAATCCACGTGGTGTCAATGTCTTTGTTAGCCGAAGTCACCCTGAAATGATCAAACGTTTGATGGAACAAGAAATTCCTGAAGTCTATGATGGAACTGTTGAGATTATGAGTGTAGCGCGTGAAGCTGGAGATCGTACAAAAGTTGCGGTTCGTAGCCATAATCCAAACGTAGATGCGATTGGGACTATCGTTGGTCGTGGTGGATCGAATATTAAAAGATTACCAGCAAGTTCCATCCAGCTCGATACGATCAAAAATTAGACCGTATGGTTCCAACAGAAGAAAACATCGATGTCATTGAATGGGTTCCAGATCCAGCTGAATTTATCTACAATGCGATCGCTCCTGCAGAAGTGGACCAAGTTATTTTTGATGATGAAGATAGCAAACATGCTCTCGTTGTGGTCCCAGACAACAAATTATCTCTTGCCATCGGTCGTCGTGGTCAAAACGTTCGTTTAGCAGCTCATTTGACTGGTTACCGCATCGATATCAAATCTGCTAGTGAGTTCGAAGAAATGGAAGCAGCTCAGGAAACTTTTGAAGACCAAGTAGAAAGTGACGAAGAGCAAGTCGATTAAGAGAGGGAGGGAAAATGGTAAAAACAAGAAAAATCCCTTTAAGAAAATCTGTCGTTTCAAATGAAATTATTGATAAGCGCGATTTGCTCCGCATTGTCAAAAATAAAGAAGGACAAGTCTTTATCGATCCAACTGGCAAGGCCAATGGTCGAGGTGCTTACATCAAACTAGACAATGAAGAAGCGGCACTTGCTAAGAAAAAGAAAGTTTTTAATCGTAGCTTTAATATGGAAGTGGAAGAAGCTTTCTATGATGAATTGATCGCTTATGTAGATCATAAGGTGAAGAGAAGAGAGTTAGGCCTTGAATAAGCAAAAGATAAGTAATTTGTTGGGCTTGGCGCAAAGAGCAGGAAAACTCATTTCTGGAGAAGAACTCGTGATCAAAGCCATCCAGGAAGAAAAAGCACAATTAGTTTTTCTGGCAAATGATGCAGCTAGTAACCTGACAAAAAGGTGACAGATAAGGGTCACTATTATGAGGTTCAAGTATCTACCGTGTTTTCAACACTAGAATTAAGCACTGCAATTGGACGTGCCCGTAAGGTCGTCGCTGTTGTAGATGCTGGATTTTCAAAGAAAATGAGGTCTCTTATGGAATAGAAGAGGAGGACAGCAATTGTCTAAGAAAAGATTATACGAAATTGCCAAAGAATTGGGCAAGGAAAGTAAGGAAGTCGTCACTCGTGCGAAAGAATTAGGTTTTGACGTCAAGAGTCATGCATCTAGTGTCGATACTGATGTTGCTGAAAAGTTGATCAAGAGCTTTGCAGCGAAAAAGAAACAGTCGAAAAGAAAGTAGCAGAAGTGGCTGCCAAGACAACGGCTGTCGCAGAGAAAAAGAAGCAGCGCCCGTCAAAAAGAAGAAGCAACTGAGACAAAATCAGTAACGCCAGCTGCTAAACCAAAGAGTCGGAACTTTAAAGCGGAACGAGAAGCGCGTGCAAAAGAACAGGCTGAACGTAGGAAACAACAAGACAATCGTCCAAAACGTGATCGCAAAGACAATCAGCGTCATGGTGACAACCGAAATCAACGACCACAAGAGCGAAATGAACAGCGAAATCAAGGTTCTGAGCGTCGCAATAACCGACCAGATCAAAGACGTGGTGAACAAGCCCAAGTGGCACCAAAAGTTGATTTCAAAGCGCGTGCAGCGGCACTGAAAGCTGAACAAAATGCTGAGTACGCACGTGGAAGTGAAGATCGCTACAAACAACAAGCTGCAAAAGCAGAACAAGAACGTCAACAGCGCCGGAAACGGGTAGAAGCACCAGAAGTGAAAGCACCGGTACAGGAGCCAGCTGTTGAGAACCGTACAAAACCAGCTGTTGCTGCTGCTCCAGCTCAAGTCGATACACGTCGGAAGAAACAAGCGCGACCAGATAAGAAACGCGATGATTTTGATCGTGAAGAAGATGGTCCAAGAAAACAACAAAGGAATCGAAATAGTCAAAATCAAGTGAGAAATCAGAAAAATAGTAACTGGAATAACAATAAGAAAAATAAAAAGGAAAGAACAACCGTAATGATGCTCCAAAACCAGTAACAGAGCGTAAATTCCATGAATTACCAAGTGAATTTGAGTATACGGATGGAATGACGGTTGCAGAAATCGCAAAACGCATCAAGCGTGAACCGGCTGAAATCGTCAAGAAACTCTTTATGATGGGAGTCATGGCGACTCAAAACCAATCGCTGGATGGAGATACGATTGAACTCTTGATGGTGGATTATGGAATTGAAGCCAAGAAAAAGGTTGAAGTGGACAATGCGGATATCGAACGCTTCTTCGTTGAAGATGGTTATTTGAATCCAGATGAGTTGGTAGAGCGTCCACCAGTTGTCACCATCATGGGACACGTTGACCACGGTAAAACTACCCTTTTGGATACCCTTCGTAATTCACGTGTAGCAACTGGTGAAGCGGGAGGAATCACTCAGCACATCGGTGCCTACCAAATCGTGGAAAATGGTAAGAAGATTACCTTCTTGGATACACCTGGACACGCGGCCTTTACTTCTATGCGGGCGCGTGGTGCATCTGTTACCGATATTACCATCTTGGTTGTAGCAGCAGATGACGGGGTGATGCCACAGACCATCGAAGCCATCAACCACTCAAAAGCTGCCAATGTTCCAATCATTGTGGCCATCAACAAGATCGATAAACCAGGAGCTAATCCAGAGCGTGTCATCGGTGAATTGGCTGAACACGGTGTTATGTCAACTGCTTGGGGTGGAGATTCTGAGTTTGTAGAAATCTCAGCTAAGTTCAACCAAAATATCGATGAGCTCTTGGAAACGGTCCTTCTTGTGGCTGAAATCCAAGAACTCAAGGCAGATCCAACTGTTCGTGCCATCGGTACTGTTATCGAAGCGCGCTTGGATAAAGGAAAAGGTGCGGTCGCAACCCTCCTTGTTCAACAAGGTACCTTGAATGTCCAAGACCCAATCGTTGTCGGAAATACCTTTGGACGTGTCCGTGCCATGACCAATGACCTTGGACGTCGTGTGAAGGTTGCAGGACCATCTACTCCGGTTTCTATCACTGGTTTGAACGAAGCGCCAATGGCAGGTGACCACTTCGCGGTTTATGAAGATGAAAAATCAGCGCGTGCAGCTGGTGAAGAACGTGCCAAACGTGCTCTGATGAAACAACGTCAAGCAACCAACCGCGTCAGCCTTGAAAATCTCTTTGATACCTTGAAGGCTGGGGAAGTGAAATCTGTTAATGTCATCATCAAGGCCGATGTACAAGGTTCGGTTGAAGCTCTTTCTGCTTCCCTTCAAAAGATTGAAGTAGAAGGTGTGAAAGTGACCATCGTTCACTCAGCAGTTGGTGCCATCAACGAATCAGACGTGACCCTTGCAGAAGCTTCAAATGCCTTCATCATCGGATTTAACGTCCGTCCTACTCCACAAGCACGTCAACAAGCTGAAGCTGACGAGGTGGAAATCCGTCTTCACTCAATTATCTACAAAGTGATTGAAGAAATGGAAGATGCCATGAAGGGTATGTTGGATCCTGAGTTCGAAGAGAAAGTCATCGGGGAAGCAGTTATTCGTGAAACCTTTAAGGTCTCTAAAGTGGGTACCATCGGTGGATTTATGGTCCTCAGTGGTAAGGTTACACGTGATTCCAAAGTCCGTGTCATTCGTGACGGTGTCGTGATCTATGATGGTGCTCTTGCAAGCTTGAAACACTTCAAAGATGATGTCAAAGAGATCACAAATGGTCGTGAAGGTGGATTGATGATTGAAGGTTACAATGATATCAAGACAGATGATACCATCGAAGCCTACATCATGGAAGAAATTAAAAAATAAGCAAGCTGACTAGGAAAAAGAGGGGAACCCTCTGATTTCCTAGTTTTTAAACACAGAGCAGAAAGGAGTTCCTATGGCAAGTCATTTTCGGACAGACCGAGTAGGGATGGAAATCAAGCGTGAAGTCAACGAGATTTTACAAAGAAAGTCCGTGACCCGCGTGTTCAAGGCGTCACCATTACGGATGTTCAAATGCTAGGTGATTTGTCTATGGCCAAAGTGTATTATTCAATTATGAGTGATTTGGCTTCAGACAATCAAAAGGCTCAGACAGGCCTTGAAAAAGCAACAGGAACCATCAAGCGTGAATTAGGTCGGAATCTGAAATTGTACAAGATTCCAGATCTTACTTTTGTGAAAGACGAATCCATCGAATACGGGAACAAGATCGATGAGATGTTGCGCAATTTGAACAAAGACTAGAGAGGTTGGAAATTTTCCACGTCCAGATTGAAAGACAAAGTCTTCTTAGAAACTTTCCTTAGGTGAGTACGGACGTCAGCGAACTTCTTCGAAGTTCCATGACTAATTATTGAGCCTAAGGTCTCAATAATTCTGAGTACCTGAAACTATTAAGTTTCAGGTACTTTTCTCACGACGAAAAGTTTCAGTAGATGATTGAATCACTCTAACGAGTAACATTTCTTTTATAGAATTTATTAGATTTATAAAAAGAATAGTTTGTCTACAGTCTCGGGTTGGAAATTTCCAACCTCTTTTTGGCTCTTAAAATGAGGAAAATAAAACAGAAAGAAAAAACGGTTTCAAAAAATAATAGAAATTTACAGAAATCTCTTGTGTGATTGGAAATTATCCTTTACAATAGGAGAGGAGTTTTATTTCTGATCTCATATTTGGAGGAATGATCATGTCCATTAACTGGCAGGAAATTTTGTTTAACTTTTTGGGAGGGTTGGGTCTCTTTCTCTATAGTATTAAAACCATGGGAGAAGGACTGCAACAAGCTGCAGGGGACCGTCTTCGCTACTATATTGATAAATATACCAGCAATCCCTTTCTTGGAGTCTTAGTAGGGATTGTTGTGACAGCCCTTATTCAGTCTAGTACTGGGGTAACGGTGATTACCGTTGGTCTGGTCAGTGCGGGTCTCTTGACCCTGCGTCAAGCCATTGGGATCATCATGGGGGCTAATATTGGGACCACGGTCACCTCATTCATTATTGGGTTTAAACTGGGGACTTATGCCCTTCCAATTATGTTTCTTGGAACGGTCTTACTTTTCTTTACCAAGAATCGAATGGCCAATAATATTGGTCGGATTCTCTTTGGGGTTGGAGGAATTTTCTACGCTTTAAACCTGATTAGTGCGGGAATGAGTCCTTTGAAAGAATTGCCAGAATTTAGTCAGTACATGATCACCCTTGGGAAAAATCCAATTCTAGGTGTTTTAGCAGGAGCCATTATCACCGTTTTGATTCAAGCTTCGTCAGCTACCATTGGGATTCTACAAGGTTTGTATTCAGGTGGTTTCCTAGATCTTCGCGGTTCTTTACCTATTCTTTTGGGGACAACATCGGAACAACCTTGACAGTTATTATTGCAGCGATGGGGGCCAATGTTTCTGCTAAGCGTGTTGCAGCAACCCACGTGCTCTTTAACTTGATCGGTACAATCCTTTGTTTGATCTTGTTAACACCTTTACAGCCATGATTGAATACTTCCAAGGGCTCTTGCACTTGTCACCAGAAATGACCATTGCTTTTTCTCACGGAGCTTTCAACGTGACCAACACCATCATTCAATTCCCATTCATTGGAGCTTTGGCATACTTTGTAACCAAACTGATTCCTGGTGAGGATGAGGTTGTTAAATATGAACCGCTCTATTTGGATGAAAACTTGATCACTCAAGCGCCTTCGATTGCTCTAGGAAATGCAAAAAAGAGTTGCTTCATTTAGGTGGATATGCAGATAAAGCCTTTAGCCTCTCTTATGATTATATTGTTCATCAAAATGAGAAAACAGCTGAAAAAGGTCATAAGACAGAAGAAGCCATCAATACCATCGATGATGATTTGACTCGCTACCTGATTCGTTTGTCAAGTGAAGCTTTGAGCCCGAGAGAAAGTGAAGTTCTCACCAACGTTCTAGATTCCTCACGGGATTTGGAGCGGATTGGAGATCATGCGGAAGCCTTGATCAATCTAACCGATTATTTAATTCGTAAGAAAGTGGTCTTTTCAGAAGCGGCCTTGGCTGAATTGGAAGATATTTACAACCAAACCCATCAATTTGTAGAGGATGCTTTGAAAGCTGTTGAGAACAATGATGTGAGTCTTGCGAACCAATTGGTAGCACGTCACGAGGCAATTGAAAAGTTGGAGAAAAGACTTCGGAAAACCCATATTCGTCGTTTGAACCAAGGTGAATGTACACCTCAAGCCGGAGTGAACTTTATTGATATCATTTCTCACTATACACGTGTTGCAGACCATGCCATGAATCTCGCTGAGAAAGTACAAATCGAGCAAATTTAAGGATCGTCAAACAGAGTAAGTAGGAAGCTTACTCTGTTTTTGTTGGATTCTATTCAAAAATAGGTCTAGACCATTTACAAATGGAAGTGAAAGCGTTATAATATGTATGAATATAAATGGAACACAGTTCCTACAATGGAAAGGACGATTTTATGTCTACATATATTAAAGCAGATCAATTTTATTACCCACATGGGGTTCGCCGAGGAGGCTATTTGGAACTCGTTGATGGCAAGTTTGGAAAACATGTGGAAAGCTTACCAGAAGGTGCGGATGTGCTGGATTATTCTGGTTACAGCATTGCGCCTGGCCTCGTAGATACCCATATTCACGGATTTGGTGGGGTAGATGTGATGGATAATAACATCGAAGGCACTCTTCATACCATGAGTGAGGGGCTCTTGAGTACAGGGGTTACGAGCTTTTGCCTACGACCCTTACTTCCTCTTACGAACAACTTTTGGCAGTAACGGAAAATATCGGTGCACGATACAAGGAAGCAACAGGAGCTAAGATTCGCGGGATTTATTTTGAAGGCCCTTATTTCACAGAAAAATACAAGGGAGCTCAAAACCCATCTTATATGAAGGATCCAAGTATGGAAGAATTCCGGGCTTGGCAAAAAGCTGCCAATGGTCTGTTGAATAAGATTGCCCTTGCTCCCGAGCGTGAAGGGGTGGAAGAATTTGTTCGGACTATTACAGGAGAAGGAGTGACTGTCGCTCTGGGACACTCCAATGCTACTTTTGAAGAAGCTAAAAAGCGGTTGATGCAGGTGCGAGTGTCTGGGTACATGCCTACAATGGTATGCGTGGTTTGACGCACCGTGAACTCGGTATGGTTGGTGCCATGTATGAGTTGCCTCATACTACAGCAGAGTTGATCTGTGATGGCCATCACGTTGATCCGCTAGCTTGTGATATCCTGATGAAACAAAAGGAAAAGAAAATGTTGCCTTGATTACGGACTGTATGACAGCTGGGGGCTTAGAAGACGGGGACTACATGCTTGGGGAATTCCCAGTTGTGGTCGCTGAAGGGACGGCTCGCTTGAAATCAACTGGTAATCTAGCTGGCTCAATCTTGAAATTGAAAGATGGATTAAAAAATGTTGTAGAGTGGGGATTGCTAACCCTCACGAAGCAGTGATGATGGCCAGCCTCAATCCGGCAAAATCAGTCCATATTGATGATGTTTGTGGTCAAATTCGAGAAGGGTATGATGCGGACTTCATCGTGCTTGATCAAAATTTGGATCTGGTTGCGACCTATCTCGATGGGGTCAAACGTTACCAAGCTACCAATTAGATTCAAGAAACGAAGATAGAATACCTCCTCTCTAGGTCATACCTAGAGAGGTTTTTGTTTACCAATGGTAGTGCAATTTTGTGAATGCTGTCTTTTCATGCTATAATGGGAATTGAAATGTGAGGTAGCTTATGAAGGCAATTGATATACGTTTTTTATTGATGGGAATTTTTTCTTGCTTTATGGGATTGTAAGAAAAAATATCTTTATTGTGATTGTTGGTGGGGCATTTTTACTCTATAGTTTTTATAGCAAGAAGATGGAGCCAACCAAGAAAAATATTTTTAAGCCAGAGCTCAAGCTTCGAGGGCCTAAGAAACCGAAATCGAAGAAAGGAAAGAAAAATGAATCATTATCGTTTGAATAATGGGGTGGAGATTCCAGTATTGGGATTTGGGACGTGGAAAGCAGCGGATGGAGAAGAAGCCTATCAAGCTGTCTTAGCTGCTTTAAAAGCAGGTTATCGCCATATCGATACAGCAGCGATCTATCAAAATGAAGAGAGTGTGGGTCGGGCCATTAAAGACAGTGGTCTTGCGCGCGAAGACCTGTTTATTACCACCAAACTTTGGAATACTCATCACACCTATGAAGACGCTCAAGCTGCTTTGGAAGAGTCTCTTGAGAAACTAGGCTTGGACTATGTGGATCTTTACTTGATTCATTGGCCAAATCCAAAACCCCTTCGAGAAAATGATGCTTGGAAACAACGAAATGCTGAGGTTTGGCGGGCAATGGAAGATATGCTAGCTGCTGGCAAGGTTCGAGCTATTGGTATTAGCAATTTTCTGCCTCATCATTTGGAAGCCCTCCTTGAAACAGCTCGGGTCATTCCGGCTGTGAACCAAATTCGTCTAGCACCTGGGGTGTACCAAAGTGAAGCCATTGCAGCAAGTCGTAAGCATGGCATTTTACTAGAGGCTTGGGGACCTTTTGGCCAAGGAGAATTGTTCCAAAATGAACAAGTAAAAGAAATGGCTACTAAATATGGAAAGACCGTCGCCCAACTAGCCCTGGCTTGGAGTTTGCAAGAAGGTTTCCTTCCATTGCCCAAATCGGTTACGCCTGAGCGGATTGCGAGTAATTTAAATTGCTTTGATTTTGAATTAACGGCAGATGATGTGGAACTCCTTCGCCATCTTCCGGTTGAAGCAGGTGCACCAGATCCAGACACCAAAGATTTTTAAAGAGAATTTCTATTCATTAATGAAAACCGAGGACAGTTTCGTTCTCGGTTTTTAAAATCCTTTCAATGATTAAATAATTTTAAAACTCCAACAAAAAACAGATGTTCTATAATACTTTCCCATACTAATTTACATTTTTCCGAACGAAAATAAATTAATAGTTAGTAATATTCGTAAATGTTACATTTGTGTTACATTTTGTTTTTTGAATGAATTTTCAGATAATTTTGCGTTATAATAGTTACTATTAAAATAAAAGGGAGTTTCTATGAATAGACAAGAACGTTTTTCATTAAGAAAATACAAATTTGGTGTAGCCTCAGTTTTATTAGGGGCTGTTTTGGTATTTGGATCTGCACAAGCGAGTGCAGAAGAACAAGCGGCCAGCCAAACGAGTGCTGGAACACAGCTTGTAGCCACTACTCAACAGGCACCTGCTGAAGAAGAACATTCACAAGCAAGAGAAGCAAGTACAGCGG
Organism: Streptococcus sp. 2A/TPW/M5; assembly: GCA_036663675.1. Classification (GTDB taxonomy): domain Bacteria; phylum Bacillota; class Bacilli; order Lactobacillales; family Streptococcaceae; genus Streptococcus. Next base: position 59,087 of record JAYXUK010000001.1, on the reverse strand, counting down.
TTGCTAGTGAGAAAGTAGAAGTTGCAAAAGAAGCAACAGTTGCTGAAAAGACAACGAATGCAACAGAAGCAGCTCATGTTGAAAAAACAGAAGCTCCGAAAGAGGCAGCTGCTGTTCCAGAAACAAAACCGGAAGTAGCGGAAAAACCTGTAGAAAAAGCGACAGCAGTGGCTACTGCGACAAATTCGGAAACAACAAATCGCCATGAGGCAGCCGAAAAACCTCAAAGCATCGAAAGTGACGAAATTATTACTGTTCCCCAAACCTGGAAGCAAGGCTATAAAGGGGAAGGGATGGTTGTCGCCGTCATCGACTCTGGCTTGGATGTGAACCACGAGGTTCTTCGGATTACCGATCCTTCAAAAGCTAAGTTTAAAAACCAAGAAGAAATCGAAGCTGCTAAGAAAGCGGCAGGAATTGATTATGGTAAATGGTACAACGACAAGGTTGTCTACGCTTATGACTACTTTGATGGGACCGACAATATCAAAGAGGCTGAAAGAGATTCTCATGGGATGCACGTTACAGGGATTGCAACAGGGAATCCTGATAAAGAAGCAGGAAACGGAGAAAAGATCTATGGTGTAGCACCAGAAGCGCAAGTTATGTTTATGCGTGTCTTTTCAGATCGTCAAAAACAACGGGTTCTGCCCTTTATGTAAAAGCAATTGATGATGCTGTAGCCCTTGGTGCAGATACCATCAATATGAGTCTTGGATCTACTACTGGTTCTATGGTCAATGCTGATTCAGATATTGTGGATGCCATTAAACGAGCGCGTGCTAAAGGGGTATCTGTCCTAATCTCTGCAGGAAATAGCAATACTTTTGGGAATGGTTATTCTAGACCAGCAGCAGAAAATCCAGATTACGGTTTGGTTGGAAATCCATCAACGGTAGAGGACTCTATCTCTGTTGCTTCTATCAATAACAACATCATTACAACAGAAGTTTTTGAAGTCAAAGGTTTGGAAGGCAATGCAGAAGCGGATAACGGAAAATTTGATTACAGTAAATCTGCTGCAGATGCTGATTTTGAAAAAGGCAAAGAGTACGAATATGTATCAGTTGGTCTTGGGAAAGAAGATGATTTTAAAGATCTAGACCTTACCGGTAAATTGGCCTTAATCCAACGTGGGAAATTCCATTCTCAGAAAAGATTGCCAATGCCTTCCATCATGGTGCAGCAGGAGCCTTGGTCTACAATAATGTGGAAGGATCGAATCTTGGAATGGCAATTGAAGGAGATGCGAAAAAGATCCCATCTGTCTTTATTTCAAAACGTTATGGGGAAGCTCTTAAGGCAGGTTCCTACAAAATTGTCTTTAACAATACTATGGCCAACCGTCCATCTCCAGAGGCAGATCAATTATCTGATTTCTCAAGTTGGGGAGTAACAACAGATGGTCAGTTGAAACCAGATGTCACAGCACCTGGTGGAAATATCTTTTCTTCTTTGAATGATAATACCTACGGAGATATGAGTGGTACAAGTATGGCCTCTCCTCATGTAGCAGGTGTGGCAGCTTTGGTCAAAGAATACCTTGTGAAGAACCACCCAGAATTGACTCCAGAACAAGTTTCTGAAACTGTCAAAGCCTTGATTATGTCTACGGCTAAACCACATGTTAATAAAGAAACCGGTGTTTATACTTCTCCACGTCAACAAGGAGCAGGGGTTGTAGACACAGCTGCAGCCGTTTCAACAGACTTGTATGTGACTGGTGAAAACAACTATCCAAGCGTTACTCTTGGAAATGTTGGAGATAGCTTTACTTTTGATGTGACGGTTCACAATATTTCAGATACCGATCGTACCTTGAAAATGTTGGTGAATACTGACACAGATGAAGTGAAGGATGGTAAATTTACCCTCCGTCCACGTAAATTGACTGAAACAGCTTGGCCTGAAGTAACCGTGAAAGCACATAGCTCTGAAACGGTTACGGTGAAAGTCGATACAAGTAAATTCACAGAAGAGTTGAGCAAAGAAATGCCGAACGGCTATTTCCTTGAAGGATTTGTTCGCTTTGTAGATCCGGCAGATGATGGGGATGTGGTCAGCTTGCCGTTTATGGGATTCAAGGAGAATTCCAAAACCTTCCAGCTGTTGAAAAACCAATCTATGATTTGGTTCGCGAAGGAAAAGATGGCTTCTACTATCATGTTCCAAAAGATTTGAATATCTCCTCTAGTGCCAATGTTTCTGCGCTTGTTACCCTTCAAAATGATCTTCTCCTCACACAAGGAAAACGAGATGGTCGTCGGATGACAGTTCTTGGTATTGAAGAAAATGCGGAAGGTACACATTCTCTTCAATTAGATGAAAATGGAAATGTTCGCATCGCTATTTCGCCAAATGAAGATGGGAATAAAGACCTCGTTGAATACAAGACAGTTGCCCTTCGAAACATTGAAAACCTTCGTGCAACTGTTTATGCAGCAAGTGATACGGAACATAAAAATCCATTGTGGGAAGGAACTCCATCTGACCATCGTAAGAACTTCTTCAACGGAGACCAAAAGAACCCACGCAGCTACACACTAGATAATACTGCTTGGAATGGTACCGATGCAAATGGGAAAGCAGTAGCAGATGGTCTATATGATTATGTCATTCGTTATACACCAATGGTTCCTGGTGCTGAAGAGCAATCAACGACCTTTAAGGTTCAAGTTGATACCCAAAACCAGTGATCACATCTGGATATATTCGCTTTAAAGATGGGGCACAACAGTTTGTAGCTCGTAAAGCCAAAGATGTTGGAGACGGCGGAATCTTATCTGAAAAACTCGTTTACGTCACACCATTTGATGATAAGGGAACAATGGTCCAAACTAGTGATGATAAGAATGGGACACGTGCCCTTGAAAATTACCATGTGATCAAGGCCAATGCAGATGGTAGTTTCGATCTTCCTGAAAATATCGATAAGAAGAATATCTATTACTACGTAGAGGACTTTGCGGGGAACGTAGACTATGTTTCACTAGCAGATTTAGTTCGGGATCAAAATAGTGGTCGGGTTCAAATTGCAGTTCGTGACGCTAAAACGAACAAAGATTTGGATACTATGTATGTTTACCGAATCAAAGATAGCAATGGTCAATATGTGTCAGTTGACAAGACAAAAGATATTAACTTCTTGAACTTTGGTCATTACACTGCAGAAATCTTTACGTATGATCGTACAGAAGTGAAATTTGTCAGCAGCTTGACGCAAGAATTTGATTTGACAGAAGATAATAGTTTCCAAACGATCGCTTTTCTTGCCAATACTTTAGAATATGCACCAGTTAGCATCAGCTTTGATCAACCGGTTTCAAAAGCAGCTACGATCGTATTGAAAGGGGCAGATGGTGGAAACTTTGTATTGCCTGCTGAAAAATATGGAAAAAATGGCTTTGGGAAATCTGTCGCAACTGGTCAATATACCTTAGTTGCAACCCTTCCTACAGGCTATGAACTAGCTGAGGAAGCACCAGTGATCTCAGTTGTCGCAGGGCGCAACAACAATTACCGTATTGGAGTGATCTCAAAAGTGGATCTCTTGGCTGCTTTGAACAACCAAGCAGTTGTTACAAAGACAGCTCAATACTTCAATGCGAGTGCGGATAAGAAAGAAGCTTATGATCAAGCCTTGCAAGCTGCCCAAGCAGCCTTGACCAACAAGGTCAGTCAAGAGCAAGTCAACCAAGCTCTAGCTAGTCTTGAAGCTGCTAGCCAAGCCTTGGATGGGAAAGATTCAAACGTTGCGGCTTTGAAAGAAGCCATGCAAGCTTATGATGCTACGACTAAAACTGGTCGTTATGCCAATGCCAAAGAAAAAGTACGTCGCGACTACGATCGTGCTTTCCAAACAGTTGCCTTGCTTGCAGTTGATCCAACTGTGAAACAAGAACAAATCAATCAAGCACTTGCTGAGCTTAGCCGTGCAGAAGGAAAATTAAACGGGAAAGCAACTGATTTTTCAAGCCTTGAAAAATACATCAAGGAAGAATTGAAGTTCCAAGAAAAGAATGCCAAATTCATCTATGCTGGAAATGAAGAAAAGAAGCTACCTAGTAGCCTTCAAGGATGCACAAACTATCCTTTCAAATCCAGGAGCAAGCCAACAAGATGTGAAAGATGCTTTGACAGCCTTGAAGAATGCCAAGAAAAACTTCATGGTAAAAACCAAAAGCTGCAAGACGTCCATAAGAAAAACAACCTTGTTTGTTAGCCTAAAATCCGTATGAAACGATTGCTTCATGCGGATTTTAATTTACAAGTCACTAAAAATCTGCTATAATACTAGTCAAGAAAGAAGGGCTTACGGCGTTTTTCTAGCGAGCTTGGGATAGTGAGAGCCAAGTAGAGCAAAGTAAGCAAGTGGCGCTTTCTCTCAGTAAAAGCTGAGTAAAGTAAAATAAAATGAAGTAATAAATTAGGGTGGAACCGCGTTTCTGACGCCCCTAGGTCAAACGACTTAGGAGCAGAGACACGGTTCTTTTGTATCCTAAGTCACAAGAAACTTTATGAATAAGGAGTAAAACATGTCTAAAAATTGACTTTCCACTGCGTCAGTGGCAGAGACCTCCTTACAGTCGGACTGCCCCACGCTCAGCACTAGGGTGCCTGAGCTAGACGCAGTACTAACTCGTCTAGCCTCGTATAATCGACGAGGCAGACTCGTGTCGCAAGAAATCACTTAAATCAAGGAGTATTTAATGTCTAAGAAATTAACATTTCAAGAAATTATTTTGACTTTGCAACAATACTGGAATGACCAGGGTTGTATGCTGATGCAGGCTTATGATAATGAAAAAGGTGCGGGAACCATGAGTCCTTACACCTTCCTTCGTGCCATTGGTCCTGAGCCATGGAATGCGGCTTATGTAGAGCCATCACGTCGTCCAGCGGACGGTCGTTACGGAGAAAACCCAAACCGTCTTTACCAACACCACCAATTCCAAGTGGTCATGAAACCATCACCATCAAACATCCAAGAGCTCTACCTTGAATCATTGGAAAAATTGGGGATCAATCCTTTGGAACACGATATCCGTTTCGTTGAAGATAACTGGGAAAACCCATCAACTGGTTCAGCTGGTCTAGGTTGGGAAGTTTGGTTGGACGGTATGGAAATCACTCAGTTCACCTACTTCCAACAAGTTGGTGGATTGGCAACTGGTCCGGTAACTTCTGAGGTCACTTACGGATTGGAACGTTTGGCTTCTTACATCCAAGAAGTCGATTCTGTTTACGATATTGAGTGGGCTCCAGGCGTTAAATACGGAGAAATCTTCCTTCAACCAGAATATGAACACTCAAAATACAGCTTTGAAGTTTCTGACCAAGATATGCTTCTTGAAAACTTCGAAAAATTTGAAAAAGAAGCAGGACGTGCTTTGGAATTGGGCCTTGTTCACCCAGCCTATGACTACGTTTTGAAATGTTCACATACCTTCAATTTGCTTGATGCTCGTGGAGCAGTATCCGTTACAGAACGTGCCGGCTATATTGCCCGCATCCGTAACTTGGCCCGTGTCGTAGCCAAAACCTTCGTCGCAGAACGCAAGAAACTCGGTTACCCACTTCTTGACGAAGCCACACGCGCCAAACTCCTAGCAGAAGAGGAAGAATAAAGAGAGCGTATTAGATGGGATTGGCTGATAGAGCAATCCTACAGAACCAGTTGCCGCAGTGATAAAGGTATCGTTAGAGAAACTAACGATACCAGGCAAAATTGGAGACCTTAGGCTCCAATTTTAGCAATGAAACGACGAAGTCGGTTGCTGCGTGCCAATCACATAAGGCAAACTGGAAAAAGATATTTTTCGGAGAAAAACATGACAAAAAACTTATTAGTAGAACTTGGACTTGAAGAGTTGCCAGCCTACGTTGTCACACCAAGTGAAAAACAACTGGGTGAGAAAATGGCAGCCTTCTTGGATGACAACCGTCTTTCATACGAAAGCATTCAAACCTTCTCAACGCCACGCCGTTTGGCTGTCCGTGTGATTGGTTTGGCGGATCAACAATCGGATTTGACCGAAGATTTTAAAGGACCTTCTAAGAAAATCGCCTTGGATGCAGACGGAAACTTCTCAAAAGCAGCGCAAGGATTCGTCCGTGGAAAAGGCTTGACGGTTGATGATATCGAATTTCGTGAAGTCAAGGGTGAAGAGTACGTTTATGTCACGAAGCACGAAGCTGGAAAACCTGCCAAAGAAGTCTTGGCTGGCGTTCCAGAGATGCTTGCTTCATTGACCTTCCCTGTTAGCATGCACTGGGCTAACAACAGCTTTGAATACATTCGCCCAGTTCACACCTTGATCGTTCTTTTGGGCGACGAAGCGCTCGACCTTGACTTCTTGGATATCCAGTCAGGTCGTGTGAGCCGTGGACACCGTTTTCTTGGACATGAAGTGGAAATTACCAATGCGGATTCTTATGAAGAAGACCTTCGTACCGTTTACGTGATTGCGGATAGCAAAGAACGTGAAAACATGATTCGTGAGCAAATCAAAGCCATCGAAGCAGAACAAGGTGTTCAAGTTCAAATCGAAGAAGGCCTTTTGAATGAAGTCTTGAACTTGGTCGAATACCCAACTGCCTTTATGGGAAGTTTTGACACCAAATATTTGGACGTTCCAGAAGAAGTTTTGGTGACCTCAATGGAAACGCACCAACGTTACTTTGTTGTACGTGACCTTGATGGTCAGCTCAAACCAAACTTCATCTCCGTCCGTAATGGGAACGCTGAGCACTTGGAAAATGTCATCCGAGGAAATGAAAAAGTCTTGGTGGCACGTCTTGAAGATGGTGAATTCTTCTGGCGTGAAGACCAAAAACTTAAGATTGAAGACCTCGTTGCTAAATTGGCTAACGTGACCTTCCATGAAAAAATTGGTTCTCTTTCAGAACACATGGCACGTGCAGGTGTTATTGCAGCGTCATTAGCTGAGCAAGCTGGTTTGACTGCAGAAGAAAGAGCAGCCGTCGCTCGTGCAGCTGAAATCTACAAATTTGACCTCTTGACGGGTATGGTCGGAGAGTTCGATGAATTGCAAGGAATCATGGGTGAAAAATACGCTCTCCTTGCTGGTGAAGATGCTGCGGTTGCGACAGCTATCCGTGAGCACTACCTTCCTGATTCAGCAGATGGTGCCCTTCCAGAGACTAAGGTTGGTGCTATCCTTGCGCTTGCAGATAAATTGGATACCCTCCTTTCATTCTTCTCAGTAGGATTGATTCCATCAGGTTCCAATGACCCTTATGCGCTTCGTCGTGCGACTCAAGGAATTGTGCGTATCTTGGATGCCTTTGGTTGGCATATCCCTATGGATGAGTTGATCGACAGCCTTTACGCCCTTTCATTTGATAGTCTTTCATATGACAATCAAGCAGAAGTGCTCAACTTCATCAAGGCGCGTGTGGACAAGATGATGGGACGCACACCAAAAGATATCAAAGACGCTGTTCTTGCTGGTTCAAACTTTGTCGTGGCTGATATGCTGGAAGCAGCTGAAGCTCTTTCAGAAGCTGCGAAGACCGATGGTTATAAGGCGGCTGTTGAGTCCCTCTCTCGTGCCTTTAACTTGGCAGAAAAAGCAGATGCTTCAGTAGCAGTCGATGCCAGTCTCTTTGAAAACGATCAAGAAAAAGCCCTTGCTAAAGCAATTGAAGATCTTGAATTGACTGGTTCAGCTAGCGAAAAATTGGCTCAACTCTTTGCTCTTAGCCCAGTCATTGATGCTTTCTTTGACAATACTATGGTAATGGCAGAAGATGAGGCGGTTAAAAACAACCGTTTGGCCCTTCTTGCGGGCCTTGTAGCTAAAGCTAACGCTGTTGCAGCCTTCAACCAATTGAACACAAAATAAGTACCTGATGACAGGTAGAAAGTAGGTTTTATTATGACACCTGAAAAAATCGCTCGTATCAATGAGCTTGCTAAAAGAAAAAAACAGAAGGTTTGACACCAGAAGAAACAGTGGAACAAGCAAAACTTCGTGAAGAATACATTGAAGGTTATCGTCGTTCGGTTCGTCACCACATTGAAGGTATTAAAATTGTGGATGAAGAAGGAAATGATGTAACACCTGAGAAACTACGCCAAGTGCAACGTGAAAAAGGTTTGCATGGCCGTAGCCTCGACGACCCTAATTCATAAGCAAAAGAGTGCTGGAAGAGACTCCAGCACTCTTTTGTATCTTTAAAATTCAGAATATTCTGGACTAGATTGACCAATTTTTAAAAACATGGTATAGTAGATTGTGTGAAAATTTGAAGTATACTTTTCTGAAAATGTACAGAAAAAGAATTGGAGTAATCATATGTCAAAAAAACATCATCCTGGTGAAGAAACCGAAAATGGGATGGTTCGTGGTCTGCAAAATCGGCATGTTCAGCTGATCGCTATTGCAGGAACCATCGGGACAGGACTCTTTCTTGGAGCCGGTCGTTCCCTTTCTTTGACAGGTCCTTCTATTATTTTAGTCTATATGCTGACTGGCGCCTTCATGTACTTGATGATGCGGGCAATCGGAGAAATGCTCTATATGGACCCTGATCAACACACCTTTATCAACTTTATCACCAAGTATATAGGAAAAGGTTGGGGTTATTTTTCAGGATGGTCCTATTGGGTCTCCTTGGTATTTTTGGGAATGGCAGAGATCACCGCTGTTTCCAACTATGTCCAGCTTTGGTTTCCAAATTGGCCAGCCTGGCAGATTCAAATTATCTTTTAGCGCTCTTAAGTTGTGTAAACTTGATCGCTGTGAAGGTTTTTGGAGAGGTTGAATTCTGGTTTGGAATGATCAAGATTGTCACTATTTTAGCCTTGATCGCAACAGGAATCTTTATGGTGACGACGAATTTTGAAACACCAGCTGGACACGCTAGCTTAAGTAACATTACCAATGGTTTTCAAATGTTTCCAAATGGTTGGGTCAAGTTCGTCATGGCCTTCCAAATGGTCTTCTTTGCTTACCAAGCAATCGAATTTGTTGGAATTACTACTTCTGAAACAGCTAATCCCCGACAAGTATTGCCAAAAGCTATTAAAGAAATTCCAATCCGGATTGTAATCTTTTATGTAGGAGCTTTGTTGGCGATTATGGCTATTTTCCCTTGGCAACAGCTTCCTGTCAATAAGTCACCGTTTGTAACGGTCTTTCAGATGGTAGGAATCAAGTGGGCAGCTGGATTGATTAATTTTGTTGTACTGACAGCTGCTGCATCTTCCTTGAATTCCACCCTCTATTCAACAGGGCGTCACTTGTACCAGATTGCAAAAGAAACACCAAACAGCAAAGTGATGAATCGTTTGAAACTGAATAGCTTATCTCGTATGGGGATTCCAAGTCGCGCGATTATTTTTTCTGCGATTGTGGTTGCTGTTTCTGCCTTTATCAATGTGTTGCCAGGTGTCTCAGATGCCTTTGCCTTGATTACGGCATCTTCTTCTGGTGTCTACATTGCTATTTACATTTTGACCATGCTTGCCCATCTTAAGTACCGTAAATCGAAAGAATTTATGCCAGATGGTTTTGTCATGCCGGCCTATAAAGTGTTGAATCCATTGACCATTGTTTTCTTCCTCTTCGTATTCGTTTGTCTCTTCTTGCAAGAATCAACATACATTGGAGCGATTGGAGCAACCATCTGGATCATTCTTTTGGGATTTACAGCAATTGGAAACATAGTAAATAAACCGCAAGAGAGTGGGACAGAAATCGGTAATTCGTTAGAACTCGATTTCGTCGTCCCACCTCCGCACAGTTGAGTAGGGCTGTAAAAGCTGATGAAATCAGCGTAGTAGAGCCCACTCAACCACTGCGTCTTGCTCGACAATCCAAAAATAATTGAGAGGCTAGGACTTTTGTCCCAGCCTCTTTATTATTTCAGAGCTAGTTTGCTTTCTTTTAAGGAATTACTTGGAGGGAATAAAGAAAAACAGAGGTGGAAGGAATTATTTTCTTCCATCTCTGTTTTTTGTCCTTGAATGGCTTTTTGAGCCACCAAAGTGAGCCGACTAGGATCAGGGCAGCAAGCCAAAAATCCAAGCCTCAATAGTGGTTAGAAAAAGTAGAGAGCGATAGCATCGACCAATAAAAGTGGGATGAGAATCTGTTTTCTTATTTTCATAAGAATATTGTATCATAAATCCTAGAGGAAACAAGTGAAATCAAGCCTTTCTAGGTATTTTGTAGGATCCGAAAAGGTCCGATAGGGTTAGTTAGTGAATTTTCTTTCAGGAGTGCATCTTGGTCCCATTTGTGGTAAAATAGTAAAGATATGAGTAAAGAATTTCATCATGTAACGGTTTTGCTTCATGAAACGATCGATATGCTGGATGTTAAGCCAGATGGGATCTATGTAGACGCCACATTGGGTGGGGCAGGCCACAGCGAATATTTGTTAACAAAATTAAATGAATCGGGCCATCTTTATGCCTTTGACCAAGATCAGCATGCAATTGAGAATGCTAAGATTCGATTGGCACCTTTCATTGAGAAAGGCATGGTGACCTTCATTAAGGATAACTTTCGTCATTTGAAGGAACGTCTAAACGAATTGGGTGTGACTGAAATTGATGGAATCTGTTATGACCTAGGTGTCTCTAGTCCTCAGTTAGATGAACGGGAACGCGGATTTTCTTACAAGAAAGATGCGCCGTTAGACATGCGGATGAATCAAGAAGCTTCCTTGACAGCCTATGAAGTCGTTAATAGCTACGATTACCATGATCTAGTCCGTATTTTTTCAAATATGGAGAGGACAAATTTTCCAAGCAAATTGCGCGGAAAATTGAGCAAGCACGAGCAATTAAACCGATTGAAACGACGACTGAATTAGCAGAGATTATTAAATCTGCTAAACCAGCTAAGGAGCTTAAGAAAAAGGGCCATCCTGCTAAACAGATTTTCCAAGCCATTCGTATCGAAGTCAATGATGAACTGGGAGCTGCAGATGAATCAATTCAGCAAGCCATGGATTTGTTGGCCCTCGATGGTCGTATTTCTGTGATTACCTTTCATTCGTTAGAGGATCGATTGACCAAACAATTGTTTAAAGAAGCTTCGACGGTTGAGGTTCCAAAGGGACTTCCCTTTATTCCAAATGATTTGAAACCAAAGATGGAGTTGGTCAACCGGAAACCTATTTTGCCAAGTGAAGAAGAGCTTGAGGGAAATAATCGATCCCATTCAGCAAAACTACGGGTTGCTCGAAAAATACACAAGTAAGAGGAATTGATATGGCAGCAAGAAATGAGAGAACAAGAACACAGGTACTGCAAGACCGCTTTCGCCGTTTCTCTAGAGTAGAAAAGGCTTTTTATGGGTCGATTGTCCTAACAGCTGTTATTTTAGCCATTAGTATCGTCTTTATGCAGACACGGATTTTACAAGTTCAAAGTGAGTTGACTGATTTGAATACGGAACTAGAAGCCAAAAAGACGGAATTAGCAGATGTTCGTCAAGAGGTCAATGAATTAACACGTTATGACCGCTTATCACAGTTGGCTAGCTCCCAAGGAATGAAGCTGCAAAAAGAAAATCGAAAAACAGTGAGTGCAAGTAGTGATGAATAAATTCAAAAATTTTTGATCGGGTATTCGATAAAGAAACGTCGCTTGCCGGATCAGAATCGAAAACAAGTTGGGAAAAATCTCAGTGTACTGGCGATTTTCCTCTTTTTCTCTTTCTGATTAATTTTGCAATGATCATTGGGACTGACAAAAATTTGGTGTGACCTTATCGGATCAAGCCAAAAAGTCCATGAGCAGACGGTCATTGTTCCTGCAAAACGTGGAACGATCTATGATCGAAATGGAGCAGTAATTGCTGAAGATGCGACGACCTATAATGTTTATGCCATTATTGATAAAAAGTACAAATCAGCAACCGGGAAAATCCTCTATGTAGAAGAGAGCCAATTTAAAAAGTAGCAGAAATCTTTAAGCAGTACTTAGGGATGGATGAGGATTACGTCATTCAACAGTTGTCGCAAAAGAAATTGAAACAGGTTTCTTTTGGCTCGAACGGAAACGGCATAACTTATAGTAATATGACAGCCATCCGTGAGGCCATGGAAGCGGCGAAGATTGAAGGGGTTGCCTTTACAACCAGTCCAAATCGAAGCTATAAAAATGGAGTTTTTGCTTCTCAATTTATAGGTCAGGCCTCTCTTCAAGAAGATAAAGAGGGAATAAAACTCTGAAGGGGCAATCAGGGATGGAGAAATCCCTCGATCGTATTCTCGCTGGTCAAAATGGGGTTATCACCTATGACAAAGACCGAAACGGCAATATCGTTCCTGGTTCAGATAAGGTTTCTGTCAAAACAGAAGATGGAAAAGATGTCTATACGACCATTTCAGCAGAATTACAAACCTACCTTGAGACGCGAATGGATGTTTTCCAAGAAAAAGTAAAAGGAAAGTATGTTAGTGCGACTCTTGTGAGTGCAAAAACTGGAGAAATCCTGGCTACAACGCAACGTCCATCCTATAATGCGGATACCAAACAAGGGTTGGATCTGAAAAACTTGAAAACCTGGAATACCATCCTTTATCAAGATCAATATGAACCGGGTTCAACGATGAAGGTCATGTTATTAGCTTCGGCGATTGATCATGGAACTTTCCCAGCCTATAATGAAGTATACTACAGTAACGAACTACAAGTAAAAGATGCGACGATCCGTGACTGGGATGTCAATATGGGGCTGGCTGAAGGTCGCTATATGAATATCGCACAGGGCTTTGCTTACTCAAGTAACGTGGGGATGACTCGCTTAGAGCAAAAGATGGGAAATGCTGTCTGGATGGACTACCTAACCCGCTTTAAATTCGGTCTTCCGACCCGTTTTGGAATGGGAAATGAAGCTTACGGGGTCTTCCAGGGGATAACTATGTCAGTCAGGCACAATCTGCCTTTGGTCAAGGGATTTCCGTCAGTCAAACCCAAATGTTACGGGCCTTTAGCGCCATCGCTAATGATGGGCAAATGTTGGAGCCGAAATTTATTAGTGCTATTTACGATAAAAAATCAGACACAGCCCGCAAATCAAAAAAGAAGTTGTTGGAAAACCAGTTTCAGGATCAGCTGCGCAACAGACACGGAACTATATGATCACCGTCGGAACAGATCCAGAGTATGGAACCTTGTACAGCGATGGACCCATCATTCAGGTACCAGGTCAAAACGTTGCGGTGAAATCAGGGACTGCCCAAATGGCGACAGATCAAGGATACTTACAAGGAGAAAATGATTATATCAACTCGGTTGTAGCCATGACACCTGCAGAAGATCCTGAATTCATCATGTATGTGACGGTCCAACAACCAGAAGTGAAATTCTCAGCGACCAGCTGGGAAGAGCTGGTCAATCCTATTTTGGAAGATGCAGTTGCTTTAAAAGACGAATTGCATTTGACATCAGAGGCACCAACGTTGGATGGTGTGACCAAAGAAACGACCTACAAAATCCCTTCAGTAGAAACTCTCTCTAAGGAGTTGAATCTGAAACAAAATTTGAGCCCAGGTGCTTATTCAGAGGAATTGCGTCGCAATTTGGTGCAACCAATTGTCCTAGGAACCGGGAAAAATATCCGCAAAATGTCTGTGGATATAGGCTCTAAAGTCAAAGCCAATCAGCAAGTATTGTTATTGACAGAAGACTTTGATGCGGTTCCAGATATGTATGGTTGGACTAAGAAAAATGCAGACATCTTTGGAGAATGGACTGGAATTGAGATTACCTATAAAGGTAGTGGAAAGAAAGTAACTAAACAAAGTGTCAAAATGAACACCTCACTCAATAAAACTAAAAAGATTACGTTAACATTAGGAGACTAAGATGTATATTGCTACGATCCTTGTATCGTTTCTATTAACAGTGGCTGCTATTCCAGCCTTTATTCGATTTTACCATCGTGCTCATATTTCTGGGCAACAAATGCACGAAGATGTGAAACAACACAAAGCGAAAGCTGGCACTCCGACAATGGGTGGAGTTGTATTTCTCATTACAGCCGTTCTAGTTAGTTTTGTCGTTACCGTATTGACTGGAAATTTCACGCGCCCTGTTCAACTGATTCTATTTATCTTGATTCTTTATGGAATTGTTGGATTTTTGGATGACTTTTTAAAAGTTTTTCGTAAGATTAATGAAGGTCTTAACCCAAAACAAAAATTGGCCCTTCAACTTGTTGGTGGAATCATCTTCTATATTTTTTCTGAACGCCACGGTGCAGGAAGCCTTTTAAATGTCTTTGGTTACGATCTTTACTTGGGCCATTTCTACATTCTCTTTGCTTTATTTTGGTTGGTTGGTTTTTCAAACGCGGTCAATTTGACAGATGGGATTGATGGATTAGCCAGCATCTCCGTTGCCATTAGCCTGAGTGCCTATTCCTTTATTGCCTATATGCAAGGGAAATGGGACATTCTCTTTGTCACCTTGAGTATGATTGGGGCCTTGCTAGGATTCTTTGTCTTCAACCACAAGCCGGCTAAAATCTTTATGGGAGATGTCGGTAGTCTAGCTCTTGGAGGGATGCTTGCAGCCTTGTCAATGGCTTTGCATGTCGAGTGGACGCTGCTCTTGATTGGTCTGGTCTATGTCATTGAAACAGGTTCAGTGATGCTACAAGTGACCTATTTCAAATGGACCAAGAAACGGTACGGGGAAGGACGTCGGATTTTCCGAATGACTCCTTTCCACCATCATTTAGAACTGGGTGGCCTTTCTGGCAATGGGCAAAACTGGTCAGAATGGAAAGTGGATGCCTTTATGTGGAGCATTGCCTTGGTGACAAGTGTCATGACTCTAGTCCTTCTCTACCTATAAAACGACGGTGGGCTTGCCCATCGTTTTTTGCTGACTCAGAGAGACTTCGCTGGTTAGGAAAAATGACCCATAAGAGAGGCAAGAAGACAGCTTTTCTGATATAATAATAGAGATCATGAAAGGAACTGAGAAAATGAAATTTACAGAGTTTAATTTTAAGCCCTATATTCAAGAGGCACTGAAAGAAATCAATTTTAGAGAAGCAACCGAAGTACAGGAAAAACTAATTCCGATTGTCCTAGCTGGAAATGATTTGGTAGGAGAGTCAAAGACAGGTTCTGGGAAAACCCATACGTTCCTCTTGCCGATTTTTCAAACCTTAAATGAAGACAGCCAACAAGTAGAAGCGGTCATCACGGCTCCTAGTCGGGAGTTGGCGACGCAAATTTACCAAGCTGCTCGTCAAATCGCTAGTCATTCTGAAAAAGAGATTCGGATTGTAAATTATGTTGGAGGAACGGATAAAAGCCGTCAGATTGAAAAACTGCAGGTCAAACAACCACATATCGTGATTGGAACTCCAGGCCGGATTTATGATCTGGTTGCATCGGGTGATCTGGCTATTCATAAGGCCCATACTTTTGTGGTGGATGAGGCAGATATGACACTGGACATGGGATTCTTGTCTACTGTGGATAAGATTGCTTCAAGTCTTCCGCAACAACTGCAATTTTTAGTTTTTTCAGCCACCATTCCGCAAAAATTGCAGCCTTTCTTGAAAAAATATCTCTCAAACCCAGTCATGGAGCAAATTAAGACTAAGACGGTGATTTCAGATACCATCGATAATTGGCTGGTTTCCACCAAGGGTCGGGATAAAAATGAGCAAATTTACCAATTGACCAAGACCTTGCAACCTTATTTGGCCATGATTTTCGTTAATACCAAAACGAGAGCAGATGATCTCCATGCCTATTTGGTGGCTCAGGGATTGAAAGTGGCAAAGATTCACGGAGATATCCCACCACGTGAACGGAAACGGATCATGAATCAGGTTAAAAATCTTGATTTTGAGTATATTGTGGCCACAGATTTAGCGGCTCGTGGAATTGATATCGAAGGGGTGAGTCATGTCATCAACGATGCTATTCCACAAGATCTTTCTTTCTTTGTCCACCGTGTCGGTCGGACAGGGCGCAATGGTCTACCAGGTGTCGCTATTACTCTTTATCAACCGAGTGATGATTCAGATATCCGTGAACTAGAAAAAATGGGAATTCGTTTCGTACCGAAAGTGTTGAAAAATGGGGTTATTGAAGATACTTATGATCGGGATAGACGGGCCAATCGTGAGAAAAAGCAAGAGAAACTCGATATCGAAATGATTGGTCTGGTGAAGAAGAAAAAGAAAAAATCAAACCAGGCTACAAGAAAAAAATCAAATGGGCAGTTGATGAAAAGAGGAGAAAAGCTAAGCGAGCTGAAAACCGTGCGCGTGGTCGGGCGGAACGAAAGGACAAACGTCAAACTTTCTAACCCCTTCTTTCACATGTTCAGAAGAAAACATAGATTTTCTTTATGAACTCCATAAAGAAAATCTATTAGGAACTTGTCTAAAATTATGATAGACTAAATTTGAGTAGTCTATCATTTTTCTATTTCTGTAGCAATTTTTGGAATTCCGATAGTGAATGTGATAGAATGTTTATGTTCGAGAAAGGAAGTAACAAAAATGTTTACAACTAATCTTTTAGCTGCCAACTGGTATGCTGACTTTTTAAAACACGTTCCAGATAGCAAGCTGTTTAGTTTGAGAGCCGTATTGGATGCATTTCCGGCAGTCATTGGGAAATTGCCTGTGACGATTTTATTAGCCCTAGGAGGCGCATTTTTGGGATTATTTTTGCCATGATTTTTGCTCTGGTCAAAATTAATCGTGTACGAATTCTTTACCCGATTCAAGCTGTTTTTGTCAGTTTTTTGCGGGGACTCCTTTGTTGGTTCAGTTGATGTTGACCTATTATGGGATTCCTCTTATTTTAAAAGCGATCAATCAGTCTTATGGAACAGCTTTTAATATTAATGCCATTCCAGCTGAGTTATTTGCAATTGTGGCTCTTGCCTTTAATGAGGCGGCTTATGCGAGTGAGACCATCCGGGCAGCCATTTTATCAGTGGATCCTGGTGAAATTGAGGCAGCGCGTAGTCTTGGAATGACCAACCGTCAAGTTTATCGCCGGATTATTATTCCCAATGCAGCAGTCGTTGCAACTCCTACTTTAATCAACTCTCTCATTGGCTTGACCAAGGGGACCTCGCTAGCCTTTAGTGCCAGTGTAGTTGAAATTTTTGCCCAAGCACGGATTATTGGGGAGCGATTTGAAGTACTTTGAACGCTTTATCACGGTATCGATTGTTTACTGGATTGTGAACATTCTCATTGAAATACTAGGCCGTCACATTGAACGTCGACTGGATATTGAGACTCCCGTAGCAATTGATTTACCAGATCAGGAGGTCCGGATCTAATGATTTATATTTCAGAATTATCAAAGACATTTTCAGGTCAAAAGGTTTTAAATAATCTAAGTTTGGAAATTCAAAAGGGAAGTCGTGGCCTTAATCGGGTCTTCGGGAGCTGGTAAATCAACCTTCTTACGCAGTTTAAACTATTTGGAAGCTCCAGACAGTGGTAGAATTAAGATTGATGATTTCGAGGTTGATTTTGAGCACATTACCCAAGATCAAATCTTGACCTTAAGAAGAAAATTGGCCATGGTGTTCCAACAGTTTAATTTGTTTGGTAGAAAAACAGCTCTTGAAAATGTGAAAGAAGGGCTCATTGTTGTGAAGGGCTTATCCGACCAAGAAGCAACGAAAATTGCTCGAGAAGAACTGGCAAAGTCGGCTTATCGGATCGTGAAAATCACTATCCTCGTCACCTCTCAGGTGGACAAAAACAACGGGTGGCTTTGGCCCGTGCCTTGGCCATGAAACCAGAGGTTCTTTTGCTGGATGAACCGACTTCGGCCTTGGATCCAGAATTGGTTGGAGAAGTTGAAAAATCCATTGCCAATGCAGCAAAATCAGGACAAACCATGGTACTGGTCAGCCATGATATGTCTTTTGTAGCGCAAGTAGCAGATAAGGTCCTATTTTTGGATAAAGGACGGATTATTGAATCTGGAACACCAGAGGAAATCATGCAACATCCAAAAGAAGAACGGACAAAAGAATTCTTTGCTAGTTACAAACGGACCTATGTTTGATATAATAGAGGAGAGGTAAGACTCAGCTGGCGATGCTAGCTGGGTTTGTTTTCTGAAAATGTAAAAATATTTGGAGTCGTGATGTTAAATAAATTATTGTCCTTATATTTACAAAGTTTAGTGACGACAACGATTTTAGTTGGGATCGCTTCTTGTATTTGGATTGGCTACCGTGCCCTTAAGAAGAAAGATAAAACAGCCAAGCAACGACAAGCCCATTTGTATGATATCCTCTTAATTGATATCATGACGATTCCTATTTTAACCTTTGCGGTCATAGGGATTTTGTTTATCTTTCAAGCACGATAATTGCAAAAAGACCGTGTTAGAATTATAATGGTTACAACAAAACAGAAAGAGGTTGAGTATGTTTGATACAGTGATTATTGGAGCAGGTCCTGCAGGGATGACTGCTGCCCTTTATGCAGCACGAAGCAATTTAAAGGTCGCATTGATTGAGAGAGGAATTCCAGGCGGTCAAATGAACAATACGTCTGACATTGAAAACTATCCTGGCTATGCGAATATTAGTGGCCCAGACTTGGCTGAAAAAATGTTTGAGCCTTTAGAAAATCTTGGTGTGGAACATTTGTTTGGTCAGGTAGAGCGCATCGAAGACCTCGGAGCAACCAAAAGATTGTCACAGATGATGGGGAATTTGAAGCTAAAACCGTGGTGATTGCAACAGGGTCTAACCACCGTCCATTGAATGTCCCTGGCGAAGAGGAGCTGAATAGTAGAGGGTTTCCTACTGTGCTGTTTGTGATGGTGCTTTCTTTAGAGACGAGGATCTCTTGGTCGTTGGTGGTGGCGATTCTGCGGTAGAAGAAGCTGTCTTTTTGACTCAGTTTGCAAAAACAGTGACCATTGCCCATCGTCGTGATCAGTTGCGTGCCCAAAAAGTTCTTCAAGACCGTGCCTTTGCCAATGATAAAATTCACTTTGCTTGGAATACGGTTGTTGAAGAAATTAAGGGGAACCAAAAGTAACGTCTGTCCTTTTAAAAGATGTGAAGACAGGAGAGGTTAGAGAGCAGGCCTTTGGTGGTGTCTTTATCTATGTCGGTTTAGATCCTGTCAGTGATTTTGCGACGGAACTTGGTATTTTAGATGAAAATGGCTGGGTGGTGACGGATGATCATATGAGAACCACAGTCCCAGGTATTTTTGCGGTTGGTGATGTTCGTCAAAAAGACCTACGTCAAGTGACGACAGCCGTCGGAGACGGTGCGATTGCTGGCCAAGAAGTTTATAAATATATCACAGAAAACTTTTAATCTTTTAAAAATCTGAGGTTTGTGTCTCAGATTTTTTTGTGCTTTCCTTTCAGTATTCAATGGGGCTGAAATGTGCTATAATGGTACTAATTTTATGGTAGGAATTCATAGAACAAATCTAAAAAAGAGGTATTCATATGTATCCGGATGACAGTTTAACCTTGCATACTGATTTATACCAAATCAACATGATGCAGGTCTATTTTGATCAAGGTATCCACAATAAACATGCTGTATTTGAAGTGTATTTTCGTCAACAGCCTTTTAAAAACGGCTATGCTGTATTTGCTGGCTTAGAGCGAATTGTGAAATATTTGGAAAACTTGAGTTTTTCTGAGAGCGATATTGCCTATTTAGAGTCACTTGGTTATCATGGAGCCTTCTTGGAATATCTCCGTGATCTTAAATTGGAACTGACAGTACGCTCGGCTCAAGAAGGTGACTTAGTTTTTGCCAATGAACCAATTGTCCAGGTCGAAGGTCCTCTGGCTCAGTGTCAATTGGTGGAAACAGCCCTCTTAAATATCGTCAACTTTCAAACCTTAATAGCCACAAAGGCTGCACGCATTCGTTCGGTCATTGAAGATGAGCCTTTGATGGAATTTGGGACACGTCGCGCGCAAGAAATGGATGCTGCGATTTGGGGAACTCGTGCGGCAGTCATCGGAGGTGCTAATGGGACTAGTAATGTTCGGGCAGGAAAACTCTTTGGAATCCCTGTTTTAGGAACCCATGCCCATTCTCTTGTACAGGTATATGGAAATGACTACCAAGCCTTTAAGGCCTATGCGGAAACCCATAAAGATTGTGTCTTCCTCGTCGATACCTATGATACCCTTCGTATTGGGGTACCAGCAGCTATTCAGGTAGCGCGTGAAATGGGAGAGAAGATCAATTTCTTAGGCGTTCGGATTGATTCAGGAGATATTGCCTATATTTCTAAAAAGTTCGCCAGCAATTAGATGAGGCTGGGTTTACAAATGCTAAAATCTACGCTTCTAACGACTTGGATGAAAATACCATCCTCAACTTAAAAATGCAAAAGCAAAAATTGATGTATGGGGTGTGGGAACCAAACTAATTACGGCTTACGATCAACCAGCACTTGGGGCGGTATACAAAATTGTTTCTGTTGAAAACGAAGCAGGAGAGATGATCAATACCATCAAGCTTTCTAATAATGCAGAGAAAGTTTCTACTCCAGGTAAAAAGCAAGTCTGGCGGATTACCAGTCGTGAAAAAGGTAAGTCAGAAGGGGACTACATTACTTATGATGGAGTAGATGTTTCTCAACTGACAGAACTTAAAATGTTCCATCCGACTTATACCTACATCAATAAAACGGTCCGAAACTTTGAGGCTATTCCTCTTTAGTGGATATTTTTAAAGAGGGGCAATTGGTTTATCAACTACCACCATTATCAGAAATTCAAGAATATGCTCGTAAAAATTACGATCAATTGTGGGATGAATACAAGCGTGTCCTCAATCCACAGCATTACCCAGTTGACTTGGCAAAAGATATTTGGCAGGATAAGATGGATCTAATCGAGGAAATGCGTAACAAGGCCAATGGAGAAGGAGAAGCAAAATGAGTTTGCAAGAAGAGATTATCCAACAATTGGGTGTCAAGCCTAGCATTGATCCTCAGGAAGAGATTCGCCGCTCGGTTGATTTCTTAAAAGATATCTAAAAAACATCCCTTCTTGAAAACATTTGTATTAGGGATCTCAGGAGGACAAGATTCGACTCTTGCTGGGCGATTAGCTCAATTAGCCATGGAAGAAATGCGCTCAGAGACAGGAGATGCCTCCTATCAATTTATTGCTGTTCGCCTTCCTTATGGGGTACAGACAGATGAAGAAGATGCTCAAAAAGCTTTGACCTTTATCCAGCCAGATGTCAGCCTGGTTGTGAATATCAAGGAGTCTGCTGACGAAATGGTACGAGCAGTAGAGGCGACTGGAACAGAGGTTTCTGATTTTAACAAAGGCAATATTAAGGCTCGCAGTCGCATGATTGCTCAGTATGCTTTAGCAGGTGCGCGGAGTGGAGCCGTTATTGGGACGGACCATGCAGCGGAAAATATTACAGGTTTCTTCACAAAATTTGGAGATGGTGGTGCAGATATTTTACCCCTTTTCCGTTTGAATAAACGCCAAGGAAAACAATTGCTTAAAGCCTTGGGAGCTGATCCTGCTCTCTATGAGAAAATCCCAACTGCAGATTTGGAAGAAGAAAAACCAGGAATAGCAGACGAAGTAGCGCTGGGTGTCACCTATAATGAAATCGATGATTACCTAGAAGGCAAACAAGTGAGCCCAGAAGCTCAAGCCACTATTGAAAAATGGTGGTACAAAGGCCAACACAAACGCCACCTGCCAATCACAGTATTTGATCATTTTGGGAGTAAAAGGTCCAGTGGACCTTTTAGCCCGAGTCTTAAAATAGGAAAACGAGACAGAAATCGGTAACTCGCAGAGTTCGATTTCGTAGTCTCACCATACAATATTGTGAAAAGCATCAAAAAGAAGGGCGATTTCATCCGTCCTTTTCTTCTAGATTAAAGTAACCAACTTGCAACGTTCAAGTTGCATGGAAAAATGAAGGGAGACAATCTATGAATCATCTTGGAAGTCTTGTCATAGAGACAGAGCATTTATACTTGAGGCCTTTCGTTTTGGAAGATGCACCAGCGATGTTTGAAAATTGGGCTTCGGATCCTGAAACCCTGAAATATGTCACTTGGGATGCCCATGCATCTACTGAGAGAACCAGAGAATCGATCAAAAGATGGATCGAACAGTATCGTAAACCAGATACTTATAAATGGGCGCTTTGTTTGAAAACATCACTGGATCAGGTAATTGGAGATATTAGTGTGGTTTCTCAAGACCAGGAAAGTCAATCATGCGAGCTAGGTTATATCCTTGGCAAGAAATTCTGGGGAAGGGATTCATGACAGAAGCCGTCATAGCTGTTTTGGATTTCTTATTGAACAAAGTCGGATTTAAAGAAATCAAAGCCACTTATGTCAGTTTAAATCCTGCTTCAGGAAAGTCATGGAAAAGGCAGGAATGCAGTATGTAGAAACCATCCCTCATGCCATTCAACGCAAAGGATATTGCGGGGATAAAATCATCTATTCTAAACAGAATCCCTCTCTATAGGGTGATTTTTACTTGAAGATTCTGCTCAAAGGATTATAATAGTAAATAATGAAAAAAGGAGATTGCTATGTCAGAATTAACGAAAGAATTTACAGACCAGCTCTATGCTAATTATGAAGCAAATGTGAAATATGCGGCTCTTGAAAATGCTGTTACCCACAATGGGATCCATGCATCGCTTGAAACGCGCAAGAGTGCAGTAGAAAATACACCAGTTTTTCACTTGATTTGACCAAGGATAAGGTGACAAACCAAAAGCATCTGGACGTTGTTGGATGTTTGCGGCTTTAAATACCTTCCGTCACAAGATGATTTCAAGCTTCCAATTGGAGGATTTTGAATTGTCTCAAGCACATACTTTCTTTTGGGATAAGTATGAAAAATCAAACTGGTTTTTGGAGCAAGTGATTGCTACAGCAGATCAAGAATTGACCAGCCGTAAGGTGGCTTTTCTCCTACAAACCCCACAACAAGATGGTGGTCAATGGGATATGGTGGTATCCCTCTTTGAGAAATACGGAGTGGTTCCAAAATCAGTTTATCCGGAATCGATTTCTTCAAGTAATAGCCGGGAATTGAACACCTACCTCAATAAACTCTTGCGTCAAGATGCGCAAATCTTGCGTGACTTGATTCACTCAGGCGCAGATAGTGAGGCAGTTGCGAGCAAGAAACAAGCGTTGTTGCAAGAAATCTTTAACTTCTTGGCTATGTCTTTAGGATTGCCTCCGCGTGAATTTGACTTTTCATACCGTGATAAGGACAACCAATTCCATACCGAAAGTGGCTTAACTCCACAAAGCTTCTACAAAAATATGTAGACCTTCAATTAGACGATTACGTCTCCATTATCAATGCCCCAACTACAGATAAGCCATATGGAAAATCTTACACCGTAGATATGCTGGGCAATGTGGTTGGTAGCCGTCCAGTCCGCTACCTAAATGTTCCAATGGATCGATTGAAAGAATTAGCTATTGCTCAAATGAAAGCAGGAGAAACTGTCTGGTTTGGTTCAGATGTAGGCCAAGTCAGCAACCGTAAAGCCGGAATCCTGGCAACAGATGTCTACGATTTTGAAGCAGGCATGGACATTCATTTGACACAAGACAAGGCGGGTCGCTTGGACTATGCAGAAAGTCTCATGACACACGCTATGGTCTTGACAGGGTTGATTTAGACGAAGCAGGTCAGCCTCGTAAATGGAAGGTTGAAAATTCATGGGGAGACAAGGTCGGTACAGATGGTTACTTTGTGGCTTCTGATGCTTGGATGGATGAATATACCTATCAAATCGTGGTTCGTAAAGAATTCCTAACAGCAGACGAATTAGCAGCCTATGAAGCAGAACCAATTGTCCTAGCACCGTGGGATCCAATGGGAGCTTTAGCAAAATAATGATATAGAAAAGAGCCGAAAGGCTCTTTTCAGATTGAAGACAAATATCTTAAAAACTTTCCTTAGGTGAGTACGGACGTCAGCGAACTTCTTTAAAGTTCCATGACTAATTATTGAGTCTAAGGTCTCAATAATTCCGAGTGCCTGAAACAATAACGTTTCAAGCACTTTTCTCACAGCGGAAAGTTTCAGTATTTTCTTAAATCGATTTAAATATTGGAACTCAATTTTGTTTTTGCAGAATCACTTAACTTATTTTGCTTTAAAATAGTTTGTCTACATTCTAATAAGAGCCGAAAGGCTCTTTTTTTATATACTCAAAAATAAAAAGCTGGGAAGTCTAACTAAATAAATCAGATTTTATTCGTTCTGGTTTTTTAACCATTGTTTTAAAAAGCCGGGCAAAAGCCCGACTTCTCCATTCTATTATTCGTTATGATTGTTAGAGTCTTGCGAAGAAGGCTCAGATGGTTTAGATTGATTTTCTTCGTTCGAAGAGCTAGACGATGGTTCTTCATACGAATACTGATCAGTGGAATAACTTGGCTCATAGTAGTAGTTATTGTAGTTGTTCTTACCATTGTTTAAGTAGAGATAAGAACCACTTCGATACAGTCCACTTGGTTGCGTCCAATCCGTATGACCAGAGTTATTATTATTAGCAAGATAGAGCATCATTTGACGGTAGACATCCGTTGCGACCTGTATTCCATTATCCAATACTGGTGTAAAGCGATTGGAATAACCTGTCCATACTGCCATGGCATATTCAGGAGTGTAGCCTACAAACAATTCATCCGGTGTTACAATATTTGAATAAGCATTTTTGTCAATTTACCGATTTCGTTATCAGCATAGTTTGATGTACCTGTCTTACCAGCTTGGTAGATTCCCGAAATGGCAGCATTTGTACCGGTACCAGACAAGAGAACTGTCTTCATCATATCTGTCATCATGTAGGCAGTTGTTGCTTTCATTGCACGAGTTCCTTCGGACTCAAATTCCTTGGTTGTGCCATCACTAAAGACAACCCGACTAACATAGGATGGTTTGTAATAGGTACCGCCATTGGCAAAAGCAGCATAGGCAGCTGCCATTTTCTCACTGCTGGCTCCGTATTTGTTGCTAGAATCGCTAGTGTTACTCGAGATAGCGTTGGCGTAAACCATTTCTGGGTAATCGATCCCTAATCCATTGAGGAATTTCTTAGCTTGTTTAAGACCAACTTTTTCCAGGGCCTTCACCGCAGGCACGTTACGAGATTGTTGAATTGCGTAGGTAATGGACATGCTACCATAGTATGAACGGTCCCAGTTGTAGACTGGTGTTGAGGAATGAGGAAGTTGTATGGCGCATCTGTTGTAGTAGCTGCTGTAGAGGTATATTCCTCATGTTCAAGAGCTGGTGCGTAATCTGTGATTGGTTTCATTGTTGAACCCCAGTCACGGTTCGTTTCAACCGCTTGGTTTGTACCAAAGGAAACATTGCTGGATTGGTGACGAGAACCCAGCTGAGCAATGACTTTACCAGTATTGACATCAATAACGGTAGAAGCTACTTGCATTTCATCATCCGGGTAATTGACATATTCATCTGTATTGTAGATATCCCATAGTTTCTTTTGCGCTTCTGTATCCACGTTTGTATAGACATCCATTCCGGTTGTCAACAAATTGTAGCCCGTTTCTTCTTCGACTTGCTCGATCACTTCTTTTAGGTAATTATCCATATAGGCTGGGTAACTGCTTGAAGAACTGAGACTTTGCAGACCATCTGTAACAGGTGTATTGACCGCTGCTTCGTATTGTTTGTTAGAAATGGTCTTCATATCGAGCATTTCTTTTAATACTAAGTTTCGGCGCTGTTGCGCTGCTTCAGGATGGGAGTATGGATCGTATTGGTTTGGTGCTTGGGGCATCCCCGCAAGGAGTGCCAATTGAGGGAGCGAAAGATCTTTTAGATCTTTTCCGTAATAACTTTTCGCAGCTGTCTGCATTCCGTAGTTCCCATTCGCCATAAATACTTTATTGACGTAATAGGTCAAGATTTCTTGTTTGGTTGCTTTCTTTTCTAGTTGGGTTGCTAACCAAGCTTCTTGGATCTTACGAGAGAGGGTACGGTCAGAGGCTGAAGTGGAGAAATAGGTTAACTTGATCAATTGTTGCGTCAAGGTTGACCCACCTTGACTTCCTCCTCGTAAGTTGTGAAGGAAGGAACCGCCGATCCGAATGATGTCGACCCCACGGTGATTGAAGAAACGGTGGTCTTCAATCGCAACGATAGCATTGACCAAATCAGTAGGGATTTCATTGGCTGTGACATTGATTCGTTTCTCAGCTCCCAAATCCGCGATCAAGTTATTTTGGTTGTCATAGATCTTACTAGATGTTGTTGCAACCAAATCTTTTTCAGACAAGGTTGGTGCTTTCATAGCATAGTAACTAAATATCAGTCCACCGAGGACAAATAAAAGTAAGAAAAATGAAATGGCTGCGATGGCAACATATTTCAACCATTGAATGACTGTTTGTTTATTCATTTAAATACCGCCTAGAAGTTTCTGTTCGATAATATCAAGATAAGGAACGCTTGGAAGACGATTCTTATCTACTAGAAAGCCGTGCTCCTGAATATAGGAGAGGGGCATGGATTTACTACCATGATCGATGTTGTAATAGTGAATTAATGCAGGAGCAGGAAGTAAGTAGGTTTCACTCAACTTTGCAAAATGCAAGAGAACGAAACAGATACCGCCTTGCTGAACAACTGCCTCCATATGATCGATTTGATGTTGATGAAAATTTTTCATCGGCATGGATTGCTTTGCTGTGTTTCCTTCGCTTCAAAATCGATATAGCGTCCCTTGTATACTCCAGAATAGTCCGTCGTTGAGGCTTGCCTGAAATAGGCTTCAACAATCTTTGCCCGACTGCGACGTGGATAATCCACTTTCACGATTTGAATCGGTGTTGGTTTTTATGGATGACTGCTAGACCTCGAGAAAGATAGTATTGATTGCTTTCATTGATCATTTTTTCAAATGTCATCCCACGATTCGCAAAGTCGACTGGATGTTTCCTTTGTGTAGAGACCAAGGTTTTTTGGCTACTTTATGTGGATAGTTGACCATAGTTCTCCTTATTGGTACAATTACATCACTCTATTATATCATAAATTAGAATAATGAGGAAAAAATGAATACCATACTTGTTGCAGGTTATAAGAGTTTTGATGTGGGAGTCTTTTCCAATAAAGACCCTCGACTGACCATTATCAAAAAGCCATTGAAAGAGATCTTCGTCGTCTATTTGAAGAAGGAGTGAAATGGCTGGTCTTTTCTGGTAATTTGGGATTTGAGGCTTGGGTACTAGAGGTCGCCTTTGCATTAAAAAAGATTACGATTTTCAAATGGCGACGATCTTCCTATTTGAGAATGTTGGCGAAAATTGGAATGAAAGCAATCAGGAATTATTAGCACGCTTCAAACAGGTGGATTTCGTGAAATATGCCTATCCCCACTATAGCAATCCGGGTCAACTAAAAGAATACAATCAGTTTTTGATAGATAACGCGGATGGAGCTTATGTTTTTATGATCCAGAAAATGAAACCAATTTAAAATATCTTTACAAAATGATGGTAGAAAAAGAACCATTTTATGTCAAACAATTAAGTTTTGATGACTTAAATGAACTTGCTGAAAATTTTTACGAAAACTAAGTGTTATACCTTGATTTTTCTTACCATTTTTTATATAATTGAGATGATGAACTAGATTGGAGAGAGTAATGGCGAGTATTATTTTTACTGCGAAAGATATTTTTGATCAAGATTTCAAACGAGAAGTTCGTGGTTATAATAAAGATGAAGTAAATGAATTTTTGGATGATGTTATAAAAGACTATGAAACCTATGCTGCTTTAGTGAAGGAATTGCGTGAAGAAAACGCCCGCCTTCGTGAAGAACTTGCCCAAAAGCACAGGAAACACCACAAACATCTCCGATTGCTAGCACCGCTACGCAAGAATTCCCGCAAGTGACAACAGCGACGAACTTTGATATACTCAAACGTCTCAATCGTTTGGAAAAAGAAGTTTTTGGGAAGCAGATCGTAGATCGCGATTATTAATCCCATAGATTGTGCAATT
This sequence comes from Streptococcus sp. 2A/TPW/M5, assembly GCA_036663675.1. Taxonomy (GTDB): domain Bacteria; phylum Bacillota; class Bacilli; order Lactobacillales; family Streptococcaceae; genus Streptococcus. The sequence goes on along the minus strand of JAYXUK010000001.1, from coordinate 31,042 downwards.
TTTGGATAATCGCGTGAGAGAATCCTCTCATGAGGAAAGTCCATGCTAGCACAGGCTGTGATGCCTGTAGTGTTTGTGCTAGGTGAATCCATAAGCCTAGGGACTTGGTATTCAAGTTACGGCGAGTGAAGGAGCTAAGTCTAAGGATAAGCTCTAGTAACTCTGAAAGTGCCACAGTGACGTAGTTTTTAGGAAACCTAAAAAGTGGAACGCGGTAAACCCCTCAAGCTAGCAACCCAAACTTTGGTCGGGGCATGGAATGCGTGGAAACGAACATAGCATTCTGACTGGAAACAGTAGACAGATGATTATCGAAGGAAATGGTACCTAGTCATTTCTGGAACAAAACATGGCTTATAGAAAATTGCATATAGGTTGATGAGGTGGAGAGAGATCTCAACCTCCTTTTTTAAAGTGATAGGAATAAGATGAAAAAACAATTTGAATTGATTGCAACGGCCGCTGCTGGCTTAGAGGCTGTTGTTGGTCGAGAACTACGCGATCTCGGCTACGATTGCCAGGTTGAAAATGGACGGGTTCGATTTCAAGGAGACCGTCGAGCAATCATAGAGACCAATCTCTGGTTGCGAGCGGCTGATCGAGTAAAAATTGTGGTTGGGACTTTTCCAGCCAAAACCTTCGAAGAACTCTTTCAAGGTGTCTTTGCTTTGGATTGGGAAAATTATTTGCCTTTAGGAGCACGTTTTCCCATTTCTAAGGCTAAATGTGTCAAATCAAAACTTCATAATGAACCTAGCGTTCAGGCCATTTCGAAAAAGCAGTGGTTAAAAAGTTACAAAAACACTATGCCCGACCAGAAGGTGTTCCTCTCATGGAAAATGGGGCAGAGTTCAAGATCGAAGTATCGATCCTTAAAGATCAAGCCACTGTCTTGATTGACACCACTGGTAGTAGCCTCTTCAAACGTGGTTATCGGACTGAAAAAGGGAGCCCCTATTAAGGAAAATATGGCAGCGGCAATTCTTATGCTGTCAAACTGGTATCCAGATAAGCCCTTGATTGACCCGACATGTGGTTCTGGAACGTTTTGTATTGAGGCAGCGATGATTGCGAGAAATATGGCACCTGGTTTACGTCGGACCTTTTCTTTTGAAGAATGGAACTGGATGGATGATCGCTTGATTCATGAAGTCCGTCAAGAAGCAAGTAGAAAAATCAATCGCGAGATCGAATTGGATATTATGGGAACTGATATTGATGCACGGATGGTTGAGATTGCCAAAGAAAATGCCCAGAAAGCGGGTGTTAGCAGTGACATTACTTTTAAACAAATGCGAGTTCAAGATCTTCACTCAGATAAGATCAACGGGGTGATTATCTCCAACCCTCCATATGGAGAACGCTTATCCGATGATGAGGGTGTGACGAAATTGTATACTGAAATGGGGCACGTATTTGCACCTCTCAAAACCTGGAGTAAATTCATCCTAACCAGTGATGAAGGTTTTGAATCTAAATTCGGTAGTAAAGCAGATAAAAACGAAAACTTTATAACGGAACCCTAAAAGTTGATCTCTACCAATATTTTGGGGAACGAGTAAAACGGCAGATAAAGGCATAGAAAGGATTTTTATGACAGAGAAGGATAAAAAGCCATTAGAGCAAGAAACAGAATCAATTTTAGAGTTTGAAGATGCTAAAGAGATGACGATTGGGCAGGCCAATCGAAAAGCAGAAGAAATCGAAGCAGGTGTCACTGAAGGTGATAATGTCTTAGACAAATACATCAAACAACACCGAGCAGAAATTGAAGCTGAAAAATACGATACAAAAATTTTGGCCAAAGAAGAATTGGCTAAAGCTGAGGAGTTGGCAGCTACAGAAACAGTTGCAGAAGTAGCTGAAGCAGTGGCGGCACCGGAAGTGACGGAAACGGTCTTGGAACAAAGGCCTGAAATGGATGCTATCTCAACAGAATTACCTGCTAAGATTAAATTTGGACCCACACCAACTGAACCAATTGTAGAAGCAGAGGAGCTTCCTGAGGAAACACCAAGCAATGCGGGTAAACGAATCAAAGCAGTTCTATACTCTGCATTAGGTCTAGCGATTGTCGGGTCAGCCATTTTTGTGACCTATAACTGGATGCACAGTCGTGGAAAATCTGGTGGTACAACTGTTGTATCGTCTTCATCTAGCAAGTCATCTTCTACTTCTAAATCAAGTAGCAGTGAAACACAAGCTCAAAAATTGGAAGAGTTTACCAAAGCCTACGATGCCTTTTTGTAGATGAATCAAAAAGTTCTCTTAAAAATGATAAATTTGGAGACTTGGAAAATCTTAAAAACTGCTGGACAAATTAGAAGGAAGCAGTGATTATAATGCGGCTAAAACAAAATATGAAGACCTTGTGAAGAAAGTTTCTGCTATTCAAAAAGTGAATTCTCAATTCAGTTCTCCAGTCATCAAAGATGGAGTTCTTGATGCAACTGCCAAAGCGAAAAGTGATGCGACCTTTGCAGAAACAAAGACAGGCAATGAAAAATTAGATAGCTTATTGAATGAAGCAGTTGCGCAAGGACGTTCACAACAAGTTGCGACACCGGCACCAGTGACTGGAACAGGAGGTACAGATACTTCTAATGCAACTCCAGTCCCAGCTCAAGCAGCAACGCCTACGGCCCCAGCTGTCAATGCTGCTACAGGTAGTGCAGGAACGGCAAACCCAGGCTATTCAGGGTACGGTCTTCCAAGCGATGGTGTCCCACTTCAGCGGAACTTGAGCCGTGTGCCGTATAATCAAGCGGCTATCAATGATGTGAATAACCCAGCTTGGATATTTGGTGATGGGATCCTTGAAAAAGTATTGAACATTGCTCGTAAACGTGGACATATCACTGGCAATCAATACATTTTAGAGCGTGTCAATATCATTAACGGTAATGGCTATTACAACCTCTTCAAACCAGATGGAACCTATCTCTTTAGTATCAATGCCAAAACTGGTTATTTCGTAGGAAACGGAAAAGGTCATTCAGATGCTCTGGATTATTAATGCTTGATCAGACATCCCTTTTTGGGAAAAATGACAAAAAGAGAGTGGGACAGAAATCGGTAATTCGTTAGAATTCGATTTCGTCGTCCCACCTCCGCACAGTTGAGTAGGGCTGTAAAACTGATGAAATCAGCGTAGTAGAGTCCACTCAACCACTGCGTCTTGCTCGACAATCCAAAAATAATTGAGAGGCTAGGACTTTTGTCCCAGCCTCTTTTTCGTATTAAACAAGATGACGTTCAAATGGATCATCTGAGATTCCTTGATCTAGAATCAGGCGACACCATTCTTTGGCTGAGAAGAGGCTGTGGTCCTTGTAATTTCCACAAGACTCAATGGTTGTGCCTGGCACATCCTCCCAAGTGCTGACAGATGCAATTTCTTCTAAAGATTCTTTGATTACTTTAGCAATTTCCGTACTCGAATGCTGTCCCCACATGATCATATGAAAACCGGTGCGACATCCAAATGGGGAACAATCAATCATACCATCGATGCGTTTGCGAATAAGCATTGCAAGAAGGTGCTCGATCGTGTGGAGCCCTGCCGTTGGAATCGCATTTTCATTGGGTTGCACTAAACGAATATCAAAGTTGGAGATGATGTCTCCTTTGGGTCCAGTTTCTTCCCCAATCAAGCGTACATAGGGAGCCTTCACAGCCGTGTGGTCCAATTCAAAACTTTCAACAATTACTTCTTTTGTCATACTCAAATCCTTCTTTGTTTTTCTTGATTATAGCATAAAAAGCAGATTCAACAAAGTGGAAATAAATGAATTCCTCACAGATGTTCCATGAAAGAAACGTGGATAAAAGAACAAGCGTTAAACAAAAATATAAAAGGTTTTTCCTGTTTTTTTAGATTGTTAATTTTAGTAATTTATGGTAAAATGAAAAAGAATTTTTAATTCAACTAATTAAATAGATTTGGGGTAAAAGCATGAATTTTGTTATTACAGGTGTTTTTGCCGCGGTCATTGGTTTAGTCATTGGATATGTGGGAACTGCTCTTAAAATGAAAGCTTCAAAAGAAGCTGCGGAACTCACCCTTTTGAATGCTGAACAAGAAGCAACGAATTTACGTGGACAGGCTGAACGTGAAGCCGATTTGATTTTAAAAGAGGCGAAGCATGAGTCAAGTTCACTTAAAAAGAAGCACTTTTGGAGGCAAAGGAAGAAGCCAGAAAATATCGTGAAGAGGTCGATGCTGAGTTTAAGTCAGAACGACAAGAATTGAAGCAATTAGAAAGCCGTTTGGCAGAACGTGCTAGCAATCTTGATCGCAAAGACGACATTTTAACAAGCAAAGAACAGTCTCTTGAACACAAAGAGCAAAGTCTTACAGATAGAACTAAACACATTGATGCGCGTGAACAACAGCTGGAAGAGCTTGAACACAAGAAAGTAGAAGAACTGGAACGTGTCGCTGCTCTAAGTCAAGGAGAAGCGCGTGACATTATTTTGAGTCAGACGGAAGAGCAACTTTCAAAGAAATTGCCTCACGGATTCGTGATGCTGAATTGGAAGTGAAAGAACGTTCTGATAAAATCGCAAAAGACATTCTCGTGCAAGCTATGCAGCGAATGGCCGGTGATTTTGTTGCTGAGCAAACAAACTCAACGGTTCATTTGCCAGATGATAGCATGAAGGGCCGTATTATCGGTCGTGAAGGACGCAATATTCGTACCTTTGAGAGCTTGACAGGTGTCGATGTGATTATCGATGATACGCCTGAGGTGGTGACCTTGTCAGGATTTGATCCGATTCGTCGTGAAATTGCCCGTATGACAATGGAGAGCCTTCTCAAAGATGGTCGGATCCATCCAGCCCGCATCGAAGAGCTGGTTGAGAAGAACCGTCAGGAAATTGACAATCGTATTCGTGAATACGGTGAGGCCGCTGCCTATGAAATCGGTGCGCCAAACCTCCATCCAGATTTGATGAAAATCATGGGACGGTTGCAATTCCGTACTTCTTATGGTCAAAATGTTTTGCGTCACTCCATTGAAGTTGCCAAACTTTCTGGTATTATTGCTAGCGAGTTGGGTGAAAATGCTACCTTGGCACGACGTGCAGGATTCTTACATGATATCGGAAAAGCGATTGACCGTGAAGTGGAAGGAAGTCACGTTGAAATTGGGACAGAATTGGCACGGAAGTACAAGGAACACCCAGTGGTGGTCAATACCATTGCCAGTCACCATGGTGACGTGGAACCCGAAAGTGTCATCGCAGTCATTGTCGCTGCAGCGGATGCCTTGAGTGCAGCTCGACCTGGAGCACGAAGTGAGTCACTTGAAAGCTACATCAAACGCTTGCAAGATCTTGAAGAAATTGCAAATAGTTTTGAAGGAGTTAAGACAAGTTTCGCCCTTCAAGCAGGTCGTGAAATCCGTATTATGGTTAGCCCTGAGGCAATCAAGGATGATAAAGTGACGATCTTAGCTCATGATATTCGTGAGAAGATCGAATCTAATCTTGAATATCCTGGAAACATTAAGGTTACCGTTATTCGAGAATTGCGTGCAGTCGATTACGCAAAATAAACAAAAAGCTTGAGATCTAGCATCTCAAGCTTTTTGAATGAAAAAATCAGTTGAAAATTAGGCCGTTTTTGTTACACTAGTTAGAAAGACATTGAAGGAGAAATCATGGCGGATCGTGGCTTATTAATCGTATTTTCTGGCCCTTCGGGGTTGGAAAAGGAACGGTCAGACGAGAAATTTTTGAAAACTCGGACAATCAGTTTCAGTATTCTGTATCGATGACGACGCGTGCACAACGTCCAGGTGAAGTGGATGGTGTCGACTATTTTTTCCGTACACGTGAAGAATTTGAAGATTTGATCCGTCAAGGGCAAATGTTGGAGTATGCTGAGTACGTTGGAAATTACTATGGGACTCCTTTAACCTATGTGAATGAAACCTTGGACGAGGGAATCGATGTATTCCTTGAAATTGAAGTTCAGGGGCGCTTCAAGTAAAGAAGAAAGTTCCAGATGCAGTTTTTATTTTCTTAACTCCGCCTGATTTGGATGAATTGCAAGATCGATTAGTTGGTCGCGGGACAGATAGTGCAGAAGTCATTGCGCAACGGATTGAAAAAGCAAAAGAAGAAATCGCCATGATGCGTGAATATGACTACGCCATTGTGAACGACGAGGTTCCTCTTGCTGCTGAGCGTGTCAAACGTGTGATTGAAGCAGAGCATTTCCGTGTAGACCGTGTCATTGGCCATTATCTGGATATGTTGCCGAAAACACATACTATTGTGAAGAGATAAATAATTAGAAATTAGGTATAGGAATATGATGTTAAAACCTTCTATTGATACATTGCTTGACAAAGTACCATCAAAATATTCATTGGTTATTCTTTTGGCAAAACGGGCCCACGAATTGGAAAGTGGTGCAGTACCAACTCAAGAATTCCAATCAGTTAAATCAACATTACAAGCGCTTGAAGAAATCGAGTCTGGAAACGTAGTTGTTCACCCGGATCCGGAAGCAAAACGTGAAGCGCTTCGTCGTCGGATTGAAGCAGAGCGGATTCGCAAAGAAGAAGAAGAGCGCAAAATTAAGGAACAAATTGCCAAAGAAAAAGAAGATGGTGAAAAATTTAAGGTTGGGGCTTCTCAATCTTATTTTTTGCTATTTAAAGGGTTCCGTGATAAAGTAAAGCTCATATGATAGAGGCTGGAGGTGAAAAAGTGATAGCAAAAGTCATCGTAGATGTCCCATTGATGCAGACAGATAAACCCTATTCTTATCAGATTCCATTAGAATTTGAGGATATGGTGGAGGCAGGTATGCGAGTTCATGTCCCCTTTGGTAAAGGGAATCGCCTCATTCAAGGGATTGTGGTAGATGTTTTAGAAGAGGCAGACACAAGCGAGGAATTAAAAGCGATTGTGGAGGTCTTGGATTACACTCCGGTCTTAAATCAAGAGCAGTTCTGGTTGGCAGATCAATTACGAAAAAGTGTTTTTCTTATAAGATCACGATTTTAAAAACCATGCTTCCTTCTCTCCTCAATTCGAGTTATGATAAGATTTTGTATCCTCAACCTTCTTTAGATCCCACTCTCAAAGTGAAACTTTTTGGTGAAAAAATGAAGTTTCTTTTTCTTCTCTAGATGCGGCCGATCAAGCCCAAGTGATGCGGTTGGTCAGAAAAGGAGATTTGGTACTTGAATACAAGGCCAAGGATAAGAAACAAATTAAAACAGAAAAATGGTATCGCGTTAACCAGGAAGGATTAAAAGAACTTCAACTATCAGTGAGAGCTAAAAAGGCTAGCATTGAAAGAACGCCTGTTACTAGAGCAAGGGAGCAACCTTTAGCAGGATTGTATCAGGATTTTTCACGAGAAGTAGTGGCTTATTTTATTGATCAGGGTGTTTTAGAAATTACAGAACGAGAAGTGAATCGGGCGGCTGCATATTATGAAGGCAAAGAGCAGACCCAGGCTCTGCTTTTAAATTCAGAGCAAGCAAAAGCTGTCGAAACAGTAGTTTCTCAAATTGGGAAAACATCAAAGCCTTTTTATTAGAAGGTGTGACTGGAAGTGGGAAAACAGAAGTTTATCTGCAGATTATTCAGGAAGTTCTAAATAAGGGAAAAACAGCTATCATGTTGGTCCCTGAAATTTCCCTGACACCACAGATGACAGACCGTTTTATCTCGCGTTTTGGTCAGGAAGTAGCCATTCTACACTCGGGTTTATCAAACGGTGAGAAGTATGATCAATGGCGGAAAGTTGAACGTGGGGAGGCTAAGGTAGTCGTTGGAGCGCGCTCAGCCATCTTTGCCCCTTTAAAAACATAGGAGCGATCATCATTGATGAGGAGCACGAGGCTTCCTACAAACAAGATAGTAATCCACGCTACCACGCAAGGGAAGTCGCAGTTCTAAGGGCTCAGTACAATCAAGCAGTTTTGCTTCTTGGATCTGCTACACCAAGTTTAGAATCGCGGGCTCGTGCAACAAAAGGGGTTTATGAATTAATTCGTCTCACCCAGCGGGCCAATCCGGCAGCCAAAATTCCAGAAGTTAAAGTCGTTGATTTTCGTGATTATATTGGCCAAAATGAAGCTGGTAACTTCACTCCGGTTCTAGTGGAAGCTATTGCTGAACGCTTGCAGAAAAAAGAGCAGGTTGTCTTGATGTTGAACCGCCGTGGTTATTCCAGCTTTGTCATGTGTCGCGAGTGTGGAACTGTGGATACTTGTCCCAACTGTGATATCTCACTGACCCTCCACATGGATACTAAAACCATGAACTGTCATTATTGTGGCTATAGCAAAGCGATTCCTCGACACTGTCCAAATTGCCAAAGTCCTTCCATTCGTTATTACGGGACAGGAACGCAAAAAGCCTATGATGAATTACAAGAGATCTTTCCTGAAGCTAAAATTCTGCGCATGGATGTGGATACCACCCGAAAAAGGGAGCCACGCAGCGATATTAGATGCTTTCGGGAATGGAGAAGCGGATATTTTGTTAGGGACGCAAATGATTGCTAAGGGCTTGGATTTTCCAAATGTGACGTTGGTGGGTGTCTTGAATGCGGATACTTCTTTAAATTTACCGGATTATCGATCCTCTGAGAGAACCTTTCAACTCTTGACTCAGGTGGCAGGAAGGGCCGGACGAGCAGAGAAAGAAGGAGAGGTTATCATTCAAAGCTACAACCCCAATCATTATGCGATTCGATTTGCCAAAGACCAAGATTATGAAGGCTTTTTGCCTATGAAATGCAGATTCGCCGGCAGTTAGGCTATACGCCTTATTACTTCACAGTTGGGTTAACCCTATCCCATAAGAGTGAGGAAATTGTGATGGAGAAGTCACATCAGGTCATGGAAATTCTCCGATCTGGCTTATCTGATCAGGTCCAAATCTTAGGACCAACACCTAAACCAATTGCACGCACACATAATTTGTATCATTATCAAATCATTGTGAAATATCGTTTCGAAGAAGGCATGACTCAGGTCTTGAATCAAATCTTAGAATTTACACAAGAAAGAGGCAACCAAGATCTACGTGTCAGTATTGATAATGAACCTCAAAGTTTTATGTAAGGAAGAAAGAAATGACAAAATTAATTTTTATGGGAACGCCTGATTTTTCAGCGACGGTTTTAAAGGGATTGTTAGCAGATTCGCGCTATGAAATTTTGGCAGTTGTGACTCAACCAGACCGCAAAGTAGGTCGCAAAAAGAGATTCGAATGACCCCGGTGAAGCAGGTAGCTTTGGACCATCAACTACCGGTTCTTCAGCCGGAGAAATTATCGGGTAGTCCAGAAATGGAAACTCTCTTATCACTAGATGCAGATGGAATTGTGACCGCTGCTTTTGGACAATTTTTACCGACAAAATTGTTGGAGAACTTCCAGTTTGCAGTGAATGTCCACGCGTCTTTATTACCTAAATATAGAGGTGGAGCTCCCATTCACTATGCCCTGATCAATGGTGATGAAGAAGCTGGGGTTACAATTATGGAAATGGTCAAGGAAATGGATGCCGGAGACATGATTGCAGCTCGTTCTCTCCCAATTTTAGATGAGGACAATGTGGGAACTTTGTTTGAAAAATTGGCTGTCCTTGGACGTGACTTACTCCTAGATACTTTGCCAGCTTACCTGGCAGGGGAGATCAAGCCAAGTCCACAAGATCCAAGTTTGGTCACATTTTCACCGAATATTTTACCGGAAGAAGAGGTTTTGGACTGGACCAAAACCAATCGCCAAGTCTTTAACCAGATCCGGGGATGAATCCTTGGCCAGTTGCTCATACGTTATTAAATGGTCAGCGCTTTAAAGTTTATGAAGCAGAGCTATGCGAAGGAAATGGAAATCCAGGAGAAGTGATTGCTTTGACCAAAAAGAGTTGGTGGTCGCTGCAGGAGAAGGCGCGCTGTCCCTCAAAGTTGTGCAGCCGGCAGGAAAACCAAAAATGTCCACCACAGACTTTTTGAATGGCGCTGGCCGTCAATTGAAAGTAGGAGATCACTTTGGAAGTTAAACAAATGAATGCGCGTGAACAGATTGTTCGAGTGCTAGAAGAGGTTTTTGAGCAGGAGCTTATTCTAATATTGCCCTAAATCAAGCGTTAGAACACTCTCAACTTTCAGATAAAGATAGAAGCTTTGTTACGGAAGTTGTTTACGGTACTGTAGCACGAAAGATAACACTCGAGTGGTATCTCGCCCACGTGATTGAAGACCGGACGAAATTAGATCCTTGGCTCTATTATCTTTTGATGATGAGTTTGTATCAACTTGTCTATTTAGACCGCATTCCCGATCATGCCATCGTCAATGAAGCTGTCCAGATAGCAAAACGTCGTAAAGAAGGCAGTGAGAAGTTTGTCAATGCTATTCTTAGAAAGCTCCTCCGCGAGGGCTACCAGCTGTTGATACGATCAAGCGAAAGAACAAACGTTATTCGGTAGAGTATTCCCTACCTGTATGGTTGGTCAAAGCATTGATCGAAGAATACGGTGAAGAACGTGCTTGCGCTATTTTTAAGAGTCTCTATCAGCGTAATAAATCCAGTATTCGTGTGATTGATCTGGACGAAAAAGAAGAGTTGGCTCAGCTACTCGAAGCAACCTCCTCTCTACTTGCTTCGTCCGCTCTCGTGAAAGAGCAGGGACATTTTGCGGCGCATTCCTTGTTTAAAGAAGGGCGCATTACTATTCAAGACGAGTCCAGTCAATTGGTGGCACCAGCTTTGGATTTGCAAGGAGATGAGTGGGTTTTAGATGCCTGTGCGGCTCCAGGTGGAAAGACGACCCACCTGGCTTCTTATCTCACAACTGGGAAAGTCACAGCCTTGGATCTCTATGACCATAAGCTCAAATTGATTCAAGAAAATGCTAATCGGCTCCATGTTGCGGACAAAATTTTGACAAAGAAGTTAGATGCGACAAAAGTTTTTGAAACATTTGGACCTGATGCTTTCGATAAAATTTTGGTGGATGCGCCTTGTTCAGGGATTGGTTTGATACGGAGAAAGCCTGATATCAAGTACAATAAAGAGAGTGCAGATTTTGTATCTTTACAAGCTATTCAATTGGCCATTCTGGATAGTGTTTGTCAAAGTGTGCGTAAAGGTGGTATAATAGTGTACAGTACGTGTACAATTATGGGCAAAGAGAATTTTGAAGTGGTGGACCAATTTTTGAAAAACCATCCAAATTTCGAACAAGTCCCATTGGATCACGAAAGAAAAGATATTCTTAAAAATGATTGTATCCTTATTACACCCGAATTATATGGAAGCGACGGCTTCTTTATTAGTCGTTTTAAGAGAATCTCATAATATCAGGAGGAAACTGACAGTATGGATATGACGATCTTAACCGATGTAGGTCAAAGACGGACAAATAACCAAGACTATGCAAATCAATATACAAACAAGGCAGGAAAACCGATGGTTTTTCTTGCTGATGGTATGGGAGGACACCGTGCCGGAAATATTGCTAGTGAAATGGCAGTCACAGACCTAGGTGCGGCTTGGGTTTCTTCTGAGATCGAGACGGTTAATCAAGTACGGGAATGGTTTGCAGAACATTTAGAAGCTGTGAACCGTCGGATCCATTTAGCTGGGCAAGATGATGAGCACAAAGGAATGGGAACGACACTGGAAGCTTTGGCTTTTGTAGAAGGACAAGTGATTTATGCCCACGTTGGGGATTCACGGATTGGCCTCATTCGTCAGGGCAAATACCAGCAGTTGACTAGTGACCATTCTCTTGTAAATGCTCTTTACGAGCAGGTCAAATTACAGAGGAAGAAGCAGCCCATCATCCTCAACGTAACATTATCACTCAGTCCATTGGCCAAAAAGATGAGTTAGAGCCGGATTATGGTTTGGTGACGGTTGAAGCAGATGATTATATTTTGATCAATAGTGACGGTTTAACCAATATGATTGGCCCAGATGAAATCAGAGACATTGTCTTGAGTGATGTTTCACTGGAAGAAAAAGCTCAAACCTTGATTCGTTTTGCCAATAATGCTGGAGGCTTGGATAATATCACTGTTGTACTGCTCCACTTTACTGAGGAGGACGCAGCATGATTCAAATCGGCAAAATTTTTGCCGGGCGATATAAAATCATCCAACAAATTGGACGTGGCGGGATGGCAGATGTTTATCTTGCGCGTGATTTGATTTTAGATGGGGAAGAAGTTGCAGTCAAGGTACTGCGTACGAATTACCAGACGGATCCCATTGCGGTTGCGCGTTTTCAGCGTGAAGCAAAGGCGATGGCAGAGCTGGACCATCCAAATATCGTTCGGATTACAGACATTGGCGAAGAAGAAGGACAACAATACCTTGCAATGGAATATGTTGCAGGTTTAGACTTGAAACGCTATATCAAAGAAAATGCACCTTTATCAAACGAAGAAGCTGTTCGTTTGATGGGGCAGATCCTTCTAGCTATGCGTCTTGCCCATACGCGGGGCATTATCCATAGAGATTTAAAACCACAAAATGTCCTCTTGACACCAGATGGAACAGCAAAAGTTTCAGACTTTGGGATTGCGGTGGCCTTTGCAGAGACTAGTTTGACCCAGACCAACTCGATGTTGGGGTCGGTTCATTATTTGTCCCCTGAGCAGGCGCGCGGTTCAAAAGCTACGGTGCAAAGTGACATCTACGCGATGGGGATCATTTTCTATGAGATGTTGACAGGACACATTCCTTATGATGGAGATAGTGCCGTTACAATCGCTTTGCAGCATTTTCAAAAGCCGCTCCCATCTATTCGTGAAGAAAATAAGAATGTTCCACAAGCTTTAGAAAATGTGGTGATCAAGGCGACCGCTAAAAACTGACGGATCGCTATAAATCAGTGGCTGAGATGTATGTGGATCTTTCAAGTTGCTTGTCCTACGAGAGAAGAAATGAGAAAAAACTAGTTTTTGAAGACCAAGCGAAAGCTGATACAAAGACTCTTCCAAAAGTGAGTCCAACTCCAAAGACAGCTCCTGTTCCAATCTCTGAGGTACGCAGTGAAATCAGTTCAGTAGATCCTAATCGACCATTATCTGACCAGCAGACAATGGCGCCAAGTAAAAAGCCAAGAAGACGCTTGCGGGCACGCTACAAGGTCTTGTTTGTTGCCATTGCCCTAGTTCTTGCAGCCTTTACTTTCTTGTTATATATGAGCCCAGCCAATAAAACAGTTCCAGATGTTTCCGGCAAAACCATTGCCGAAGCTAGAGCGGTTATTGAGGGACAAGACCTTCAAGTCGGTGAAGAGAAAGAAGAGTACAGTGATTCGGTTGCAGAAGGCTATGTGATTCGGACCAATCCAAATGCAGGTGCTCAAAAGAAAGAACAAAGTCGCATTGATTTGATTGTTTCAAAAGGTCCAAATAGTTTTGAAATGCCAAACTATGTAGGAGAAACACGAGCTAAAGCAGAGGAAGATCTGAAAAATACTTATAAAGTATCAAGCAAAATGATCACGATTGAAGAAGTTGAGACCTTCGATTATGCTGCAGGGACAGTTCTTGAACAAACCCCAGCTCCAGGAGAGCAATATTCTCTGAATTCAAAAACCAAGATTGTTTTGAAAGTAGCGAAAGAAACGACTTCAATTGAAATGCCAAACTATGTTGGATCAACTTATGATTTTGCTAGAAGTAATTTGATTGAGATCTATGGTATTAAAGAAGCCAATATCGAATTAAGAAAAACGGAACATCTCCCTGATGGGGTAGTTGTTTCTGCCGGTCAAATTGTCAGTCAAACTCCAGAAGTTTCGAGTACGGTGGATATTAACCGAACACGAATTGTTTTGACTGTATATGAGCCTAAAGTGACGGCTTCTTCAAGTACGAAAGCCTCATCAAGTTCAGATGCATCTAGTTCATCCTCTGCTGAACGATCAGATACAGAAAGCTCCAGCAGTAGTGCAACTGGTGGAGATTCATAAATCAGTCTAAGACTCAGATGAATTTCTGAGTCTTTTTGTATTTTTTGTTGCTATGTCGTGATTTTTTATTTCCCTGTAGAGGGAAAAACTTTGAGGTCGCTTCAAGAAACTATTTTTCTACAGATGAATAGATTATGTGAATCCCTTAACAAACAAGGGGTTTCAAGTCCGGTAAAATAAAATAGTCAATTAAACATAAGGTAATTTGAAGTTGAAAATAGATTGAATATCAAATTATTTGCCTTTGTTTTAGCCCACATGCTATAATCTGCGTGAAAGGAGATCAAAGAGTAAAAATGTCGTTCAGACCTGCTTTGATAGGAAATTGGTAAACGAATAGATTTTTTTCTACTAGTTGAATAGGCCTTGACAACTGGTGGAGATAACTATCGTGAACTAAGAAACAGGGAGGTAGAATGACTTTTGAAATATGTGCACATAGTTGATGTATCTTTCGCCTATACTTTCCCAATGGAGATTATTTAAATGGACAGAAAATATAGAGTGGTTAGTCGAGCAATCTTAGCAACAGCTATGATTGTCCCGGCATTTATAGCAACAAAAGTAGCTGCAGAAAATAGAGGATGGAATACCTCCCTTATCGTTCAAACTATTATAACTATGGTTACAATAATTGGAACGGTTATAATGGCTATAATTCATGGACCTATAGTTATGGCTATGGATATCCAAATTGGAACTATTATTATGGCTATAACTATGGTTATCCTAGCTGGAATAATTATTATGGCTATAATGGTTGGAACTATGGTTATTCCTTGGAAAATGATGTAAACTACATTTATTGGAATGGCAATCATTATTATCGGATGAGTGATGGGACTTATCGGATCTACCGCAATGGTGAGTGGAAGCCTTTAACTAATCGGAATAACTCTACTAATAACCTTGCCAATGACCCTCATTATGTATATGAAAATGGCTACCATTATTATGTATTAGATAATGGGGATTATTACTACTATAAAAATGGTAAATGGGTATTTGTGAAGAATTCGACGGAAAATCCTGATACTCCTGATCCAGTCCCAACACCGACTCCAGATCCAACTCCAACACCTGACGAGCCAGATCCAAGCGATAAACCCGATCAACCAGTCAACCCATCAGAACCATCTACACCAGAAGATCACGGGAACTTGATCTTCCCAGAAAATCCTCCATTTGTAGGAGCAGATGGAGAGTTTGATCCTTTCGCACCAACCCCAGAAAATCCAAGTGAACCAAAACCAGAAGAACCGGTGCAACCTGAAGTGCCTGGAAATGATGGTTTGGTATCAACAGATCAACCTAGTGAAAACCAAATTCCTCCATACGTTGAGACACCAGCAGAAGGATTAGAACATCTTCCATGGGCTCCAAATGGACGAGCACCAAAGATAGTCTATCCTCCTGGCAAACCTGGATCAGCAGCTTTGCGTCGAGATAAGAACTACTACTTTGACGGGTCGACTCACTATTACTACGTTCCTTCTGATACGGAAGCAACTGGTTACTCTGCTTATTGGAAATGGAATGGAGATAAATGGAAACTTTATGGAATGACAGATCCGAAAGATCCTGAAATCGATCCAAAATTCCATGAAGATGCTAAAGATGATGAATATGCCTATAGCGATCGAGACTCAAGCGTGAAGCTCTACTCTACAAATCTGGTAGAAACAGCTAAAGCAGGTCAAGCTCTTCCATTTAAGAATGTGGATGAATTTAAGGACTATGTCATTAAGAAAATGAATCCTAAATTTATTGATAATGCTGGCTGGGATGCTAAAGTAGAATGGGAAATCGAGGACCCAGAACTCTTTGAGCAATCTAAAGAAAACCCATGGGCTAAAGACTATGTTTTAATCGCTAACTTGAAGAGTGGAGTAGATGACAAGAACTACAAAGATGTTGAGTTTGGCTATGTGAAATTCGTTTATCGCGTAGAAGCAACAGACAATACAAACTATATCGAGTTAGATAAAGCGAAAGAAGCTTTTGCTAAGATTAACGAATTGCGAAAAGCACAAGGCTTAAAAGAATTGACTTGGTCAGATGATGTCTACAACTCACGTGCCTTACCAAAAGCCCATACTATTTCACGTCAGTACGATAGCACAGGTTTTGTAGCTCGCCGTGAAGACAATGCAACAACAGTCGCAACGAAATGGTATAACAGTGGATTGAGAGAATTAATGCTCGATCCAAATGCCACAGAAGGTGCGGTAGCAGCAGTCATCAATGGTGACGGTAACTATTACTGGGCATTCATGTATAAATAATGCCTCTAGACAACTGTTATCGGAAAGAACTTATTTAATAACAATTCATTCCGATACCAAGGACACCCAAAGGATTTCTATCTTTTGGGTGTTTTTTGCTCTTCGCATTATCCAACCACAGACGGAAGTCAAATGAGGAAAAATTTGATAAAATAGGAAAAGATGAGGTAGACTATGTGGAAAATACAAATTTTTATTTTCGTTGAAGCCGTTTTGTTAACATTAGCAGCGATCACCATTTTATCAATCGATTTTTCCAGATTTGTTGTCTTGATGGTTCTCTTTTGCTCCTTTTGTATTACTATTTTGGCAAACAAAAGCAAATTTTCTATTAATCGCGCTGAGTGTGCTCTTGTTTTTTATCGTGATGCTGAATCCTTTTGTGATTGCAGCCATTTTATTTGCGGTGGTTTATGGTTTATTGATCGCCTACCCTTATATGTATAAGGAAAATGAAGCAGTTGTGTTTGATGTTGAAGAGGATACGAAAATTCGTCAGGAAAAACTCGATGGATTGGTGATTTACAACATTTTTCAAAGCAAAGTCGAGGGTATCGAGATCTGAATGTGATCCGAGTTTTTGGGAATGACACCCTCCATTTAGAGGAGGTAGCCATTTGCAATTGGGACAATGTGGTGATCATTCGGAAAGGGTTTGGAAATACAAAAATTATCTTACCGATTGATTTAGAGTTGCATTTACAAATTAACACCCTGTATGGAGATCTGAAGTTTTGGATCTTCCTGTCCGTAAAATGAGAAATGAAACCATAGATATTGAAACGTCACATTATCGGAGATCGCATCGTTCTATAAAAATTGTGTTAGTTGGTATTGTTGGGGATGTTGAGGTGATTCGCGCATGAAGAAATTAGACTATCTCCTATTGTACTTCTATTCCCTAATGGTGGTTGCGGTCATTTGTCATACCATTTTCCATTTTGTTGGTTTTCAGTGGGGCAAACTTCTCTCAGATCTTTCCCTGCTTCAATCATTCCTATTTTTGGTTTTTAGTCTGACGCTTGCATTGACGGCTTTGGTTGTCTTAATTATTAAGATCACGCAATTTGTAACGGTTCATGCAGTACAACAAAAGGTAGAATCTATCCTGACTGCTTCACAGCGAAAAGAAATTGCCCCCAAAGAATTGAATCAACAGTTAGATTTATTGGACAGCAAATTGCTTCGACTAGAAGAAAATTTACAAAAAGTGAAAATCGTGTGATGCGAAATGAGGAAGAAATTGTGGAAATCGAGCGTAAGAGAATTGCGCGTGATCTACATGACACGGTTAGTCAAGAATTGTTTGCAGCCAATATGATTTTATCTGGAGTGGCAACACAGGCCCTTGAGTTAGAGAAAAGTCAGATCCAGCAGCAACTAAAAGGTGTATCGGATATTCTAGGTACAGCCCAAAATGATTTACGCGTCTTGCTCCTACATCTTCGTCCTACAGAATTGGAAGGAAAAAGTTTGGTAGAAGGGATGGAGATGATTTTTAGAGAATTGAAGGAAAAGAGTAACCTAACAGTTGTCTTCCATCATAATGACGTAAGTATTCCAAAAATATGGAAGAACATCTATTTCGAATCGTCCAAGAAATTGTCAGCAATACCTTAAAACACGCTAGAGCTCAACAAATGGATGTCTTTTGCATCAGGAAGGAAAACAACTTCATTTACGGATGGTAGATGATGGAATCGGCTTTGAGCAGGAAAAATTAGAACGATTGAGTTATGGGTTGAAAAATATTCAAGAACGTGTAGAAGACATGGCGGGAACCATTAAAATAAGAACGAGTCCTCAAAAGGGAGTGGCTGTGGATATTCGCGTTCCCTCCTTGTAAAAGATAAAAATGAAAAGGAAACTGTATGAAAGTATTATTAGTAGATGATCATGAAATGGTCCGATTGGGATTGAAAAGCTTTTTGTCCATGCAAACCGATATTGAGCAGGTCTTAGAGGCGAAAAATGGGCATGAAGGGGTGGACTTGGCGCTGAAAGAAAGACCAGACGTCATCATCATGGATATTGTGATGCCAGAGCTAAATGGAATCGATGCGACTCTAGCCATCCTTAAAGAGTGGCCGGAAGCTAAAATTGTCATTTTGACGTCTTATTTAGATAACGAAAAGATTTACCCTGTCTTAGATGCCGGTGCAAAGGGTATATTTTAAAGACCTCGTCAGCAACTGAGATCTTACAAGCTGTCCGAAAGGTTGCAAAGGGAGAATTTGCGATTGAGACAGAAGTTAGTCAAAAAGTTGAGTCACGAAAGAACCATGCTGAATTGCATGATGATTTGACAGCTAGAGAACGAGATATTCTAGCTCTATTAACAAAAGGATATGAAAATCAACGAATAGCAGATGAACTCTTTATTTCTCTGAAAACAGTGAAGACCCATGTCTCCAACATCTTATCCAAATTGGAAGTCAGTGATCGGACGCAAGCAGTCGTCTATGCCTTCCGACACCATCTGGTGAATCAAGAAGATTTTAAAAGGAAACATGCTATAATAGAGCATGATCATAAGGGGAGACAAGTGGACGCAAAATTACGTTATAAAGCCAAAAAGTTAAAATCGTCTTTTTGATATTGATGATACATTACGTGCAAAAGAAACTGGATTGATTCCAGAATCTGTCAAAGAAGTCTTTCATCAGTTGAAAGAAAAAGGAATCCGAACAGGGATTGCAACCGGTAGAGGGATTTTGGGGTTGTTCCTGAAATCATGGACTTAAAGCCTGATTTTCTAGTAACCTTAAACGGTGCCTATATAGAAGATACAAAAGGAACTGTGATCTACCAATCACCAATCAATGAAGCAATCGTTTCTTCTTT
Source organism: Streptococcus sp. 2A/TPW/M5 (assembly GCA_036663675.1). Taxonomy (GTDB): domain Bacteria; phylum Bacillota; class Bacilli; order Lactobacillales; family Streptococcaceae; genus Streptococcus. Next base: position 11,942 of record JAYXUK010000001.1, on the reverse strand, counting down.
TGTGGATTGGGCCAAAGAATCCGAGATTGATTATGGGTTAGTAGCTAGTCATCAAGCTGCCCTGTCTAATCGGACACCCTTGATCAGTGATGCTATTGACATCATTTATCCAAACTTACCCGTAGATCCAGATCTGCATTTGAAAGAACCTATTTTCCAAATGTGGACCTTTGATGAACAGGATAGTGAGCTAGAGTTGCCCCTTCTTTGCAAGAGAACTTGCGCCTAGTTTCGTGGCATCCCCATTCATCAGATGTTGTTCGCTTTGAAGCTTCAAAAGCTTCAGGAGTTTCTCATCTTGTAAATCATTTGGGCTTGAAGCCAGAGAATGTTTTAGTATTTGGGGATGGATTAAATGATCTAGAACTGTTTGATTACGCTGGAATTAGTATCGCAATGGGAAAATCTGCTCCAGAGTTACAAGAAAAAGCTGATTATATCACTAAGAATTTAGAAGAAGATGGCATATTCTATGCCTTAGAGGAGTTAAATATGGTTGAAAAAGAATTGACATTACCACAGTTAGAACTTGCTACGGTTGACGGTCCTGTCGCTGTGATCAAAACCAATCACAGTGAGATGAACATTCAATTGTTCCCGGATCAAGCGCCAAAAACAGTTGCAAACTTTGTAGCTCTTGCTAAGTCTGGCTATTATGATGGTGTCATTTTCCATCGGATTATTAAAGATTTTATGATCCAAGGGGAGATCCAACAGGCACAGGTATGGGTGGTGAATCCATCTATGGGGAGAGCTTCGAAGACGAGTTTTCAAAAGAATTGTACAATATTCGCGGAGCCCTTTCGATGGCAAATGCTGGACCAAACACAAATGGCAGCCAATTCTTTATTGTACAAAATCAACATCTTCCATATTCGAAAAGGAATTGGTCCGCGGTGGCTGGCCTGAAAAAATCGCAGAAATCTATACGACAGAAGGGGAACTCCTCACCTAGATCAACGTCATACAGTATTTGGTCAATTGATGGATGAAGCTTCTTTGCTGTGTTGGATGAGATCGCGGCTGTTGAGACAGGGATGATGGATAAGCCAGTAGAAGATGTCGTGATTGAAACCATCGAAATTGAGGACTAATATGAGAATTGGAGATAAGTTAGAAGGAACCATCACAGGAATTCAACCTTACGGCGCCTTTGTCGAACTAGAGTCGGGTGTGACGGGCTTGATTCATATCTCGGAGATTAGAAGTGGTTATGTAAGTAATATTCAGGATATTCTGTCGATTGGGGAGAAGGTCTTTGTCCAAGTCATCGATGTTGATGAATATTCTAAGAAAGCTAGCCTCTCTCTGAGAACACTAGAAGAAACACCACAACGAAGTATTCGACACCATCGTTTTTCAAATGACCGCTACAAGAGTGGTTTTGCGCCCTTAGCTCAACAGATGCCGACCTGGGTTAAAGAAGGAAAGGTATTCTTTAGCAAACAAGAAAGAAATAAAAACTTCGATAGGTTGATGAAACCTATCGAAGTTTTTTGATATAGAGAATTATTCAAATTCGTAAAGGGTAGTAGAAAGATAACGTTCTCCATTATCTGGTGCAAGAGCAAGAACTTTTTACCGCTACCCAATTCTTTTGCGACTTCAATAGCAGCATAGATAGCAGCTGCGCTTGAGATACCGACTAAGAATCCTTCAGCTCCACCGATAGCGCGTGCAAGTTCGAAAGCTTCTTCTGAAGATACGCGACGAACACCATCATATGCATTAGTGTCTAAAGTATTTGGGATAAAACCAGCTGAAATCCCTTGGATTTTATGTGGTCCAGGTTTTTCGCCAGAAAGGACTGCGGATTCATTGGCCTCAACGGCATAGACTTTGACAGCAGGATTATTCTTTTTCAAAGTATGAGAAATACCAGAAACAGTACCACCAGTACCAACACCTGCGACAAAAGCATCTAAACCATCTTTTCCAAAGGCATCAACGATTTCTTGTCCTGTTGTTCTTTCATGTACCTCTGGGTTAGCAGGGTTTTCAAATTGAAGAGGAAGGAAGCCATTTCTTTCTGCAGCGATTGCTTCAGCTTTAGCGATAGCGCCTTTCATTCCTTCACTTCCAGGAGTCAAAACGAGTTCAGCTCCATAGGCTTGGATGATTTTACGACGTTCCACACTCATGGTTTCAGGCATGACAATCACAACTTTGTAGCCTTTAGCTGCGCCGACCCATGACAAGCCAATCCCTGTGTTCCCACTAGTTGCTTCGACAATGGTATCACCTGGTTTGATCAAGCCATCCGCTTCAGCTTTTTCAATCATGCTCAAAGCAATCCGGTCTTTAACAGATGATCCAGGATTGAAGGCTTCGAGTTTGACATAGACATCTGCAGCTCCTTCAGGAACAAGACGGTTCAATTTGACAATCGGAGTGTTCCCAATCAATTCTGTAATATTTTCATAAATAGCCATAATATACCTCAGTTCTAGGTTTTCTTGATACTAACAAGTATAGTCTCTTGCGAGAAGAATGTAAAATATAGAAATTTTATGGGTGTGATAAAAAAACTATCGTTGCCGATAGTATTTTAATTATTTTTCTACAGAAAATAGGGGTACTTCAACCTCACGAATTCCTTGATCCTCAATAATGACTTTACCATTATAAAATTCGACTAAAGCTGCTGTGATAGAACTTGTGTTTTCTTTATCCACAAAAATAGTTGTCATCACCTGATCTGTGAACATCGGATCTTGTTCCGCCAATTGATGGTCTTTTAAGAAATTAGCAAATTCTTGGTATTGGGAATAAGAAAGTGTGATCCCAAGTACCACTTGCTCTTTGATTTCTACCAGTCCAATCTCTCGAACTGCTTGTGCAACACTTCCAGCATAAGCACGAATCAGACCGCCAGCACCTAATTTAATACCTCCAAAATAGCGGGTAACCACGACACAACTATTAGTGATGCGATGATTCTCCAAAACTCCTAACATCGGTACCCCAGCGGTTCCACTAGGCTCTCCATCGTCACTGGTCCGTTTGATGTCACTTTGTTCCCCAATGATGAAAGCAGAGCAGTTATGTGTAGCCTTATAGTGTTCCTTTTGATGGCATTGATAAAATCTCTAGCTTCCTCTTCAGAGGAGACTCGCTTGACATGACAAATGAATTTTGATTTTTGATTTCTTCTTGAACAGTGCCGTTCTCTTTAAATGTAACATATTCCATATTCTTATTTTACAAAAAAGAATGATTTTCTCCAACTTTTGCGAATTAATAAGTATGAAGATAGAAGATTCTTATGGAAGACTCTTGACGGAGAGTCAAATGACGAATGATCTAAAAGAAATTGCCCAAGAACTTCCAGCTATAGAAAAACAGAATGGAAGGTACCAATGCTTTCGATGTGGCAGTTTGATTGATCAAAAACTGTGGAAGTTGAGTGAAGAGGTACTGTATTGTAGAGCCTGTATCCAATTGGGGAGGATCCGGAGTGATCAAAAACTTTATGCTATTGGACAGCAAGACTTTGAAGGTCAAGAGGTGCTAAAATGGAAAGGAGCCTTGACTTCTTATCAACAAGAGGTATCTGAAGGACTTATCCAAGCAGTTAAAGCAGGGAAACATGCCTTGGTACATGCTGTGACAGGAGCTGGGAAAACGGAAATGATGTATCAGGTTGTAGCAACAGCGATCAAGGCAGGAAAAGCAGTCTGTATTGCTACCCCAAGAATCGATGTCTGTATCGAACTGTACGGAAGGATGAAGGAAGATTTTTCCTGCCCCATCTCTTTACTTCATGGAGAATCGGAACCCTATTTTAGAACACCCTTGGTGATCGCTACAACCCACCAATTGCTAAAGTTTTATCAGGCCTTTGATCTCCTTATTATAGATGAAGTAGATGCGTTTCCCTATGTAGACAATCCAATCTTATATAAAGCAGCTCAGAATGCAATAAAAAGAGGGGAATACCCTATATTTAACAGCAACCTCTACAGATGAGTTAGATAAAAGGTCAAGAAAAAGAAATCATTCGTTATAGTCTTCCAAGAAGATTTCATGGGAACCCACTAGTGGTCCCTGAAATAAAATGGGTATCGAAAATGAGAGAAAAAATAGAAAAAGGAAGAATCCCTTACCAACTATTGCAACTGATCAAGAAACAAAGACAGACTCACTACCCATTGTTAATCTTTGTATCTGAAATAGAATTAGGACAACAATTCACTGAGAACTTAAAAAATACTTTCCCAAAGAAACAGTAGGTTTTGTATCCTCACAGACAACAGACCGCCTACGAATGGTAGAAGAGTTTAGAAACAGAGCCATAACCATGCTAGTCTCGACAACAATTTTAGAAAGAGGAGTGACTTTTCCATTTGTAGATGTCTTTGTTTTAGAAAGTAATCACAAATTATTTACTAAAAGTGCCCTCGTACAAATTTCAGGAAGGGTCGGTCGAAGTAAAGAAAGACCAACAGGTGAACTACTTTTTCTATCAGATGGTATAACACGAGAAATGAAAAAGCGATTAAAGAAATAAAGGAAATGAATCAGGAGGCTGGATTTTGAAAGAATGTTTGCTTTGTACTAAAGAGTTGAAAACTGGTGAACATTTCATAGATCTTATAATTATGAATCAACAAGAAGAATGGATTTGTAAAGAATGCAAAGAAGACTTCGAACAAATTGGCGAAATCCATTGTCCGAGATGTTATAAAGATAAGGAGGAGAAAGTATGTAAAGATTGCGAATACTGGATACAAAAGGGAATATGGTCGAACATGAAGCATTATATAGATATAATGCAGCAATGAAGGACTATTTCAAGCGATATAAATTTGAAGGAGATCGTTTATTAGGAATGGTATTTGCATGTGACATCAAAAAGCCTTGAAAAAGTATAAAAGCTATACGATAATACCGACTCCAATCAGCCATGAAAAAAGCAGGAAAGAGGATTCAATCAAGTATCGACTATATTAGATTTTGCAGAAATAAAGTACAGCAGTCTCTTCCAAAAGAAGACAGCTTAGCCCAATCAAAAAAACAAGAGAAGAAAGATTAAAAACCTCTCAACACTTTCAATTAAAAGAAGAGGTTTCAAAAAAGCAGAAATATCTTATCTTTGATGATATCTACACAACGGGCAAAACAATCGAATTAATGAAGCGCCTACTAATTGAAAAAGGTGTGAAAGAAATAAAGACATTTTCAATCGCAAGGTAAAAAAGATTTGCAAAAACTTTATGAAAGCGTTATAATATACATATAAATAAAAACATAATGTTTAGAAAGTAGGTACTAATATGATTAAATATAGTATCCGTGGTGAAAACCTAGAAGTAACAGAAGCCATTCGCGACTATGTCGTTTCTAAACTCGAAAAGATTGAAAAATATTTTCAGGCAGATCAAGAGCTAGACGCTCGAGTAAACTTAAAAGTTTACCGTGAAAAGACCGCAAAAGTAGAAGTAACCATTCCGCTTGGATCTATCACACTTCGTGCAGAAGATGTCTCTCAAGATATGTACGGTTCAATTGATCTAGTTGTAGATAAAATTGAACGTCAAATTCGTAAGAATAAAACAAAAATCGAAAAGAAAAATCGTGTTAAATCTGGTGCAGGTAAATTGTTTACCGATGCAGTTGTAGAAGAAGCAGCAACCACAGAAAAAGTTGTTCGCTCAAAAACAATTGATCTAGAACCAATGGATTTAGATGAAGCAATCCTTCAAATGGATCTATTAGCACACGACTTCTTCATTTATCGTGATGCAGAAGACAATACAACAAATGTGATCTACCGTAGAGAAGATGGAGACATCGGTCTATTGGAAGTAAAAGAATAAAGATCAAAAAGAGATTGAAAACATCAATTAAATTATAGAGGAATCAGGAGCATTTATGCTCCTGATTTTTTATATAAACCAAAAAGTAAAAACTTTCAAAAAAATAAAAATTTTTTAAAAAGTGTTGACAGTAAGGGTAGGTCATGATATACTAATATAGTTGTCGCGCGAGAGCGACAAAGACCTTTGAAAACTGAACAAGACGAACCAATGTGCAGGGCGCTATAACGAAAGTTATAGTAACTGAACAATAAAAACAATAAATCTGTCAGTGACAGAATGAGTTTAAGACAAACAATTATTTTAATGAGAGTTTGATCCTGGCTCAGGATGAACGCTGGCGGCGTGCCTAATACATGCAAGTAGAACGCTGAAGCTTGGTGCTTGCACCGAGCGGATGAGTTGCGAACGGGTGAGTAACGCGTAGGTAACCTGCCTCTTAGCGGGGATAACTATTGGAAACGATAGCTAATACCGCATAAAAGTCGATATCGCATGATATTGATTTGAAAGGTGCAAATGCATCACTAAGAGATGGACCTGCGTTGTATTAGCTAGTTGGTGAGGTAACGGCTCACCAAGGCGACGATACATAGCCGACCTGAGAGGGTGATCGGCCACACTGGGACTGAGACACGGCCCAGACTCCTACGGGAGGCAGCAGTAGGAATCTTCGGCAATGGGGGCAACCCTGACCGAGCAACGCCGCGTGAGTGAAGAAGGTTTTCGGATCGTAAAGCTCTGTTGTAAGAGAAGAACGAGTGTGAGAGTGGAAAGTTCACACTGTGACGGTAACTTACCAGAAAGGGACGGCTAACTACGTGCCAGCAGCCGCGGTAATACGTAGGTCCCGAGCGTTATCCGGATTTATTGGGCGTAAAGCGAGCGCAGGCGGTTAGATAAGTCTGAAGTTAAAGGCTGTGGCTTAACCATAGTACGCTTTGGAAACTGTTTAACTTGAGTGCAGAAGGGAGAGTGGAATTCCATGTGTAGCGGTGAAATGCGTAGATATATGGAGGAACACCGGTGGCGAAAGCGGCTCTCTGGTCTGTAACTGACGCTGAGGCTCGAAAGCGTGGGGAGCAAACAGGATTAGATACCCTGGTAGTCCACGCCGTAAACGATGAGTGCTAGGTGTTGGGTCCTTTCCGGGACTCAGTGCCGCAGCTAACGCATTAAGCACTCCGCCTGGGGAGTACGACCGCAAGGTTGAAACTCAAAGGAATTGACGGGGCCCGCACAAGCGGTGGAGCATGTGGTTTAATTCGAAGCAACGCGAAGAACCTTACCAGGTCTTGACATCCCTCTGACCGCTCTAGAGATAGAGTTTTCCTTCGGGACAGAGGTGACAGGTGGTGCATGGTTGTCGTCAGCTCGTGTCGTGAGATGTTGGGTTAAGTCCCGCAACGAGCGCAACCCCTATTGTTAGTTGCCATCATTGAGTTGGGCACTCTAGCGAGACTGCCGGTAATAAACCGGAGGAAGGTGGGGATGACGTCAAATCATCATGCCCCTTATGACCTGGGCTACACACGTGCTACAATGGCTGGTACAACGAGTCGCGAGTCGGTGACGGCAAGCTAATCTCTTAAAGCCAGTCTCAGTTCGGATTGTAGGCTGCAACTCGCCTACATGAAGTCGGAATCGCTAGTAATCGCGGATCAGCACGCCGCGGTGAATACGTTCCCGGGCCTTGTACACACCGCCCGTCACACCACGAGAGTTTGTAACACCCGAAGTCGGTGAGGTAACCGTAAGGAGCCAGCCGCCTAAGGTGGGATAGATGATTGGGGTGAAGTCGTAACAAGGTAGCCGTATCGGAAGGTGCGGCTGGATCACCTCCTTTCTAAGGAAATGGAAACCTGTACGTTGGTCTTGTTTAGTTTTGAGAGGTCTTGTGGGGCCTTAGCTCAGCTGGGAGAGCGCCTGCTTTGCACGCAGGAGGTCAGCGGTTCGATCCCGCTAGGCTCCATTAACACTGTAAGGGTGTTAAGATTGAACATTGAAAATTGAATATCTATATCAAATAGTAACAAGAAAATAAACCGAAACGCTGTAAATATTTAAAGAGTTTAGGTCGCAAGACCAAAAATAAGGTTAAGTTAATAAGGGCGCACGGTGGATGCCTTGGCACTAGAAGCCGAAGAAGGACGTGACAAACGACGAAATGCTTTGGGAGCTGTAAGTAAGCGACGATCCAGAGATGTCCGAATGGGGGAACCCACTAGCTAATGGCTAGTACTCCTATCTGTTAAGGATAGGTAGAGGAAGACGCAGTGAACTGAAACATCTAAGTAGCTGCAGGAAGAGAAAGCAAAAGCGATTGCCTGAGTAGCGGCGAGCGAAACGGCAGGAGGGCAAACCGAAGAGTTTACTTTTCGGGGTTGTAGGACTGCAATGTGGACTTAAAGATTATAGAAGAATGACATGGGAAGGTCAGCCAAAGAGAGTAAGAGCCTCGTATTCGAAATAGTCTTTATACCTAGCAGTATCCTGAGTACGGCGGGACACGAGAAATCCTGTCGGAATCTGGGAGGACCATCTCCCAACCCTAAATACTCTCTAGTGACCGATAGTGAACCAGTACCGTGAGGGAAAGGTGAAAAGCACCCCGGGAGGGAGTGAAATAGAACCTGAAACCGTGTGCCTACAACAAGTTCGAGCCCGTTAATGGGTGAGAGCGTGCCTTTGTAGAATGAACCGGCGAGTTACGATATGATGCGAGGTTAAGTTGAAGAGACGGAGCCGTAGGGAAACCGAGTCTGAATAGGGCGTCTTAGTATTATGTCGTAGACCCGAAACCATGTGACCTACCCATGAGCAGGTTGAAGGTGAGGTAAAACTCACTGGAGGACCGAACCAGGGCACGTTGAAAAGTGCTTGGATGACTTGTGGGTAGCGGAGAAATTCCAAACGAACTTGGAGATAGCTGGTTCTCTCCGAAATAGCTTTAGGGCTAGCGTCGACATTAAGATTCTTGGAGGTAGAGCACTGTTTGGGTGAGGGTCCATCCCGGATTACCAATCTCAGATAAACTCCGAATGCCAATGAATTATGGTCGGCAGTCAGACTGCGAGTGCTAAGATCCGTAGTCGAAAGGGAAACAGCCCAGACCACCAGCTAAGGTCCCAAAATAATTGTTAAGTGGAAAAGGATGTGGGGTTGCACAGACAACTAGGATGTTAGCTTAGAAGCAGCTATTCATTCAAAGAGTGCGTAATAGCTCACTAGTCGAGTGACCCTGCGCCGAAAATGTACCGGGGCTAAAACAATTTACCGAAGCTGTGGATACCTTTATAGGTATGGTAGGAGAGCGTTCTATGTGTGGAGAAGGTGTACCGTGAGGAGCGCTGGAACGCATAGAAGTGAGAATGCCGGTATGAGTAGCGAAAGACAGGTGAGAATCCTGTCCACCGTAAGACTAAGGTTTCCAGGGAAGGCTCGTCCGCCCTGGGTTAGTCGGGACCTAAGGAGAGACCGAAAGGTGTATCCGATGGACAACAGGTTGATATTCCTGTACTAGAGTATGTAGTGAAGGAGGGACGCAGTAGGCTAACTAAAGCGTGCGACTGGAAGTGCACGTCTAAGCAGTGAGGTGTGAATTGAGTTAAATGCTTAATTCTGTAACATTGAGCTGTGATGGGGAGCGAAGTTTAGTAGCGAAGTTAGTGACGTCACACTGCCAAGAAAAGCTTCTAGCGTTAATCATACTCTACCCGTACCGCAAACCGACACAGGTAGTCGAGGCGAGTAGCCTCAGGTGAGCGAGAGAACTCTCGTTAAGGAACTCGGCAAAATGACCCCGTAACTTCGGGAGAAGGGGTGCTGGCTTTCAGTCAGCCGCAGTGAATAGGCCCAAGCAACTGTTTATCAAAAACACAGCTCTCTGCTAAATCGTAAGATGATGTATAGGGGTGACGCCTGCCCGGTGCTGGAAGGTTAAGAGGAGTGCTTAGCGTAAGCGAAGGTATGAATTGAAGCCCCAGTAAACGGCGGCCGTAACTATAACGGTCCTAAGGTAGCGAAATTCCTTGTCGGGTAAGTTCCGACCCGCACGAAAGGCGTAATGATTTGGGCACTGTCTCAACGAGAGACTCGGTGAAATTTTAGTACCTGTGAAGATGCAGGTTACCCGCGACAGGACGGAAAGACCCCATGGAGCTTTACTGCAGTTTGATATTGAGTGTCTGTGCCACATGTACAGGATAGGTAGGAGCCATTGAGATCGGGACGCCAGTTTCGATGGAGGCGTTGTTGGGATACTACCCTTGTGTTATGGCCACTCTAACCCGGTAGGTTAATCATCTACGGAGACAGTGTCTGACGGGCAGTTTGACTGGGGCGGTCGCCTCCTAAAAGGTAACGGAGGCGCCCAAAGGTTCCCTCAGAATGGTTGGAAATCATTCGCAGAGTGTAAAGGTATAAGGGAGCTTGACTGCGAGAGCTACAACTCGAGCAGGGACGAAAGTCGGGCTTAGTGATCCGGTGGTTCCGTATGGAAGGGCCATCGCTCAACGGATAAAAGCTACCCTGGGGATAACAGGCTTATCTCCCCAAGAGTTCACATCGACGGGGAGGTTTGGCACCTCGATGTCGGCTCGTCGCATCCTGGGGCTGTAGTCGGTCCCAAGGGTTGGGCTGTTCGCCCATTAAAGCGGCACGCGAGCTGGGTTCAGAACGTCGTGAGACAGTTCGGTCCCTATCCGTCGCGGGCGTAGGAAATTTGAGAGGATCTGCTCCTAGTACGAGAGGACCAGAGTGGACTTACCGCTGGTGTACCAGTTGTCTCGCCAGAGGCATCGCTGGGTAGCTATGTAGGGAAGGGATAAACGCTGAAAGCATCTAAGTGTGAAACCCACCTCAAGATGAGATTTCCCATGATTTTATATCAGTAAGAGCCCTGAGAGAAGATCAGGTAGATAGGTTAGGAGTGGAAGTTGTGTGAGCAATGGAGCGGACTAATACTAATAGCTCGAGGACTTATCCAAAGAGTCAGAAGATATTGACAATGTAAGGTTAACTTGTTAGAATATAGATGTTCAATTTTGAATGTTTAATCATTCAGAGTTAAGTGACGATAGCCTAGGAGATACACCTGTACCCATGCCGAACACAGCAGTTAAGCCCTAGAACGCCGGAAGTAGTTGGGGTTGCCCCTGTGAGATAAGGTAGTCGCTTAGCAAGAGATTGAGCCTAGTAGATACTAGGCTCATTTGGGAGTTTAGCTCAGCTGGGAGAGCATCTGCCTTACAAGCAGAGGGTCAGCGGTTCGATCCCGTTAACTCCCATAGGTCCCGTAGTGTAGCGGTTATCACGTCGCCCTGTCACGGCGAAGATCGCGGGTTCGATTCCCGTCGGGACCGTTAAGATAATGAAAATTATTTTAAGACTCGTTAGCTCAGTTGGTAGAGCAATTGACTTTTAATCAATGGGTCACTGGTTCGAGCCCAGTACGGGTCATATTTTGCGGGTTTGGCGGAATTGGCAGACGCACCAGATTTAGGATCTGGCGCTTTACGGCGTGGGGGTTCAAGTCCCTTAACCCGCATAAGAGAATAATAATGAGCCGGCTTAGCTCAGTTGGTAGAGCATCTGATTTGTAATCAGAGGGTCGCGTGTTCAAGTCATGTAGCCGGCATTTTTTATATAAAGAAAGCAATGCGAACGTAGTTCAGTGGTAGAACACCACCTTGCCAAGGTGGGGGTCGCGGGTTCGAATCCCGTCGTTCGCTTGAGGAGGCCGGGGTGGCGGAACTGGCAGACGCACAGGACTTAAAATCCTGCGATTGGTAACGATCGTACCGGTTCGATTCCGGTCCTCGGCATAGACAAAGGTTGAAAGAAGCACCCTTAGCTCAACTGGATAGAGTACCTGACTACGAATCAGGCGGTTAGAGGTTCGACTCCTCTAGGGTGCATGGTCGCAAGGCTATGTAATAATTGAATAGGAACGAGCACCCTTAGCTCAACTGGATAGAGTACCTGACTACGAATCAGGCGGTTAGAGGTTCGACTCCTCTAGGGTGCATAAAGCGGTAGCTTTAGATCGGGAAGTAGCTCAGCTTGGTAGAGTACTTGGTTTGGGACCAAGGTGTCGCAGGTTCGAATCCTGTCTTCCCGATA